>JBASTN010000095.1:0-5395 GCA_049274915.1 Solirubrobacterales bacterium
GTCACCGTCGCCAGCGCGAAGAAGCCGAAGACGACGGTCGGCACGCCGGCCAACAGCTCAAGGATCGGTTTGACGATCTTGCGCGTGCGTGGATGCGCGTACTCCCCGAGGTAGATTGCCGATCCAACACCCAGCGGGATCGCGACAATCAGACCGATCAGCGTAATTTGCAAGGTGCCCGCGACCAGCGGCAGCACGCCGTAGCTCGGAGGATTGAACAACGGGGTCCACTCGGTGCCGAAGAGAAACTCGCTGAGACCCACCTCTTGGAAGAACGCGAACGTCTCGGTCGCCAGCGCGAGAACGATCCCCACAGTGGTCGCGACCGTCAACAGCGCCGCCGCGACTAAGCCCGCGCGAATCACGAGCTCGCCGTACCTCGGGCGAGAACGCTCGAAGACGGCCGCCGGAGCGACCGTCTTCGGGTTCGATGCTGTGAACTGTTCCATCAGTTACGGCCTTCGCTTCACTTCAAGTGTGGCGCGAAGGCCGGTCAACGCGCGGATTAAGCCGCAGCGTCGAGGGTTTCCTTCGCCTTGGTGGCCTGCTCTTCGCTCATCGGAACGATCTCGGCCAGTTCGGATACTGCCGTGTGTTCGTCGATCGAGTAGGTCAGGAATGACTTGACCTGCTCCTTGGCGAGTGCCTCCTCTGAGACGTACATGAAGATCGGACGCGCGAGCGGCTTGTAGCTGCCGTCCTGGATCGTCTCCGAGCTGGGCTTGACACACCCTGAGCCGGAGTCGACGCCGACGAGGTTGAGCTTGTCGGAGTTCTGCTCGTAGTACGAGAACCCGAAGTAACCCATTCCGCCATCATCACCAGCGACGCCTTCGACGAGAACGTTGTCGTCCTCGGACGGCTGGTAGTCGCTGCGGCTCCGGCCCTCTTCACCGTTGATCTCGTCGGTGAAGTAGTCGAACGTGCCCGAGTCGGTGCCCGGACCGAAGAGGCTCAGCTCAGCATCTGGCGCGCCGTCCTTGACCTCGGAGAGCGACTTGACCTTCGAGCCCTTGTCCCAGATCTTCTTCAGCTCGTCCGTCGTCAGACAGTCGACCGCAAGGGCGGGGTTGGTAACGACCGCAATGCCGTCGTTTGCAACCTGCAGTTCGCGGTACTTGACGCCGTTCTTTTCGCAGATCTCGATCTCTTCGTCCTTGATCGGACGAGAGGCATTGGAGATGTCGGTCTCGCCGGCACAGAACTTCTCGAAACCGCCACCGGTTCCGGACTCGCCGACAGTCGTCTTGACGTTCGGGCTGCCTTCCTTAAAGCCCTCGGCCGCAGCCTGGGCAAACGGGAACACGGTGCTCGAACCATCGATTGTGATGCTTCCCGACAGGTCCGATCCTCCACCGGAGGCGGTCTTGTCGTCGTCGTCGCCGCAGCCAGTGACCGCTAGAGCGAGCACAGCGACGATCGTTGCGATCAGGGTTAGAGGGGCGTTGAAACGATTTCTTGCAGGCACTTGTGGTGATCCTTTCGGGATTCCATTGGTAACGATGTGGCGAGCATGTCGTCCCGAGGTCGGACGCTAGTTAACAAGCTGTGACTAGGTTGTGAAAAACCTGTGAACGGCTGATAACAATGGGTTTTTCGCAACTATCATGGAGTCACCCCGGGCGCACGGTCGCGACCGGAACGCCTGTCACAATCCGACATGTATTTGTCCGAGCATGTATTGCACGACACCGTATGTATTGCTCGGCACCGTCGGCCGAATTGTTAGAGATCATTCACTTAATGGAGAGCACTCTGCAGATGGCGAACACGCGAACGGCAGTTAGCTAGTGGCGAACACCGAGAAATCACCCCGCGCAATCGCCATCATCGATGACGACTCCGGATTTATCACTGTGCTTTGCAACCGGCTCGATCAGGCTGGTTGGCAACATGTCGTTTTAGGATCTGCCCCGCCGGTCGAGGAACTAGTCGCGATGCGTCTCGCCGCCGTCGTGCTTAACCCGGCCCTGCTCGGCGCAACCTCATGGGAATTCATTCAGCAGTTCGGCGAGTCGCTGCCGAGCGTCGGCTTGGTCGTCTGCGCCGGCCAAAGTTCAGTCGCCCAGCGAGTCCGTGGGCTGCGCCTGGGCGCCGACGACTGGGTCGGCAAGCCTTGTCACGCCGAAGAGGTCGTGGCGAGAATTGAATCTGTCACGCGGCGCCATCGTCGTGCCGGCGCCGAAGAGGTCAGCCAGGCCGGTCCGCTGGTTGCCGGCGAACTCGAGTTTCGGCTCGATCGCTACGAAGTGTTGGCCGCTGGCCGGCCGGTCGATCTCACGAAGCGTGAGTACGAACTGTTGCTTCTGCTGGCGCGCAGCGACGGCCGGGTGCTGCCACGTGAGGACATCTACCAGCGTGTCTGGGGATACGCGATGGCACGAGGCGACCGCTCGGTTGACGTATTCGTCCGCAAGCTTCGTCACAAACTCGAAGCCGCTTCGCCCGGTTGGCATTACATCCACACGCATTTCGGCATCGGGTACCGGTTCGATCCGATGTCGCCGACGGTCGACACTGATTCGGCGGTTCCCGTGGCGCTTCCGCCGGAAGATGCGGCCCCCGTCGTCGTTCTCGACGAGCGCGTTGTCGCGTCGTCGTGATGGCACTCGGCCGGCGTTCATCAGACTCCTTCTTCGATCTCTTTGAGCGCGCGGCAGCGAATGCCGAGCGCGCAGCGGGCATGCTGGTGACGATGATCGCCGACTACCCCGAACACGCGGATCTAGCGCGCGAGATTCTGCTCTGTGAGCAGGAAGGCGACCGAGTCACTCAGGCGCTGATCCATCGGTTGGCCGACGGCAGCCGTCCGCCGCTCTCGCGTCCGGCGATCCACAAGCTCGCAACGACGCTCGACGACGTGGTTGACTACACCGAGCAGATCGCCGACTCGTTCAACCTTTACAAAATTGAAGCGCCGATGGAGCAAGCGCTCGGGCTGGCCGAGGTGCTGCTCGACTCATGCAAACAGCTGACGATTGCGGTCGGGACGCTGCGCTCGGGCGAGTCGATGAGCGACGCGATCATCGAGATCCACCGGCTCGAAAACGACGGCGACCGAATCTCTCGCGAAGCGATCGCGTCACTATTTGCAGGCGGCGTCGACCCAATGGTCGTGATTCGCTGGAAGGACATTTTCGAGCAGATGGAACAGGCGATCGACTCCTGCGAGGATGTTGCGCACACGCTTGAAGGCGGGGCGTTCGACGCATGAACTATGAGGCTGACCGCCGACGCACGTATATCGGGGTCGCTGCCATCGCCGTCGTCGCTTTCCTGATCGTCGCCGCGCCCAGCGGGGGAGACTTCATGGAAGTCGTTTCCGGCGCGTTGCAAGCTGGCTTCTTGGCCGCGATCGCCGTTTCGGCGGTGCGCTTCTATCGCGAACGATCGATGTGGATCAGCTCGCTGCCGGATCGCCATCGGGCTCTGTTGATCGGTGCCGTCGCCGCAGCGTTGTTCACGATCGTCGCCGACGGGCGCTTCCGGGAGATTGGCACCGGTTGGGTGTTGCCTTGGCTCGCCGTGCTCGCCGCTTGTGGATTCACCGTTTACTGGGTTTGGCGCGAGTCGCGCCGTTACAGCTTTTAGCCACCGGCCCGCTAGTCGATAATCCGGTCGTTTGCAGCCGGAATGCGGACTCGTTCCGACCGGTTGCCAGGTTACTTTCAAATCATCTTGGCGATGAAGGGGAACATCCTCCCGCAGCGGTTGCTAACGCGCTCGGTAAGACGGGGCAGCCTGGAATTAGTTGCCTTGCCGCTGCTCGCGTTGGTGTTTGTTATCGCGCTGGTGTTCGCTCCGCCGGCCGCTCGCGCCGACCAGGCGCCCTCTGCGCAGTCTGCACCCTCTGCGCAGTCTGCACCTAGCTTCAACATCATGCCCGCGCCGGGATTTACCGGGCTTGTTCCGCGTCAGGCCTATGACCGGCTCGATCAGTACGCCCGGCACTACAAGGGTGTGCTCGAACAGATCAACAGTGCACAGTCTGCTGGTTCGATTTCCGCAAGCAAGGCCTCGCAGTTGCGCGCGACCGTCAACGCCAACACCGCCCAGCTCAACTCCAATTACTTCGCCTGGCGCGACGCCTACAACGCCTCTCAGAACGGCACCAGTTCGGGCGGAGGCTCGGACAACGGATCCGGCAGCACGGGCAGCACCGGTGGAACGGGCAGCGGCTCCGGAGAAGGAACGGGCGGCGGTAGCGGCGGCGACCCAGGCTCTCAACCGGCCGCCAGTTCGCCTCCCGCGGGCGGCGGCGCCGGTTCGGCGATCGTTACTGCACCCGGCAAACCGACCGGCAAGACGCCCGGTCGCGAACTGGCTTCGCTGAAGGGTTCACCGCGTGGCGGCTCAGGTAAGCGGGGCAGTGGCGGATCGGGTTCCGCCGGCGACGGCGGCTCCGGTGTGCCCGGATCGGGCGCCAAGCTTTCTGCCGCGGCCGCGGCAACCGATCGCGACGCCGCCGCCGACAAAGACGGAGACCGCTCGGGATCGGGTGCTGGTTCTGACGGATCCAGCTCGGCCGATGGCGAAGGCAGCGAGCGCGCCGCGATCTCACGCGCAGTCGAAGGAATCCCATTTGCCTTTAGGGCGCTGCTGCTGATTCTGTTGTTTGCCGTCGCATTGCTATCGGTGGTTTCGGTGCGCGAGCGTCGTCGCGCCCAGCAGGTCGAACGCATCTCACAGCTCGACTATCTGACCGGGCTTTCGAATCGCGAAGGATTCGACCGGGCGCTAGCACTGGAGTGGCGCCGAGCATTGCGATACGGACGGCCGCTCGGTCTGGTCTTCGTTGATCTCGATCACTTCAAGGCATACAACGACACGCACGGGCATCTCGCGGGCGATCGCTTGTTGCGGGAGGTCGCTGCGGCGATCGATTCGACTGCGCGCGGTTCCGACTTCACGGCACGACTCGGCGGCGACGAGTTCGTGATTCTCTGTCCTGAGACTTCCGAGGAGGGCCTCAAGGCGTTGACGCAGCGGCTCGCGCGTGAAGCCAAACCGCTGCCGGTCAAGCTTTCCGTAGGTCGCGCTTTGCAGCGCCCAGACGACTCTGGACCCGAAGACCTTGTCGCGCGAGCCGACTCGTCGATGTACCGCGACAAGGGTGGCCGGCGCCGCAACACGCAGCTCGGCAACCCGATGCTCGGCTCGATTCGCCGCTCGGGCTGATTTTTCTGCGCTCTAGAACGCTTTTGTAACTAAGCGGTCTTGATCGGTGACCGCTTGGTCGCGAGCATCGTCCGGGTGATTGGACGACTGCGATCTTTGCCCGGCGACGGACAGGCCACCGTCGAAACAATGGCGGCGTTGCCGCTGGTGGCCGTGGTGTTGTTCGGCGGGTGGCAGATCGCGATCGCCGGACACGCCTGGTGGACCGTCACGGAGG
>JBASTN010000096.1:0-7071 GCA_049274915.1 Solirubrobacterales bacterium
TGACGCGCCTGCGCAAGTCGCTGTCGATCGCCGCCGAGCTCAATCTCGGCGAGCGCGAGCTGCGGTATTTCCGCGCCGAGGCGTCACGCTTCGCGAATTTCGATCTGAGTTCGTTGCCTGCCGTAGTAGCGAGCGGTACACCGATCTCGGGAGCGCCGCAGTTCGCTTGGTTCTTGCGTCTCATCAACTACGCGCGACTAAAGAGTGAGATCGCTGGCGGCGAAGACGCGTTGATCGACGTCTTCGAGGCCGCGGCCTTAGACATCGATGACGCGATCGAGTTGATTGCAGGCCTGACCCGCCGAGATGTGGCGACGGTGAAGCAAACGGCGTCTGCGGTTTCGGTGACTCCGGCACTGAACGACGACCGCTCGATCGCGCGTCTCTGGGATGCGCTCCAGGTCGTGGAGCGTCTGGGGGCACCGGTGCCATCGATCGTCGCCTGGACCGCAGTCGTCAGTCCGGGGGCAAGTAGCGGCGAGCAGCAGTCGATCGCTCGTGACATGAAAGAGGCGATCAAGGCGGGGCTGGCGCCTGAGGTCTGGCAGCGCACGGCACAGCCGATCTTCGACCGCTTGCGTCAGCGCCAACGTGACGCGCTGGTGGCTCACGTCATGCACACCGAGAACTTCGAACGTGTTGAGCAGCTGTTCGAGTACTTCCTGATCGATCCGGGAATGGAGCCCGTGGTCCAAACATCGCGTATTCGTCTGGCGATCGCATCGCTGCAGATCTTCATCCAGCGCTGCCTGCTGAACCTCGAACCAAAGGTCAGCCCGGCGACGATCAACTCCGATCAGTGGCAGTGGATGAAGCGCTACCGCGTGTGGGAGGCCAACCGCAAAATCTTCCTCTATCCCGAGAACTGGCTCGAGCCGGAGTTTCGCGACGACAAGACGCACCTGTTCACCGAGTTGGAAGGCGCGCTGCTGCAGGGTGACGTCTCAAGCGATCTCGTCGAGGACGCATTTCTCACCTACCTGAAGAAGCTCGACGAGCTTGCCCGCCTCGACATCGTCGCTATGCACATCGAAGACGATCCCGATCCTGCGCGCAACCGGCTGCACGTCTTTGGACGGACGTTCTCCGAGCCGCACAAGTACTTCTACCGCCGTTACGAGCATCAGGCGTGGACGGCGTGGGAGCCGGTCCCGGTCGAGATCGAGGGCGACCACCTGGCTCCGGTTATTTGGCGTGAGCGCATGTATCTCTTCTGGGTGACCTTTCGTGAGCACAGCCGAGCGCCGTCGCCGAGTTCGAGCGACCCGGTCGTCACGAACTTGAAGTTGGCGAACATCGTGGCCGGCACTGACCGCCGCGACGTCGAGGTGCATCTGCACTGGAGCGAGCTGGTGAACGGCGAGTGGAGTGTGCGTGAAGACAGCAGCGCGGTCACGCCGATCATGCTGCGCAACAATCGCGTCGACTGGGATCCGCGGGATGTTTCGCTGCATGTCTCGAAAGAGCCTTATGAGAACGGGCAGGAGCGCGGTGTCTTTGTCCATGTCGGCGCGCCGATCGGCCGGTCGTTTCACCTGGCGGGCCGAAACAGTCCGCCGCGCAAGACCAACGCGGTCCCTGACAGGCCGGCGATGCCGTTCGCTTACAACGCGGAACGCTTCTCTTGGTATGAAGACACGGCCAGTCTGGTTGTCAACTATCGCAAGACGACGGTCACGAAGGACGGGGTTGAGGCCAAATCCTCACCCGCGCCGCATTCGGTGCTGGCGCTCGGGCCGCCGGTCGGCGGCAGCTTCACGATCCTGGCCGGCGACAACGAGATTGTGCTGGGGAGCTCCGAGATATCCGAGCTCGTCAAGCCGATTTTCTACCAGGACCGCGTGAACACGTTCTTTGTCGAGCCGACGGTGGATGAAACGACGATTGAGAAGTGGACGGGCTGGATCACCAGGCCCGGCAAGCCGAACTTCGAGTTCGAAAAGGAGAACCTCGCCGAGATCTGGGAGGAGTACCAAGTGCTCCCGATCTTCCCCGAGCGTCCACCGATTCCCGAGCCGGGCGACTGGAATTTTCTCAAAGACTTCGATGCCCCATACAAGCTCAACCTCAAACGCGACTGGCTGATCAATCCCGGCAGCGGCCTGCTCTACGGGAAGGAGCTGGTCGGTCCAAAGGGCCGTGTCGAGGTTGCGGTAATGCCGACCAGTCAGATCGAAGACGTCGTGCAACAGGGCTCGGTGATGGTCAACGTCCACAACGCCAGCGAAGTGGACGCAACCGAGGTACTGATCGCGCCCGACGAGCAGACGCTCGAACAGGCGGGCTTCACGAAACTTGCGGGTGGCCTCAACGTCGTTGGGGCTTCTGGCCTGAACACCGGCCTGCTCAAGAACATCACCCAGTTCGCAGAGGCCGGAGCGGCCGCCAACGAGAACACAGCCGGCCTCGACAAGGCCGGATTCCCGGCCAGCGCACCGGTCCACGGGTAAACGATTTCAGATGATCAACTACAAGGCGATAAACAAGTTTCACGTCTACGGGGACACGGAGAAGATTCCGCCGTCGCACACGATCACGCGTCAGCGCGACCTTAGCTACCGCTTCCACGCGCACTTCCACCCGTACGTCGGCGACCTGATGCGGCGTCTGCTGCGCGAGTCCACCGCCGGGCTGCAGGCGATGGACACCGAGTACCGCAAGTTGCCCGACGGGTCGTTCGAGCTGCTCGACGACGGCAAGTTCAAGCCCGAGCTCTACGCGCCGCTGTTCTCAACGACGCAGTACAAGCCGACCGATCTGGTGGCAACTCCGTATCCGGTCAACGAGCTCGATTTCGGCAGCTCGGGCGCCTACGCGATCTACAACTGGGAGTTGTTCTTTCACGTCCCGATCACGATCGCGGTGCACCTCAGTAAGAACGGACGCTACGAAGAGTCCCAGCGTTGGTTCCATTTCTTATTCGACCCAACCGACGACACGGACGGCCCGACTCCCGAGCGCTTCTGGAAGGTCCGCCCATTCCAGTCGACCGAGGCAAAGCTGATCGAGGAAATCCTCGTCAACCTCTCGACCGGGGCCGATCCAGACCTCCGCAACGAGACGATTCGCAGCATCGAGGCCTGGAAGGACTCGCCATTTAGACCTCACGTCGTAGCTCGCTACCGCCAACAGGCCTACATGTACAAGGTCGTGATGAGCTACCTCGACAACCAGATCGCCTGGGGCGACTCGCTCTTCAGGCAGGACACCGGCGAGGCAATCGACGAGGCGATGACGCACTACGTGCTCGCCGCCAACATCCTCGGACCGCGGCCGATGGCGTCCCCGCGCAAGGGATCGACTCGCGCTCAGACCTACGCCAGCCTGCGCGACGACCTCGACAAGTTCGGCAACGCGATGCGCGAGCTGGAGGCCGAGGCGCCGTTCGATCTGTTCCCGTTCCCGGTCGGCGGCTCGGCCGAGGACGGCAGTCTCGCAACGCTGCGCAGCCTCGGCAACGCGCTGTACTTCTGCGTGCCGCCCAACGACAAGCTGATCGGCTACTGGGACACCGTCGCGGATCGCCTCTTTAAGATCCGCAACAGCCTCAACATCCAGGGCACGTTCCGGCGGCTGGCGCTGTTCGACCCGCCGATCGACCCGGCGATGCTGGCACGCGCAACCGCCTCGGGTCTCGATGTCGGTGCGGTTGTCAGCGGCGTCAATCAGCCGTTGCCGCTGGTGCGGTTCCCGACCCTCGTACAGAAAGCCTCAGAGATCTGCAACGAGGTCAAGTCGCTCGGTACGAGCCTGCTCTCGGCGATCGAGAAGGAAGACGGTGAAACGCTCGCGATCCTGCGCGCAAAGCACGAGCGCGTGATGCTCGAAATGGGCGAGCAGGTGCGTTACGCGCAGCTTCAAGAGGCGACCAAGTCAAAGGAAGCACTGATGCAGTCCCTGCTCTCGGGTGTCGACCGCTTCGCGTACTACGAGAGTCAGCTCGGCAAGAGTGCGAGCGAGATCGACACCGCGATTCCCGAACTCGACGGTCTCGACAAGGAGAGCCTCGCGAGTTTTAAGTTCAAGTCGGGCGAACCGGTGATCGAAACGCGCGAGACCCGTCCAGACATCGTGCCGGTTCTCGGTGCCGCCACCGGTCCGATCATCAGCTCGCACGAACTGAGCGAGCTGGCATCGATGAATCTGGCGGCCGGTCTCACCGCCGGCAGTGGGCTGTTGTCGATGCTCGCCGGAGCGCTGCGGTTGATCCCAGAGATCGGCGGTCAGATCACGCCGTGGGGTGTCGGTCTCTCGACGACGATCGGTGGTGCGGCCTTCGCCGGGATGGCGCAGATCGGCTCCGAAGGAATGCGCACCGCGGCCGGGGTGGCTTCGCACTACTCCGCGCTGGCTGCGAAGTCCGGCTCGTTCGCGCGCCGCGAGCAGGAATGGGCCTACCAGAGCAATCTCGCGGCCAACGAGATCTCCCAGACCTTCAAGCAGTTACGCGCCGCACAGATTCGCGAGGCGGTCGCCGAGTACGAGCTACGCAACCACCGTCGGCAGATCGAGAACTCCAAGGAAGTCGAGCATTTCCTCAACGGCGAGGGCACCGACAAAACGGGTAAGCAGGCCAACAAGGCGCTCTACACGTGGATGAAGCGCGAGGTCCGCGCGCTGCACGGCCATGCCTTCCAGTTCGCATTCGACACAGCCCGCAAGGCCGAACGGGCACTGCAGCATGAGCTCGGCGATCCCGGCGTCAGCGTGCTGCAGTACGGCTACATGGCCGGCAAGGAGGGGCTGTTGGCTGGCGAGAAGCTGCTGCTCGACATCAAGCGCATGGAGATGGAGTTCCACGATCGTCGTCAGCGCGAGTACGAGTTGACAAAGAACGTAAGCCTCCAGCAGATCGATCCGCTGGCACTGATGCAGCTGCGCACGACAGGCCGTTGCACGGTGCGGCTGCCCGAGGCCGTTTTCGACATGGACGGTCCGGGCCACTACTTCCGCCGCGTCAAGTCGGTCGCTGTAAGCGTGCCGTGCGTGGCCGGCCCGTACGCCAGCGTGAACTGCACGCTCACACTGCTCAAGAGCAGTATCCGCAAATCGCCGGTGCTGACCGACGGCGAGTACGCGCGGCAAAGCAGCGAGGACGACCGCTTCGACGACTACTTCGGCAGCCTGCAGTCGATCGTCACCAGCGGCGGCCAAAACGACAGCGGAATGTTCGAGACAAACCTGCGCGACGACCGCTACCTGCCCTTCGAGAACTGTGGTGCCGTCAGCGAATGGCAACTCGAACTGCCGGCCGACCCCAGCAAGGGCGAGATCGCGCAGTTCGATTACGACACGATCAGCGACGTGCTGCTGCACCTGCGGTACACCGCGCGGGAAGGCGGTGGCGTGCTGAAGAAGGGTGCCCAGCGCAGTCTCGGTGAGGCCTTCGACGATGCCCAGGCAGTCGGTTCGGTGCGCCTCTTCTCGCTGCGCCACGACTTTCCGAGCGAGTGGGCACGCTTCCAGAATCACACTCCCGGCACCGATGAGCGCTTCGAGCTCGCCTTGACGCTACGCCCCGAACACTTCCCGTTCTGGTGCGACCCGGACAACAGCAGCGTGCGGCGCGTCGACATACTCGCGCGCAGCAACAAGGCGTCGCCGCCGGCAGGACTTGACGTCTACGACCTGGTCGACGAAACCGACAGCTCCGCTCTGACCGACCGCCTGACCAAAGAAGAGACCCTCGGCAATATCTATCGCGGACCACTTGAGAACATCGCCCTGCCATCCGCCCCGACCGGCGACATCAAGCTGTACTTCGAAGATCGCGCGCTCGACGACCTCTGGATTGCAGTCACCTGGGGCAGCGACTAGCGGAGCGGCCCGACGGCTTTTAAAGTTCGCGTTCGTAGAAAAAGTTGAACGATCCGTCGGACTCTCGGTTGGTGAATCCGAGGCTCTCGTAGAGGCTTCGCGCGGCGACATCGGTCTCGCTGGTGCCGAGCTCCATGTAATCCGCGCCAACCTCAGTGTCTCCTGCCGCGAGCAGCTCGCGAATGCGTGCGGCGATTGCAGCGGGCCCGGGCGACGTTTCGTCGAACTCGGTGTTGAAGTCGTGCAGTAGCCGCCCGATGATGTCGGCATCGTCTGCGGTTGCGCGACGCACTGACGGCGTGACGTTGGTCATGACAGTCATTGTGCCCGACACAGCGGGCCATCAGTCGTGTTTGGCCGCCAGGCGCTTTGCATTAAGCGTGGCCGGCAGGATCGGCAGGGCGAGCACGCCGCCTACTGATTTCCCGCTCATCGGGTAACGTTGCGCCCGGTGCGCGGCGACAAGAAATTCGTTTTCGCTGCCTCCTGGGCCATCTTCGTGCTCACCGTTTCGCAGCTGGCTGTCGCCACGTTCGTGCCCGGAATACCGCAGTTCGAAGGCAAGGCATTCAGCGGCAGATTGATGGCGTATCCGTTGTTGATGCTTGCGGTGCCCGCAGCCTGGAAGATGTTCGGCCGGGCGAGTCACATCGTCACGATCGACTGGGCAGCCGTCGCCTTGATCTGGATGCCGTTTCTCGTCGATGTGACGGGCAACAGCGCCGACCTCTACGACAGCGTCGTCTGGTGGGACGACGCAAACCATTTTTTCAACTGGCTACTTCTGTGCAGCGGCATTGGTCTGATCCTGCGACACGTGCGCGATCTTCGTCGTTGGGAGATCGCATGGATGGTCACCGGGATCGGGGCCGTGCTCGCGATCCTATGGGAGCTTGCCGAGTGGTACACGTTCATCCGGCACGGGACAGAGCTCAACACGGCATATGAGGACACCCTTGGCGATATGGCCCTTGGCACCTTCGGAGGCTTCATTGCAGGGCTGATGGTTATGCGAATCAAACGGCGCGACGACACCGCACAAAGCTAAGCGTTCGCGGGAAAGTCGTTCGAGAAGGCTTTGCGGCCCCACCGGCACCATCCGCAGGTGTGCGGACAGCTTGAGCAGAACGGAGAGAGAGGGATTCGAACCCTCGAGACGGTGTTAAACCGCCTACACGCTTTCCAAGCGTGCGCGTTCAGCCAGCTCCGCCACCTCTCCAGCAAGTGACGAGATTAGTCGGGCGGCGCAGCGAT
>JBASTN010000097.1:0-2053 GCA_049274915.1 Solirubrobacterales bacterium
CTTTCTCAGCCATGCTGATCAGCGCCGAACACATTTCGAAGACGATCGGCACCCGCACACTGTTCGACGACATCAACCTCAAGCTCTATCCGGGCGACAAGGTCGGACTCGTCGGACGCAACGGTGTTGGCAAGACGACGTTCCTGAAGATCATCGCCGAGCCACAAGTCGCAGGCGATCTGGCCGTGCGCCACTGGGGCCGCGTCGGATATCTGCCCCAGGACCCACGGATCGACGGCAACGTCGACCTCGACAAGACCGTCACCGACCACGTGATCTCATCGATCAACCTCGACGCCGAACGCGACGAACTCGCACTGCTGCAGGCGGCGATGGAGAAAGACCCCAATGAGATCGCCATCCAGCGCTACAGCAACGCGCAGGAGGCGTTCGCGAGCAAGGGCGGCTACACCGCCGAGGATCGCGCACGCAGTTTTGCCAGCGGCATCGGATTACGCGAGGAACGGCTCGACGCGCCGTTGACCGAGCTATCGGGCGGCGAGCTGCGCCTAGCCGAGATCGCGCGGATCCTTTACGGCGCGCCGGACGCACTGCTGCTCGACGAGCCGACCAACCACATTGACACCGACGCACGGCTCTGGCTGCTGGACTTCATGCGTGACTACCGCGGCGGGCTGCTCGTGATCAGCCACGACCTGAAGTTGCTCGACGAGTCGATCACGCGAGTGGTCCACCTCGACGAGGGCCGAACATTCGAGTACAAGGGCACCTACTCGCAGTACCTGCGCTCGCGCGACGCCGACGAGGTTCGACGCGAGAAGACGGACGCCCACCGCGAGGCCGAGGTGCGCAGGATGAAGACGCTCGCCGACAAGATGCGTGGCCAGAGCGCCAAGCGCGCTCGCGCTGCCAAGGCGCTCGATCAGCGCGTCGAGCGACTACGCGAGGAGGCGCCAAGTTCGATCACGCGCCGACGCGAGGCGAGTTACAAATTTCCCGACCCGCCGAGTTGCCACCGCACTGTTCTGATGGTCGAAGATCTCGCCAAGTCATACGCAGAGAACGATGTCTTTAGCGACCTGTCGTTCACGCTCGATCGCGGCCAACGAATGTGCCTGATCGGCTTCAACGGTGCCGGTAAGTCGACGCTGCTGCGGCTGATCGCAAAGCTGACCGAGCCGACGCTCGGCAGCGTCGAGTACGGCGTCGGCGTTTCAGTCGGCTACTACGACCAGGAACACGGCGAGCTCGACGCCGACGAAACCGTGATCGAAAACGCCCGCAAAGACCTCAGCGGCTTCTCTGACCCGGACACGCGCAGCCTGCTGGCGAAGTTCCAGCTGTCGGGCGACACCGTCTACCAGAACGTCCTGACCCTGTCCGGTGGCGAGAAGACCAAACTCGCGCTCGCGAAACTGGTCGCCGGCCGCCACAACGTGCTGTTACTCGACGAGCCGACCAACAACCTCGACCCGGCATCGCGCGACTACGTCGCAGAGGCGCTTAACTCGTGGGCCGGCACGATCATCGCCGTCAGTCACGACACCGAGTTCATCGACGCGCTGGCGCCGGATTTCTCACTCGTGCTGCCGGAAGCAGACTTCAGCCACTGGCAAGAAGGCGACCTCGAGATGGTCGCGCTGGCCTAACGGCGCGGCAGCGTCTCGTCGAGGTAGTCGGCGACCTTCGCGATCTCGTCATCGAGCAGCGGACCGCGCCGCAACAGGTGCTCGGCGAGCTTCTCCGGCGTCTCGACGTACACCCCGCGGATCTCACGAAACGCCGTGCGGTCAACGCCGGCCACGGCGATGAAAGACAAGGCGGAGTGCACCGGAACGTCTACCGACGAGATCGCGGCGGCAGCGATCGGGGCGACTGCCTCGCGCAGCACTACCGCGGAGTCGATCAGATCGCGGCGACTCTGGCCGTTGATCAACAGATTCGGCGGGCTCGTATCCGACGCCCAACCGACCAGCTGCTCGATCTCGACGGCGTAGTTGAAGTTCTTCACATCAATCACTGTCACCCCAGACCGGGCGACGAAGACGTGATCGATCTCGATCTCCGTATCGGCAATGACGCGGCCGTGCAG
>JBASTN010000098.1:0-10836 GCA_049274915.1 Solirubrobacterales bacterium
CACCACTGCCGCCGCGCGCGGATCCAGCAACCGCCGCGACCCGGATTGAACCGCCGCGGCGCCGCGCGTCCAGTACGCGGCCAGCAACCAAAACAGGTGGCGGCGGTGCGGCAAAGTTCTTTAAACGAGTGGCCGTGGCCGCCCTGCTGATCGGCGCGCTGGTGGCGGCCGCCGTCGCCGGAATGACGCTCGGCGCCTCAAAGCCGGCACCGGTAGTCAAAGACAATCTTCAGGACCAGATCGATGGCCTGCGCGGATTCATCCAAGACAACTCGTAGCCGACGCTCGGCTATTTGATCATCGAGACGCCGGTCATCTCGTCCGGCTGGGCGATGCCGAGCAGGTCGAGCACGGTCGGCGTGACGTCGGCGAGGATGCCCTGTTCGCGCAGCTCGACGCCTTCGCGCGTGATGATCAACGGCACCGGATTGAGCGAATGCGCGGTGTTTGGTGATCCGTCAGGCTCACGTAGCTGCTCGGCGTTGCCGTGGTCGGCGGTGATCAAACAGACTCCGCCGGTCGCATGCACGGCGGCGACCACCTCACCCAGCTGTGCGTCGGTCGCCTCGACCGCCTTCACGACGGCGGGAATGACACCGCTGTGACCGACCATGTCTGGATTGGCAAAGTTGATCACGCCGAACTTGTAGTCACCCTCGCGCCAGTGCGATACGAACTGATGGGCTGCCTCCGCAGCGCTCATCTCCGGCTTCTGATCGTAAGTCGCGACCTCTTTGGGTGACTGCGCCATGAAGCGCTGCTCGCCGTCCCACGGCGTCTCTTCGCCGCCGTTGAAGAAGTAAGTCACATGCGGGTACTTCTCGGTTTCGGCGACGTGAAGCTGCTTGGCGCCGGCGGCGGCGATAACCGAGGCCAGCGTGACGGGCGGGCGGGCGGGCGGGAACGCGACGGTGTATGGCCAACCCTCCCGGTATTCGGTCATCGTGACGATCTTCAGATCGGTCGGCGCGTCGCCGCGATCGAACTCGGCGAAGTCGGGCTCGCCTAACGCGGCGATGATCTCGCGCATCCTGTCTGGGCGAAAGTTCAATCCGATCACGGCGTCGCCACTGCGGATCCTCGCCTCGTCGTCGCCGACTAGCGTTGGCTTGATGAATTCGTCGTTCTCGTCGCGGGAGTAAGCCTGTTGGACCGCCTCGAGCGCGGTCGTCGCATTGGGCTGCTGACTGACGCCGTGAACGATCGCGTCGTAAGCGAGCTTTACGCGGTCCCAGCGTTTGTCACGGTCCATCGCGAAGTAGCGGCCAATCACGCTGCCGATTCGAGCGTTCGACGGCAACGCGTTCTGTAGTCGCTCGATAAAGCCGGGTGCCGAGCGTGGCAGCGTGTCGCGCCCGTCGGTAAAGGCGTGTACGACAACGTCGGGTACATCCTGATCTGCCGCCAGCTGCAACAGCGCTTCGAGGTGGTCGAGGCTTGAGTGGACCCCGCCGTCGCTGACGAGACCGATGACGTGGAGGCGGCTCGACTGCTTACCAGCGGCGCAGGCACCGAGTAGCGCGACGTTGGTCGCGAACGAACCGTCCTCGGTCGCGATGTCGATGCGCGTGAGATCTTGGTGGACGATCGCACCGGCTCCGAGATTGAGGTGACCGACCTCGGAGTTGCCCATCTGACCGTCCGGCAGGCCAACGTCACGTCCGGACGTACGCAGAGTGGCATCCGGGTACTTCGCGATCAGCGCATCGAAAACCGGCGTGTTCGCAAGGTCAACCGCATTCCCGGGCCCCGGCGGCGCCAGCCCCCAGCCGTCGAGCACGATTAACGCAACGGACGGTGCAGGCGAATCGACTGGCATCGCGCTGCCGCCGCGCTAAGCCGCGTCGCCTGCGGCGACGAGCTTGGCGAAATCATCGGGGTCGAGGCTCGCCCCGCCGATCAGGCCGCCGTCGATGTCAGGCTGCGCGAGCAGGTCGGCGATATTGCCGGGCTTCGCGCTGCCACCGTAAAGGATTCGCACGGCCTCGGCCGCGGTCGCGTCGATGCCAGCGACCAGCGAGCGGATAAACGCACACGCCTCCTGCGCCTGTTCGGTCGTCGCGACCCTGCCCGTGCCGATCGCCCAAATCGGTTCGTAGGCGATCACTACCTCGCCGAGCTTGTCGGCGGGAAGCTTGGACAATCCGGTCTTGACCTGGCGCTCAAGCACGGAGTTCATCTCCCCCGCTTCGCGCTCGGCCTCGGTCTCGCCGACGCAGAAGATCGGCTCGATCGATTGGGTGAGTGCTGCTTCGAGCTTCTCGGCCAGCACTTCGTCGGTTTCGTTGAAGTACTGACGGCGCTCGGAGTGTCCGAGCACGACGGCGCGGACATCGATGTCGCTGAGCATCGTCGCCGAGATCTCACCGGTGTAGGCACCGGATTCGGCTTCATGCATGTTCTGCGCGGCGATCTTGATGCGTGAGCCACGTGTGCTGTCGATCAGCGGTGTCAGCGCGGTGAACGGCGCGCAGATCACGACCTCGGCGTGATCTGCGCCGCTGATCTGCGGCAACAGAGCCCAGCAGAAGTCCTCGGACTCGACGACGGTCTTGTTCATCTTCCAGTTACCGGCGATGTAAGGGCGTCGGTCAGGCATCGTTGAGTGCCTCCACTCCAGGTAGCGGTTTGCCTTCGAGCAGCTCCAGCGAAGCGCCGCCGCCCGTCGAAAGATGTGTGACCGCATCGGCGAGCCCGAACTGCGCGATCGCGGCCGCGGAGTCGCCACCACCGATCACCGAGACGCCCGGGGCATGGGCGATCGCCTCTGCGACGCGACGCGTGCCGTGCTCAAACGGCGCAAGTTCGAACGCGCCCATCGGACCGTTCCAGAAGATCGTGCCGGCAGTCGCGACCTCGGCGGCGTACGCCTCGGCGCTGTCGGGTCCGATGTCGAGACCCATCCAGCCCGCAGGCACATCAACCCCGTCAAGTTTCTGAACCTCGGTCTCGGCACTGAACTCACGGCCGAGCGTGAGATCCGTCGGCAGCAACAGTCGGCAACCTTGCCTTTCCGCCTCGGCGAGCGCGTTGCGCGCGAGCTCGATGCCCGCCTCTTCAAGCAACGAGTTGCCGGTCTCGTACCCCTGCGCCTTGAAGAAACAGAAACACATCGCGCCGCCAATCAGAATCGTGTCGGCGACCTTCAGGAAGTTGTCGATCACGTTGATCTTGTCGCTGACCTTGGCGCCGCCAATCACCACGACCAGCGGCCGGTCAGGACTCTCGACGATCCCGCGCAGCGTGACGACTTCGCGTTCGAGCAGCAGGCCGGCAACGGAGGTCTCGACGAAGTGCGTGACCCCCTCGGTCGTGACGTGCGCACGGTGGCACGCGCCGAAGGCGTCGTCGACGTAGACGTCGGCCAGCGCTGCCAGTTGTTCGGCGAGCGCCGGGTCGTTCTTCGTCTCGCCCGGTTCGAAACGGGAGTTTTCGAGCAGCAGCACGTCACCCTCGCCGAGTTGATCGACCAGCTCCTCGACCTCCGGGCCGACCAACGCCGGGGCCAGCTTGACCGGCGTGTCAAGCAACTGCTGCAGGCGAGCGGCGACCGGCGCCAGTGACAGCTTTGCGTCGGGCTCACCCTTGGGACGACCGAGATGGGAACAGACGATCACCTTCGCTCCGCCGTCGCGCAGCAGTTGGATCGTCGGCACCGACGCTGCGATCCGCGCGTCATCGGACACGGTGATCGCACCGTCCTCGTCGCGCAGCGGGGCGTTGAGGTCGGCGCGCACCAGCACGCGTTTGCCGCGCACGTCGATGTCGCGGACGGTCAGTTTTCCGAGCGTCGAACCCGCAGCCGCGGTCATTGCTTAAAGCAGCTTCTGTGTGAGCTCGACGACACGGTTGGAGTATCCCCACTCGTTGTCGTACCAAGTCACGACCTTGACCAGGTTGCCGTCGATCACGCTGGTCAACAGGGAGTCGAAGACCGACGAGTACGACGAGTGCACGATGTCGCTAGAGACGATCGGGTCATCCGTGTACTGAAGGATGCCGGTCAACGATCCTTGGTCGGCCTTGGCCTTGACGGCTGCGTTGATCTCGTCAGGCGTGACGTCACGGCCAGCCTCGAAGGTCAGGTCGACGACGGAACCCGTTGGGATCGGGGCACGCACGGCAAACCCGTTGAGCTTGCCGGCGAGGTCCGGAATAACCAGCGAGATCGCCTTGGCCGCGCCGGTGGAGGCCGGAACGAGATTGGTCGCGGCGGCGCGAGCACGGCGCAGGTCGCTGTGGGGCGCATCCTGCAGGCGCTGATCAGCGGTGTACGCGTGGATCGTGGTCATCAGACCGCGCTTGATCGTGAACTCGTCGTGGAGCACCTTGGCCAGCGGCGCCAGACAGTTCGTGGTGCACGAGGCGTTGGAGACGACGTGCATATTTTCGCCGTCGTAGGTGTCGTCGAAGTTGACGCCGAGACAGAAGGTGCCGTCGGGGTTGGTCGCCGGTGCGGAGATGATGACCTTCTTGGCGCCGGCGTCGAGGTGCGCGGCGGCCTTTTCACGGTCGGTGAAGAATCCGGTCGACTCGATCACGACGTCGGCTCCGGCGTCGGCCCACGGCAGGTTGCCGGGCTCGCGCTCGGCGTGGATCGGGATCTTCTTGCCGTCAACGACGATCGCGCCCTCAGCGGCCTCGACCGTGCCCGGGAACGGGCCGTAGTTGGAGTCGTACTTGAGCAGGTGCGCCAGCGTCTTGGCGTCGGTCAGGTCGTTGATGCCGACGAAGTCGATGTCGGCACCGGCTTCGTGCGCGGCGCGAAATACGTTGCGGCCGATGCGTCCAAATCCGTTGATTCCAGCTTTAACAGGCATTAAATCTCCAGCTGCCGAGGTTTATGAAGGGAGGATGGTCGACCCGAGAATCTATCAACGGGCAGGGCCTCGCCCGCGCGACAGGCCCGCGCGACAGGCCCGCGCACGTGTTCGTCGGCGATTACGGCCGCGGACGCTTATCGATGTCGCGGTGCGAGACCTCGACGGTGAGGTCTTCGTTCTCGCGGTACACCGAGGCGAGGTGCTCGGCGATCACAACAGAGCGATGCCGCCCGCCGGTGCAGCCGATCCCGACCGAGAGATGCTGCTTGCCCTCTTCGGCGTAGGCCGGCAATAGGTAGTCGAGCAGCGGAACCAACCGCGAGTAGAACTCGTCGATCCCGTCGGATCCCTCGACGAACTGGCGAACGTCCGCGTCGAGACCGGTGTGATCGCGCAGCTCTGGCACGTAGTGTGGATTTGGCAGGAAGCGAACGTCGAACGACAGGTCGACGTTGCGCGGCGGACCGTGCTTGAAGCCGAAGGTCGTGAAGGTGACGGAGAGCTTTCCGCGAGTCTCGGGAGTCAAGAAGTCCTCGGCGATGACGCGTCGCAGACGGGCCGGAGATAGCTCAGTCGTGTCGATCACTTCGTCTGCGAGTTCGCGGATCGGCGCGAGTATCTCGCGCTCGGCGTTGATCCCATCGGTGATCGCGCCTTGGGCGGCAAGCGGGTGGCGGCGGCGCGTCTCCTTGAAGCGATTGACGATCGTCTGATCGTCGGCGTCAAGGAACAGCAGGTGGAAAGACATGTTGCGCTCTTTGAGGGCGTCGATAACCGGCGCGATCTCGTCGAAGTAGCTACCGCCGCGGGCGTCGGAGACGATCGCGGCGAGCTCGACCTTCGAACCGGTGTGACTGAACAGATCAGTGAGCGACGAGATCATCTCCGGCGGGAGGTTGTCGACGCAGAAATACCCGGCGTCCTCGAAACACGCCATCGCAGCTGACTTGCCGGCGCCAGAAAGTCCGGTGATGATCACGAGGTCACGCAGATTGGTCTGCGGCGCCGGTGGCGCGGGCGGAGTGCGCGACGGGCCGGGTTCGGCGGTGGGCGCGCCTGCACGTCGCCCCTTGAATCCGAAGAGGGAGCGCTTGGCACGCTGACGGGTTGACTGACGAGGACTCATCTGATCGCCGAACTTCATTCAATAGTGACACTCGGATGGTGCCCCGGCGCGCGGGCGTGGACGATCAGCGGTTGCGATTGATGTGATGAAAGATCTGTCGGCCGATCTTCGCCGGAAGCCCTGGCACAGACTCGAGTTCGTCGCGCGACGCCGTGAGGATCCCCTCGGGCGAGCCGAAGTGGCGCATCAGGAGGCTCTTGCGAGCCGTGCCGACGCCCGGTAGATCATCGAAGACCGATTCGGTGAGTGCCTTGTCGCGACGCTGGCGGTGAAAGGTGATCGCGAAGCGGTGTGCCTCGTCGCGGATCCGCTGCAGCAGCTTGAGCGCTGGATCGTCGCGATCCAAGATCAGCGGTGTCTTGCGCCCGGGCACGAAGATCTCCTCCTCGCGCTTGGCCAGCGACACGATCGTCACGCCTTCGGCACGGAACTCTTCGAGCTCCTTGATCGCGCTTGAGAGTTGACCCTTCCCGCCGTCGATCACGATCAGTCCGGGCAGCGAAGCGAAGCTTTCGTCGTAAGCGTCGTCGTGCGGCGAGAACTCCTTCTGGCGCAGATAATTGGCCATCCTGCGGCCGAGCACCTCGCCCATCGACTTGAAATCGTCCTGCTGACCGTCGAGGTCGCGCACGCGGAAGCGCCTGTAGTCGGATTTCTGCGGATTGCCGTCGCGAAACACGACCATCGAGGCGACCACGTTGGTCGGACCGAGATTGGAGATGTCGAAGCACTCGATCCGCACCGGCGGCGCTTCGAGCGAGAGTGCTGCGGCAAGATTGTCGAGCCCTTCACGACGCGATTTGCGACCGCGCTCGGCGCGCGATCGCTCGCGCAGCAAGGCCAAGCTGGCATTCTTCTCGGCCAGCTCGAACATGCGGCGCTTCTCGCCTCGCTCGGCGGAACGGATCTCGACACTAGACCCGCGTCGCTCGCTGAGCATCTGGCCGATCGCCGGCATCACACCTGATGCCTCCTCGCATTCGCGCGAGACGATTACCTGTGGTGGGATCGCACCGCCGGAGGTGTAGTACTGAACGAGGAATTCCTCGGTTACCTCGGCCGCGTCGCGTTCGCCTTCGTTGGTCAGATGGAAGCTCTGTCGGTCGGCGAGCACACCGTCGCGAACTTGGAATACCTGAGCGTTTGCCTCGACCCCCTCTACCGCCACGCCGACGAGATCAACCATTCCAAGCGAACTGCTGTCGAGCCGGTTGCGGTCGATCGAACGCTTGACGGCACTGATCCGGTTGCGGTAGAGCGCAGCTTCCTCGTACTCCTGTCGCGCGGCTGCATCACACATGCGCTCATCTAGTTCGGCGGTGACATCGTTGAAGTTGCCAGCGAGGAAGCTCGCGATCCGATCGATGTTGGCGCGGTAGTCCTCCTTGGAGACGTAGTCGACACACGGCGCCTGGCAGCGCTTGATGAAAAAGTCGAGGCACGGGCTACCGCTGGCGCGCCCCGGCTTCGGTCCCTCGCACGTGCGGTATTGAAAGATCTTGCCGAGCAGCTCCACCATCTCGCGCGCGCGGCGAACCTCGCTGTAGGGTCCGAAATACTTACGGCCACGCTGGTGCTTCTCGCGTGTCATGTAGACGCGGGGGTAGTCCTCATCGGTCGAAATCGCGATGAACGGATACGTCTTGTCGTCGCGCATCAACACGTTGAACCGCGGGCGGTACTGGCGAATGAACTGCTGCTCGGTGAACAACGCCTCGGCCGGGTCGCGGGTCACAACACACTCGATCCGGTCGACCGTCGCGATCATCTCGACTGCCTTGCCCTCGGGCGTCGAGAAGTGCGAGCTGACGCGCTTCTTGATCGAGTTGGCCTTGCCGACGTAGATCACGCGATCGTCGCTGTCGTGAAACAGATAGACACCGGGCTGATCGGGCAGCTCGCGACGCTCGTCGATCAGCTTCCCGCGGAACGGGTTGTTGCGTTTCGGTGGGCGAGCAGGCTTCGCGTCGGCGGCTAAGCCGTCGGCGTCGCCGTTCTTCGCGGCGTTCGGGGTCTTTGGATCGCGCTGCTCGTCGGTTACTTCGGCCACACGATCAGGGTACGGCGAGCCTGTGTCGGCGCGGCCGAGTGAACCGTCAGCGGACTAGTTGCACGCTCGGCGTGATCGAGATGCCAGCAAACGCCGGGTCGTTGAGCGTGGTTCCGCCTCCTTTCATCAGTGAGAGGATGCGGGCGACGTAGCCCTGGGTTTCTGCATAGGGAGGCACGTCGTTGTACTGCTGGACCGCGCCCGGGCCGGCGTTGTAGGCCGCCAGCGCCTTGGCGATTGATCCGAACTGGGCTATCAGCCTTGACATCAGCTTCGCCTGAGCGTCGATTGCCTGTCGCGGGTCGAACGGATCGGTCAAACCCACCGAGCGCGCCGTGCCCGGCATGAACTGAGCGATCCCCTGCGCACCGGCGGGTGAGACCGCGGCTGGATTGAAGTTCGATTCTGCTTTGAGCTGAGCGGCGAGCAGCTCGGGTTGGACGTTCCAGCGCTGGGCTGCGTCCGCGATCATCGACCGGAATCGAGTAGGTACGAATGCCGGTACACCCTGATGATCGAAGCGCCCCTCGGGTGGTTCGAACGATCCGCGTTCGTACTGGGCGGGGACGTCGCGCGGGTTGGAAGCGAATCCGTAATGCCAAGGCTCCCACGCGTATCGCTTGATAAACCCGAACGCTCGGGCGTTCGCGGCGAGCCAGGCGTAGATTGCGGGTGGGCCGAGATCGAGCTCTGTGCCGTAGCGATGCAGCGACGTGCCTGGCGGTGCGACCCATTTGGGATCCGGACGCTGAGCGAACAGACGAGCCTGTTCGCTGTCGGAACGGAACGCACTGGCGATGGTCAGTGAGTGCCCGGCCCCACGCGCCGCCGCGAACAGGCGATCAAACGCCTCGGCGACGTCCGGGCGCATCGGCTTGCCCTGTCGGTAGGCGAGTGGGCCGCTGTAGCCACCGCCCGTAGCGATATCTGGCGCGGGATGGGCCATCGAGCCGAAGGAGAACTTCAGTGCGGCGGCAGACACGGAACTGACGGCGACCTGACGATCCTCGCCGGCGGGGACATGCAGCTCGTGACTGCCTCGCGCGCTGACCGTGACACGTGTCGGCGCGATGCCAGGTTGGAAGCGAACTCCCCGCGCCGGAAGCGTCCATGAGTTCAAGCGCGCGGAGCGGAGCGCCGCATCGCGCGCTCGAGCCAGATAGGTCCCTGTGCCCATGTGCAGAGGATTGGGTGTGCCATTGGCCAACAGCCGTGGCACGAACAGCCGTGGGTAGTCGACGCTCATTCGCTTTGCGGCCGCCGTCGCCGCGAGGTCAGTTGACCGCTGCAACCTGCCCCGCGCTACGAACGCGGATCCGTACTGCGCCAGCACAAGCGCTGCGCCGAGCATCGTCATGCATCCGGCCAAGAGCAGGATCAGCGCCTGCCCGTCGTGATGAAACAGGCGGGCTCTCATTGCGGGGCCTGAGTCGGACGGTCGACAATCACTCGAGCTAGCCGATCGGCCGAGCGCGCCAACTCGCCGCTCAATCCGAGACCCCAGCGAAGCTTGTTTTCGCCGTGCGCGTCGACGACAAGGCCGAGCTCGTGGTCCGGCAGGTCAAGCGGCCGTCGTGAGACACGAGCGGCGATCACGTCGGCCGTCCGCGCAACGGCGGCTAAGTCGTTGCGCGCCAGTGCCAGATAGGCCCCGCTGGTGTCGTCGTCGGCGACCAACACGAGTGCGGTCGGACTCACGATTGAGACCAGCTCAGCCAACCTTTCATCGGCCGCCGCGATACAGACCAACGGGACTCGACCGGCCGCCATCGCCGCCGCGACCGGACCGTCGTCGGTCGCCACGATGCTGACGCTTCCGCGTCGCGCGTGCGTGACCAACCCATCCAGCGGGAACGCCCCGCTCGAACGCGAACCGCGCCCAGCGCGAATCCGAACGCATGTTGGATCGACGGCAGCAACTGCGCCACTGCGAGCCGTCAGCGCCGCAAGGCGATCGGCGGTCGCGATCGCAAGCAGTCCCACTTGCGTCTGCTGGGTCGAGGTCATCTCGACGATCACCACGCGCGGGGTCGGCAGCACGAATGGAAGTCGCGTCGGCGAGTCGAACCCGGACGGCGACGGGGACGATGAGCGATTGACAGCCGGCTCGGGCAGTGGCGATGCTCCGGAGAGAAATCCACCAACCGCGGCCGCATCGACCGCCGTTAGACGCGCCGGTTCGACGAGCCTCCGTGCAGAGTCTGAGTCGCCGTTGCGATGGGTCGTCATGAACCCCGCCCTGCAACCGTGGCCGTGAGTATCCGTGCGCTTGATCGCGTGGTCAACAGTCTTGCCAGGGGCGTGAAGATTGTTCGCGGGCGGATCACCACGGTGAGCCTCGATCCGTTACGCGTCACCCTCAACTGCCCGGTGCTCCACCCTGGGGCCGCCGATCGCGCAGCGACCAAGGGATCGCGACCCAGTTGCGTCGCCAGCGCCGCAGCGTGCGATGCGCTGTCGGCCTGCACATAAACCGCCCCTGCAACGAGCATCTGCAGACCCAGCGCACCGCAGATCACGACAAGCGGTACGAGGGCGATCAACTCGACGAGCGTCTGGCCGCCTACATCACCGAATTCGCGCCTCATCGATCGAACCTCGACCGGGCGGTGATCGTGGGCCCGCGTCGCGACCCGAGAGCACGAAATGGTCCGACTAGCGGAACGCGCGATCGCAAGGTCACCGCGCCGTCGGCGGCCACCTTGACGGTCCGTGCCGAGCGCAGATCACCAGCGAGCAGTGCGTCGACATCGCGACGTGCGGCCGACCGCGCCGCAGCCAACCCGCCCGTGCCGGACAGCGCCACGGAGGACGAGCGCGCAGCAACGCGCGACGCC
>JBASTN010000099.1:0-2033 GCA_049274915.1 Solirubrobacterales bacterium
GGGGTGGGATACGAGGACGGGCCGGTCGGTCGCGGTGAGGGCCGCGCTGTGGGCGCCAGCGCCAGCGCCGGCACAGTCGCCGCCGACCTCGATCGTGCACTCGTCCTACTGATCGAACGCCTGCTCGCCAAGCCCGAACGTCGCGACCGCACGATCCGCGGCTTCATGCTCAGCGCTCAGTTCGCCGAGGGCGGGTCGTGGTCAACGCGCGCGATCATGCGCGAGCCGACTGCCGAGGCCAATCGCATCAAGCTGGTGCTCGAACGCAAACTCGCCGAGCTGCCCGAGCCCGCAGCCGCGCTTGAGCTGGCGGCCGACGGTTTCGGACCGCTCGATCACGACGCGGTCACGCTGTTCGGTCGCGACTCATCCGTCGAACGCGCGCGGCGGCTAAAGCACGCCGCTGAACAGGCTCGCCAAGCTGCTGGTAGTCCGCAGTCGGTCGCCCGTGTCGTGACGCTCGATGCCGAATCCCGTCTGCCGGAACGTCGTGCAGCGCTCTCGCCCGGCCCGGTTCCGCTGGCCCAGCCACGCCCGATCGAGCTGCGTGTCGATGAGGACAACCGACCGCTGGTGCTGCCGCGCCGTCGACGTGGTGGCCGCAGAATCTTCTTGCGCGGCGAACGTGACATCCCGGTCGCGGCCGAGCGCGAGCGCTGGGTGGTCGAGGACCGCTGGTGGACCGGTCGACCTCTGCGCCGCCGCTACTTCGAGCTGGTGCTCGCCGACGGCAGCAATGTCGTCGTGTTCCAGGACCTCGCGAGCAAGCGATGGTTCGAGCAGCGGGGGTGAGGTCAAGAAAACAAGTCGATGACGAGTGCTTTGCAGATCCGACAGACCCGCGCGCCACGCCGCCGCGCTACCGCTCAACCACCCGCGCCGCAAGCCACTCCACAACCTCGTCCTCGTCCATCCCCCCAGCCGCCACCCGCATAACCGTCTCGTACTTCTCCGCCTGCGACGCCTCAAGACGCCGGCCATTCAGTTCAAGAAACGCCCGCATCACCGAATATGCGGTTCGCTTGTTCCCGTCGACGAACGGGTGGTCGCGGATGATGCCCATCAGGTAGGCGGCGGCGAGTCCTTCGATCGTCACGTTCGATCCATAGACGCAAAGATTCTTCGGTCGCGCTAGCGCGGACTTGAGGAGTTCGTCGCTGCGTACGCCGTCGGTCCCGCCGAAGATCGCGATCATCTTGCGATGCACCACTCGAGCTTCGCGGAACTCGATCCACACCGGATCCGGAGTGGGGGCGTGCACGGGTTACTCCGCGAGTTTGCGAAGCATGTCGCGGTCTTCGCGCAGGATCTCGTCGAAGACATCCATCTTGGCGGCGAACTCTGCGTCGTAGGGCGTCAACTCAACGCCGTCGGTGGTCTCGACGACCTCGAGTGAGTCGCCCTTCTCGACGCGCAGACGGGCGAGTAGTTGCTTGGGCAGCACGACGCCCGTGGAGTTGCCAATCGCGATCAGCTTCAGCTTCATAGGATCAATTATAACGGATGTAATAACGTACATGCAACCCAATCCTAGCGGGTACAATCGAACATATGTTCGTATTTCGCTACAAGTTTGCAACGATTTACAAGCTTGCGTCGATCTGAGCGGTGCGGACTGTGTACATCGAGCTCCACGCCCACACCGCCTACTCGTTCCACGACGGTGTGTCGCACCCCGACGAGCTCGCCGGGGCTGCTGCGCAGTTCGGCTACTCGGCGATGGCGGTTACCGATCACGACGGGGTTTACTCGGCGATGGAGTGGGCGCAGGCCTGTATCCCGTTGGGGATCAAGCCGATCCACGGCGCCGAGATCACGCTCGACGATGGGCACCATCTCACTCTGATCGTCGAGAACCGCGAGGGCTGGGCGAGTCTCTGCCATCTGCTCACCCAGGCTCACGCCGAGACGCGTTCGCAAGATGCCGCACGCACCGCGCACCAGCCGCAGCTCTCGCTCAACGAAGTGCTCAATCACAGTGAGGGCTTGATTTGTCTCTCCGGTTGTGCGGCCCGCGGCGCGGTCGCGGGCCG
>JBASTN010000100.1:0-48171 GCA_049274915.1 Solirubrobacterales bacterium
CGGCGCGTCTTGGCCGTCGGTGCCTGCGTGCGCGCTGCGGCCATACGCGCTGCGGCCTGCGGATCGGCCAGAACAGTCGTGACGAAGTCGCTCTCGCGGCGATCGAACCCGTTGCGCATCGCCTGAGCGAACTCGCGCGCGGTTTGGAAGCGCAACTGCGGATCGTGTTGCAGTCCGACGCGAATCGCGCGGTCGAGTTCGGCTGGCACGGCCTGGTTGTAGGCGGTCAGCGGCGGCGGTGTCTCGTCGCGCTGCTTCATCGCAAGCTCGGTGATCGACTTGTAGTTGTAGGGCGGCCGCCCGGCGAGCATCTCGTAGGCGACCACCGCAAGCGAGTAGATGTCGGAGGCCGGGCCGGTGTCGCCGCCGATCGCCTGCTCCGGCGAGAGGTAAGCGACGGTGCCGAGTACGGAACCCGCCTGCGTGACACGCGTCATCTCGGCGGCCTTGGCGATCCCGAAATCGGTCAGCTTTGCCGACCCGTCATCGGTCACGATCAGGTTGGCCGGCTTGACGTCGCGGTGGATGATCCCGGCACGGTGAGCACACTCGAGCGCCTCGCAGGCATCGCTCGCGATCGTCACGGCCTGCTCTCCGGCGAGTTGCGCACCGTTGCGCAGCATGTCCGAGAGTGGCGTCCCGTCGACGAACTCCATGACGATGAAGTGCCGGTGCGACGTCTGATCGAGCCCTGAATCGAAGACCTGGACGATGTTCGGGTGTTGCAAGCGAGCCACCGACAGGGCCTCGTGGCGAAATCGCGTCACGAAGTCCTCGTCGCCGGCGAGATGTTCTGCCAACAGCTTCAAGGCGACGGTGCGCTTGAGCACCGTGTCCTCGGCCTTGACGACGACCGACATGCCGCCGGCCCCGAGGCGGCTGACCTGGCGGTAGCGACCGGCAATCAGCGGCTGTGGAACTGCGGCAGGACTGTCGGGACGATCATTCACCGGGCGCGACTCCACCGGGGTTTCCAGGGTCGGACTCTGGCTGCGGCTCAGGTTGCGGCGGATCGGCGTTACCAGTTGGATTGGGCGGGGGCTGTTGGTGGCCGCCGCCGGTAGGTTCGACCGGCTCGGTCGTGCCGCCGGTCTCGCCCGTTGCTGCGGTCACCGGCTCCGTCGGCTCTTCCTCGATCTGCTCGCAGTCGGCGTCGACTAGCTCCTGCAATCGCGAGACGCTGTCGGCGAAGGCCGAACCGAGGTCGGGGCGGTCCGAATTGACACTCTGCGCCTGGCTGGCGAGGCTATCGACGCGGTCGCGGGCCGATTCGCAGTCGCCGTCGCCGACGTCGGCCTGCACGGCGTCGAGTGCCGCCAGGGCTTGGTCGGCCTCGCTGGCGTCAAAGGTTTCGTCGCTTGCGCCGCAACCGACGACGCCGAGCAGCATCACGGCGAGCACGACCGCCACTGTGAAGCGGCGGATCATCGACGTCGGGCGGTCGGCAGCAGGCATCGCACCAGACTACGGGCCGACCCCGATATCCCGGTCAGTGAGCGGTCTCGTCGCGGCGGTGCGCGATCGCGGCAGTCAAGGTGCTGACCATCTCCTCGATCGTGTAGTCGCCCTTGGCGAGGAACCCGTCGGCCGCGGTCTCGCGCGTGACCCTGGCGCCATCTTCATCTGCGGCGCCGGAGTGCAAGATTACGGCGGTCGTGGGCGATGCAGCGCGAAACTCAGCCACCATGTCGGCACCGGATTCGTCGCCAAGTCGTAGATCGACCAGCGCGGCGTCGCAGTGGTTTCCCTCGGCAAGCCAGCCGCGCGCCTCGTCACCGGTCTCACATGAGTGCACGGCGAAAGACTTGGCCTCAAGCAGGGCAGCTGTCGCTTCGCGTACGAGTTCGTGATCGTCGATCACAAGCACGCGCAAACCACTTCCACGGGTGTCGTCAGGTGCCGCAGGAGATCGAACTGATGTGTCGAGATTCTCACTGGTGACACTGGCGGCGTCGCGCCCTGGCAAGCTGATCGCCTTCATCAGCTCCGACAGGGTTGATTCTTTGAGCAGATAGCCATCGGCACCGGCGGCCAAGGCGGACTTGACGCTCTCCTCTTGTGCCGAGGCCGAGAACGCAAGGATCCGGACATCGGCGAGATGGCGCCGCAACGCACTGATCGTCGCGGTGCCACTGAGTCCGGGCAGACGCATATCGATCACGAAGACGTCGGCGCGACCACCCTCGCGAACCCAGGCGACGATGTCGCGACCATTGTCGAAGCTGGCCGTCAGCTCGTAGTCCTTCTCGTAGCGAATGATCTCTTCGAGCAGGTTGCGGATGATCGCCGAGTCGTCGGCGATCGCGATGTCGACGCCAGGTGTCAAACGCGCGACGGCAGTCGAACGGGATTATTGAGCGGGGCCAAGGTTGGTGTACGTCGGATTGATCAACGGACCGTGCGATGCATGGCGGGTTGGCCATGTAACTAAGTCGGTGTAAGCCTGAAAGATGCGGTGCGCCGATCAGAATACACCGTCCTTGGTACTTCTTCGAGAGCGACCCGATCGGCCGTCCATCGCTTAGATGGGGGTGTCTGAGTTTATGAAGGGGTCGATCGCTGGATCGCCTGCGGCGCCCAATGGGAGTCGACAAGTAATAACCGTGCCGCTACCTGAACGGCCGGAGATCGCGAACTCTCCGTCGAGCATCCTCGCTCGCTCGCGCATCCCCAGCAGTCCAAGGTGGCTGCCCTCTGAGCTGGGACCCGCGACAGCTCCCTCGTAGCCGATGCCGTTGTCGCGAATCTCGATCAAAACTGAGTCGTCGACGATGCCGACCTTGACCGACGCAGACGTCGCCTTTGCATGCTTCTGGATGTTAGTTAGCGCTTCCTGGACGATGCGAAAGATCGTGATCGAGTACTCGTTGCCGAGGTCATCAGGCACGTCGGTCTCGACGTTGACGTCGACGTGATCGACCTGCCGCCCGAGCTCATTGAGTGCCGAGTTGAGTCCGTTGTCGTCGAGTACCTGCGGGCGCAGTTCCATCAGAAGCGCGCGTAGCTCGCGTGCGCAGGAGCGAATCTCCTTGGCACCGTCCTCGATGATCGAACTCGCGGTAGCGAAGTCACTTTGTTCGACGCGAGCCTGAGCGAGTTCAAGGCGGATTGCGGTCGCGCCGAGCTGCTGAAGGACGCCGTCGTGGATATCTGCCGCGACCATCGAGCGTTCGCGCTCTTGAGCTTCGACCAGTCGACGCGTGGCGGAGCGCCGTAGTGATTCGATCGTCTCGGTGCCACGGAATCGGACGATCGCGCCGACGACGGCGGTGGTGATACTGCCGAGTATCTCGTCTTCAATCGCATTGATCTCTGACTTGGTCTTGAGCACCAGATAGGCCTCTACTTTTCCGGCCACCTTGACGGGCAGAACCGACATTCCCGGCGGCGGACCGCCGCTGCCCGAGATCGCCGCAAGCGCCATCTCCTCACTCATCTCGCCGAAAGAAGCGATCGCGACGGGCTTGTCGCCGGTCGCATCGACCGCCATCGCCCCGCTGAGATCTTCGACGGATCGCAGCGTCTCGAGCGCGACACTGAGCGCCTGTTCGCGTTCGCGCGGCTCGGTCAGCTCCAGCTGTGCACGCGCGGCCGCCTGGGCGTATTGGGTGTTGCGGTTCGAGACCGTGATTCGGGACACCCGATCTAGATGCAGGGTCGTAAGCGTTGCAATCGTCAGGATGATCGCCTTCAGCTCCTCGGGGATCGGGATGCCAGGGCGCGCTGCGATCGCGAATACGCCGAGGATCGGGTCGCTCGGCACGCGGCCGGGAAGCGCGACGGCGATGAAATCCTTACCCGTCGAGTCCGGGAGCAGTGCCGGCATCGGGTCTCTGTCCAGGAGTTGCTCGGCATGGTTTAGGACCTGTTGATCAGGCTCTCCAAAAATCGTCCCGGGCGAAAGTTCAAGCGGGTTCTCGAAAATCACCAGCCAGGTCCCACTGTCCTCGTCGGCAAGTCCGAGTCCGTTCGCCATGCTGCAGAGCATGTCCGCCATCGAGCGAAACATCGTCTCCGGTTCAAACGAGCGGGCAAGTCCTTCGAGGTAGAACTGCGCGGTTGCGCGACTGCTGACGCTGCGGCGCTCAAGTTCGCCGCGCAGGCTCGCGAGTTCGCGACGCAGCTCATCCTCGGCCGATTCCGACCGGGCGTCGGCCACAGCCGAGACAGGTACGTTGGGCGTGTTCATGAGTCAATCCCGATCATGGTTTCCCTGCTCGACATTCCCTGCTCGATATTCCCTGTTCGGCAATTCCCACTCGGAATTCGGCAGGGTTTGGCGTCGCGACGTTTACAACACTCGCATCGGCGCTTGAAGGAATAACGTGAGTACGCCCGTCAAGACCGATCTCCAGCATACATTTTTCGCCCTAGCGCTGGTACTGCTTGCAGGCTGGCTCGTCGACCTCGTGCTTTGGCCGGCTCAGGCACTGCCACCGGTGACTGCGGTCGAGGCGGGCGACTACTTCACGGAGCAGGTGATCGAGCGCGCGGACGCGTTTCGTGGGGCGCAGTCGTGGCTCTCGCTCGCGTCCATGCTTGTCTGGATCGGCGTGCCGCTACTAGTCGCGCTTCGTTGGCCGAAGGGGCTTGGCGCGGTCTGGGCGGAGGCCGGCCGAGTTCGCCGCTGCGCTTACGCGGCGGCCGCTGCCGGTGCAGTCATCCTGCTCGCGCGCGTCATCGCTCTGCCGATCGAGATCGTCGCGTTCCGGCGTTCGCGGAATGCCGGCCTGGCGGTCCAGTCGATTCAATCGTGGCTCACCGGATGGGCGATGGGTACCGGATTGACCGTTCTTGCGATCGCCGTGTTGGCGGTTGTCGCGCATCTACTGATTCGTCGACTTCGACGCGCGTGGTGGGCGGCGTTTTGGGCTGTAGTGGTGCTGCTCGCCGCGGCGTTCCAACTCTTTTCACCGGTCGTAATCGCACCCCTATTCGCAGACTTTGGTGAGCTACCGCCGTCGGTCACGCGCAGTGACGTCGAGCAGCTCGCTCGCGCCACGGATGTGCGCGCCGGGGAAATCCTCGTGGTCGACGCGGCCGTCCGGACGACGGCTGCAAACGCCTACGTTGGCGGGCTCGGTGCGACCAAGCGCGTCGTCCTCTACGACACGCTGCTGCGCGGCTTCGACCGTCGCCAACAACGCCAGGTGATCGCGCACGAGTTCGGGCACGCGCACTACAACGACTTGACCCGCGGTCTGGTCTGGTTTGGCCTGGTGGCGGTGGTAGTGCTTCCGGCGGTCGATCTGGCGGCACGCCGGATCGCGCGGAGACGAGTAGTCGATCCCGCCTCGCCGGTTTATGTCGTGATGCTCACGGCGACAGCGATCCTGGCGATCGCGGTTACACAGCCAGCCGCAAACTCCTACTCGCGTGCCGTCGAGGCGCGGGCCGACGTCTTCGCGATGCGCGCGACCGGAGACCCGGGCGGTGCGATCTCACTGACTCGCCGCCTCGCGCTCAAAAATCTTTCGCGGCCGTCGCCGCCGCGGTTGCTGCACGTCGCACTAGGCACGCATCCAACGCCGGTCGAGCGCATCGGTCTGGCAGAAACGCTCGCGCGCCGAAAGAGCGGGCGCTGAGCGATCCGTTTGATGCCTATTCGTCGTCGGTCGGTTCTTCGCCGCCCGGCTCGTCGCCGTCGTACTCGGGAAGGTTGCGAATGCCCTCGCTGGTCGTCCACTTGGAGTAGTTGTCCTCCATCGCATCGATTAGCTCGCGCATGAAACGTGGCGAAAGGTTGACGCGAGTGACTACGACGCCGGGGATCTCTTCGGCCTCAACCTCGTGATCGACCCGCGCGAATGTGACGGTGAACTCGTAGTCCGAGTGGCTGATGTTGGCGAAGTTCGAGTAGACGCCAGCCATCTGCTCGGGCTGGAAGTGGATGTTGATGCCGCGTTGTTCGGATTGATCCTCAGACATATTTGCTCCGCGTTTGAAAGGTTCGAGTGGGGTGCAAGGGTAGAGGTAGTATCGCCCAATCCGTGGCAACAGGCACCGAACAAGTAGCTCGCACCGATCCGCTGGCCGATTTGCGCCAGACGGTGATCGGCGCGGCGGCCGAAGTTGCTGGCATGGACACACCGCCTGGCGGCGTGGTGCTGGAGCGCACGCGCAAGGCGGCACACGGCGATTTCGCCACCAACGCTGCGATGGTCTGCGCGCCGATCGCGCGTGACAATCCGCGAAACGTCGCCGCCAAGCTTGCCGAGAAGCTCGCGGGACTACTGGGTGATGACCTCGTCTCGGCCGAGGTAGCGGGCCCAGGATTCCTCAATCTGACGCTCTCGGACGGTTGGTATGCCCGCACGATTGCTGCGGTGCTCGACCCGGCAACGCCTTTCGGATCAGGAAGTGCTGCCGTTGTCGAGCGGATCAACGTCGAGTTCGTCAGCGCCAATCCGACCGGTCCGATGCACCTCGGCCACGGCCGCAATGCTGCCTACGGCGACGCGCTGTGTCGCGTGCTGGAGTACGCCGGTCATCAGGTCGGTCGTGAGTTCTACATCAACGACTTCGGCAGCCAGGTGACGCGCTTCGGTGCATCGATCGCCGCTCGCGCGCGCGGCGAAGATCCTCCCGAGGACGGCTACCAAGGTGTCTACATCGAGCGGATTGCCGACGCGATTCCGGGGGCGGCAGACCTCGGTAGCCAGGCGCTCGCCGACCGTGGCATCGAGCTGATGATCGAGCAGATCGGCGCGACGCTGGCTGACATGCGCGTCGAGATCGAGATCTGGTTCTCCGAGCGTGAGTTGCACGCCGACGATCGCTTTGAGCGGGCGATCGCCAAGCTGCGCGAAGCCGGTCACGTATACGACCACGAGGAAGCGGTATGGCTGCGCACCACCACCTTCGGCGATGACAAGGATCGCGTCCTGCGCCGCAGCAACGGCGAATACACGTATTTCGCGACCGACATCGCATACCACGCAGACAAACTCGCACGCGGCTACGGCCGTCTGATCGACGTGCTCGGTGCCGACCATCACGGCTACATCGCGCGCATGAGCGCAGCGTTGCAATCGCTCGGCGGCGAGCCCGATGCGTTCGAGCCGATCATCATGCAGCTTGTCAACCTGACCGAGACCGGCGTACGTGTCCAGATGAGCAAGCGCACCGGCGAGTTTGTCACCGTCGACGAACTGCTCGAAGACATCGGCGCCGACGCCCTGCGCTTCTTCATGGTCCAGCGCAGTCACGACACGACGATGGACCTCGATGTCGCGCTGGCGCGCGATCAGTCGGATAAGAACCCTGTCTATTACGTGCAGTACGCCCACGCGCGAATCTGCTCGATCCTGACGAAGGCCGGCGGGGCCGAGACCGGCACAGCCGTCGCAACCCACGAGTTACACGCTTCAGAGCGCGCTCTCGTACGTCTGCTCAGCGAGTTTCCCGACGAGATCGCCGAGACCGCGCTACGTCGCGCACCGCATCGACTGACGATCTACAGCCGTGAGCTGGCGGCCGGTTTCTCGGCCTTTTACCGCGACTGCCAGGTGGTCGGCGACGACGAATCGGTGCAGGCATTCCGCGTCGCGCTGTGTGAGGCGACCCGCCAGACGCTCGCTCGCTCACTCGATCTGCTCGGGGTCACCGCGCCGGAGCGGATGGATCGCGCAGACTTAGACGCGGGCGTGACCGACGGCTCAGAGGTCGAGTCCTAGCGACCGCGTCAGCTGTTGCGCTTCGATGTTGAGGCGAAAGAATTCGTTGGTGAAGATCAGCACACCGACGGTGATCAGCACGATGCTTGACAGACCGATCAAGACCGGGTAGTGGCGCTTGACCCAGTCGGTCGCGCCGGCCATCGCGCCGAAGCCTGCGGCAGACGCAAGAAACGGCACGGCCATGCCTGCCGAATAGAACAAAAGCAAGATCGCACCCTCGGTTAGTTGTGACTGGGTGCCGGCCGCGGTCAGGATCGCGCCGAGCGTCGGGCCGACACACGGCGTCCAAGCAATCGCGAACGCCGCGCCGGCGACCAGCGGTCCGCCCGCTCCGGCCTTGTGTGCGAGCTGGTCCGGGCGCCACTCACGGTTGAGCTTCGGGACCACCAATGTCGCCGCCATGAAGACGCCGAGCAGGACGATCACGATTCCCGAAGCTTTACGCAGGGCGGTTGTGTGCTCGTTGAGCAACTGGCCGAGTCCGGTCGCGCCGAGTCCGAGGGCCATAAAGATCAGTGTGAATGCCAACACAAATAACAGTGCCGGACCGAGCACGCGACGGGCTCCGGCGCCGCCGCCGCCGGCATCGTCGGTGGCCGACACTCCGGTGATCGCGGAGAGATAGCCGGGAACCAGCGGCAGCACGCACGGGGAGAAGAAGGACAGCAATCCGACTCCGAATGCGGCGAAAACAGTGGTGTCTACTCCGCCTTCCATCGCCTGAGATCTGTTAGAGATCGTACCTCTGGAGGTCTTTGTCGAGTGCGTCGTCGGCGTTCGGATTCGGTCCGGAAGCGGCTGTGGTCGCGACCGCTTGATCACGGTTACGGCGCCATCGAAGCGCTCCGACACCCACGCCGACAGCGCCGATGCCGATCAGCGCGATCGGCACCAGATAGGCGGCCAGATCGAAGCCCTCGTCACCGGGCATCGCCAGGACCTCCTCGCCGTACTCGGCGATCAGCGCGTTCTTGACCTCGTCCTTAGTGTCGCAGCGTTCGACGCGCTCGCGGATGAACTCGCGTTCATTCTCGGCCTGCGGCCCGCCGGCGTTGACCAGCGGCACGCCGCAGATCGGGCACATGACTTCGTCCTCGATCGCTGGCAGCGAGGTGAGCGGGCAGGCCGCAGCGACCGGTGCGACGACGGCGAACAGCAGGAGCGTTGTCGCCAACAATCGTGTGCAGCGGCGCTGTAAGTGGCGGATCATCGCGGCTCCGCTACGACTGGGGCGATCGCTGCATCAAGCCATTTGTCGTCAACCTGGTATCGCTGCAGGGCCACAACGCGTCCTTTGCGATCGATTACGAAGGTCTCCGGAAAGCGCGTCGCGCCGAAATCATCTGTCGCGTGCGCGCTGCCGTAGCGAATGATCGGATAGGTGATCTTGAACTCACGGACGAACTGCTGCGCGTCCTTAGTCAGATCGTCGACGTCGGCACCGATCACGATCATCCCGTCGTCCTTGTACTTCTGGTACGCGCGCTCGATCGCGGGCGCCTCTTCCTTGCACGGCTCGCACCAGCTGGCCCAGAAATTCAACACCACGACTTTGCCTCTGTGCTCGGCTATCGAAGTCAGTTGATTCGAGCCGAGCTTGCGAACCTCGCGCACCGGCGCCAGCTCCCGTCGACCCTCGGCGACAGCATCGTCGAGTCGCCCGCCACCGTTCTTCTCGACGACCCCGTAGATCAGCAGCGCCAGTAGCGCGGCGACCACGACCACGACCGGAATGACGAATTTCGAGCGCTCGCGTTGCATGCGGATAGCAGGGTAGATGCCGCGCCACACGTCGCGATCCGTCCAGCCGGGCGGGCGAAGCGTCTGCGACCTGCTGTAGAAATGAGTAATCCAGGGAGTTTGCCGCGTCCGTGCGCACCAAAACCGCACGACGCGACAACTCAACCGAACCCGTCCAACGACCATTTAAAGGGGTCCAAGTGGCTGAGAAAACGACTACCGGCCGGCTGATCTCGGCTGTCGGCGGCATCATCTTGATTATTTCGCTGTTCCTGACTTGGTACAAGGTCGACGCGGCCGGGGCACTGGGCGGGGCAGGATCGGCGCTTGTGCCGGGGCTCGACCTCGACGCCTCCGTCAACGGTTGGAAATCGATGGACATCGGCGATTTCGTGTTGTTCCTGGTGGGGGTGATCGCGATCGTCCCGGCGGCACTCGACATCTTTGATCTCGAGATCGAACTTCCCGTTGACCCCGGCGCGATCGCGTTGGGTGGCGGAATCCTGGCTGTACTTTGGGCTTTGATGCGACTGATTGATCTCCCTGACGACGGCGGAGGCCTGATCGAGATCGGCCGCGGAATCGGCATCTTCATCGCCTTGGTCGGCGGTGGAATTGTCGCCTTTGGCGGGTTGAGGCAGCAAGGTGAAGACACTGCCGTCACCGGCGGTGGCGACTACGCAGCGGCTCCGGCTCAGACCTATGCGGCACCCGCCGAACCGGCACCACCGGCCGCTCCGGCTCCGCCGCAGGACCCGGGCATGCCGCCCGCGCCGCCTACAGCCCCCTAGCCGCTGCGCCGATACAAGTCGCGACTGATTTTTGGTGTGGCCGCAATCGGCGGCCACACCGCGATTTCTCTAAAGGCGCGACGCTATGCAGTACGGACCGGCAAGAACAGCAGCACAGATCGGCGCGGTTGTGCTCGGCGTCGCGGCGCTGATTCCGTGGTTCGGGCAGTCGCTCGGCCCGATCAGCATCAACTACAAGATCTGGGACCACAGCTTTGGTGGGTATCTATTGGTTGGATGGGCGGTGTTCGCCGCGCTCGGGCCGCAGTTCTTTGGCCCCGACCTGACCGGACGACTGATGCTCATCGCCGGCGTCGGTGCGGCCGCATACTGCGGGTACCTGATCACCAGCCCGCCCGGTGGCGACGTGACCAACCAGATCTTTGCCATGTTGAACATGGAGATGAAGCCGCGCCCGGGCATCTTTGCCGCGATCGCCGGCAATCTATTGATCGCGTACGGGGGATTTCTACAGATTCAGAATCCGTCGAGTGTTCACAGCGAGCCACGCGCCAGTGATTTCCTCGCGTCGGCCAACGCCGGTACGCAGGCCAACTACGCGCGAACCGCCGGCGAGGTCGCCCAGCCGTACGGACATCCCGCTAACAACGCCGGTGTTCTCGCCGCCGACCCCTTCAACCCCCGCCCGGCGGACCCGTTTGCTCCGAAAGTTGCGGCCGCAGCGCCACGTGTCGCACCCGATCCGTTCGCACCCGCACCGCCCGCTCCAGCGCCGCAGCAGGCCCAGCAGCAGGCCCAGCAGCAGGCCCAGGCGGGAACACCGCCGCCACCCGCCCCCGCGCAGTAGTCTGCACGCGCAGTCGCGCGGACGTAGCTCAGCTGGCAGAGCGTCGGCTTCCCAAGCCGAAGGTCGCGGGTTCGATCCCCGTCGTCCGCTTCAGGCAGCGGCGAGTTCGACCGCACGTGCGAACACCGCGTCGAGCATGCCTTCGGTCAAGCGGCCGGTGAAAGTGTTTTGCTGACTCGGGTGGTAGCTACCAAGCATCGTGTAGTCACCGATCCTCGCCTCCGAGCCGTGACCGAACTTCGGCTTCGGCCGCGGCGTGGCGGTGCCGTTGAGCGCAAGTGCGCGCAGCGCTCCGTCCCACGCGAACGCGCCGAGCGCGACGATCACCCGAGCCTCATCGAGCAACGTGAACTCGCGCGCCAGGTAGCCGACACACGTATCGCGCTCGACGACGGTCGGCTTGTTGTCTGGCGGAGCGCAACGAACTACCGCCGTGACCCACGCGTCGATCAGCGCTAGTCCGTCGTCGGCAGCCACGGCCTCGGGCTGACTGGCGAGTCCGGCGCGATACATGGCGCGGTAGAGCCAATCGCCGGAGCGATCTCCGGTGAACATGCGCCCGGTGCGGTTGGCTCCGTTGGCCGCTGGCGCCAGTCCAGTCACCACAATCCGAGCACCAGCGTCGCCCCAGCCTGGTAGCGGCCTCGCCCAGTAGGTCTCGTCGACGTGGCGTTTTGGTGGTGCAGCCGCGACGGCCTCTCTCCAGCCAACCAGTCGGGGGCAGGCGAAGCAGTTGACCACCTCGGTCTCGAGAGTGGTGAGAGCTACTCGCCGCCGAGTTGATTTGGCTGACGCGTCTGCCATGCGCGCGATTGAAGCAGCACGCCTTGGCGCGTCACGGCTGGGCCGGCCGTTAGATTGGCCGGGTGGGTGAAGGTCAACACGATGACGGCACGCCGCGTGGCGGTTGCACGGTGCTGCATAAAACCGGGCTCAACCGCCTGCCGGAGCTGATTGGGCGTGGCGAGTACCTCTGGCTCGACCTCCACGACGCCGACGACGAGGAGATCGCGACTGCGGGCGAGCAGCTCAAGCTGCACCCGCTGACGATCGAAGATCTGCAGCACTTCGGACAGCGGGCGAAGATCGAGGAGTACTCCGACTACGTCTATCTGGTCAGCTACGGCGCCGCGCCGCAGTCCGACGAAGACCGGTTGGTTGAGGTCCACATCATCTACTCCGACCGCTTTCTGATCACCGTCTCGCGCGATCGGTCGTCTGAACTGCGTGGCTTTCACGAAGCCAGTCGCGTAACTGAGTTCACCGGCATTCAGCTGCTGCACCAGGTGCTCGACGTTCTGGTCGACTCGTTCGGACCGTTGCTCGACGACATCGACGACCAAATCGAGATTCTCGAGGACCAGGTCTTCGAGCGGTCGCTCAGCGGGCGAGAACGCGAGATCCACGAAGCTCGACGCATGCTCGGCCGCATCAATCGTGTGGTCCACCGCCAGAGCGAGGCCTACACGCGCCTGCACGAGATGCTCGGCCGGCTGCCGAATCACTCACGTGAGCACCTGCCCTACTTCCGCGATGTTCAAGACCATCTGATCCGGGTCACCGAGGCGGCCGACAGCCTGCGAGACCGCGTCTCCGGCCTATCCGAGACATACATGGCAGCGCTCGACATGCGTCAGAACGCGATCATGAAGGAGTTCACCGTGATCGCGGGCATTTTCCTGCCGCTGACCGTGGTCGTCGGTTATTTCGGGCAAAACTTCCGTTGGATGACCGATCATGTCGCCGGCTGGATTTCGTTTGGTATCTACGGGGTGATCCTGCCGATGGTGATCCTCGGGGGACTGCTTTACACGTTCCGGCGGCGAGGTCTGCTCGGTGACTGACTAACCCCGGTTGTAGGCATCCGCTCGGGCGATCACGGCCCACCGACCTGCGATAATCGCCCTCGCCTGATGGACCCTTCACACAAGCGCAAGACACGATTGATTGTGACGCTCGGTATCGCGTTGCTGCTGGCGACGGCGCTGATCTACACCAGTTTCAGTGCCTCGACAGTTGCCCGCACGCCGTCGCAGTTGCTCAATTCCGCGACGCCGGGCGAGACCTACGAGTTAACCGGCCGAGTCGTCAAGGGCAGCGTGGTCGAGAAGGGCAAGGATCTCAGCTTCAAGGTGGCCGACCGCGCGGGCACCACTTCGATCTCGGTTAAGTACAGCGGCACCGTGCCCGACCCGTTTCGCGAGGGTCGCGAGGTGATTCTCGAGGGCGAAGTTGTCAAAGGCACTTTCATCGCTGATCCGGGCTCGCTGATCACGAAGTGCCCGTCGAAGTTCAGCAATAAGAATAAGAGCGAGTAGCGCCGTGACCGGCGTGCCGGCGCGGCAATGACCTTCGGCCGAATCTGCATCATTGCGGCATTTGTCGTCGCGATCTACGCAGTCTTCGCCGGGCTTTACGCCGCCCGCACCGGGCGCCGCGACTTCGCCGTCTCGTCTCGCCGTGCGATCTACGCGCTCGCCGGGTTCGCGATCGCCGCCTTCGTCACGCTGGAGCTCGCCTATCTGCGCTCCGACTTCTCGTTCGCACTGGTCACCCAGAACTCAAGCACCATCACGCCGCTGTTCTACAAGATCACCGCGATCTGGTCGAGTCAGGCGGGTTCGCTGCTGCTGTGGGTACTGGTGCTGGGCATCTTCAGCAGCGCCGTGCTGTTTGCGACGCGCAACTCGCACCGCGAGGTGGCTCCGTACGCGACGGCGGTGCTCGGCGCGATCGCGACATTCTTCCTCGCCCTGATGGTTTTCTCGGCCGAAGCGAACCCGTTTCTCGGTCTGTCTCCGGTGCCGATCGAAGGCAACGGGCTCAACCCACTTCTGCGTCACCCGAGCATGATGTTCCACCCGCCGATGCTTTACTCGGGCTACGTCGGGTTCTCTATTCCGTTCGCATTCGCAATCGGCGCTCTGGCGACTCGGCGACTGGATGCCAGCTGGATCCGCTCAACACGTAAGTTCGCGCTGCTGGCCTGGGTGTTTCTCTCGATCGGCATCATGCTCGGCGCTCGCTGGAGCTACAGCGAGCTCGGTTGGGGCGGCTACTGGGGCTGGGACCCCGTCGAGAATGCTTCGCTGCTTCCGTGGTTGACCGGCACTGCGTTTATCCACTCGATCATGGTCCAGGAACGTCGCGGCATGCTCAAGGTCTGGAACGTCAGCCTGATCGCGCTGACCTTTACGTTGTCGATCCTCGGCACGTTCCTGGTGCGTTCGGGGATCCTCGACTCGATTCACGCTTTCGGCGAGTCGACACTCGGCGTGCCGTTTCTCGTCTTCATCTGCGTCATCGTGATCGGCTCGACCGCGATGATCGTCTCGCGGTTGCCCGACCTGCGCTCGGCGCACAGGCTCGACTCACTGTTGTCGCGAGAGGCGATGTTCTTGCTCAACAACCTGCTGCTGCTCGCGCTGGCGGTAGTTGTTTTCTGGGGCACGTTCTTCCCGCTGATCTCAGAGGCGATCGCCGGCGAGAAGGCGAGCGTCGGACCGCCGTGGTTCGGCCGCTACATCACCCCGATCGCGATCACGCTGGTGCTGGTCAGCGGTATCGGTCCGATCATCCCGTGGCGCCGCATGAACGCGCGTAAGGCCGTCGCGCTGTTCGCGACACCGGGGGTTGGAGCCGTTTTAGCCGTGGTCGTCGCCGGCGTGCTCGCAGGCGTCTTCACGAGCGTCTGGGCGACGCTTCTCTTCGCCGCCGCCGGTTTCTCGATCACCGTGATGATCCGTGAGTTCGTCAGCGGCGCACGCGCTCGCAGATCGCTCGAGGGTGGGTCGATCGTGACGTCGCTGGGCAGATTGGTGACGCGCAACCGGCGTCGCCATGGCGGGTACATCGTGCACGCCGGCATCGCGATCATGTTCATCGGCGTCGCTGCGTCTTCGGCGTTTAACACGACGGTTGAGCAGTCGGTCAAGGTCGGCGAAACGATCAAACTGGGCAAGTACGACGTCAAGTACGTACGCGCCACCTCTGACGCGCGCAACGAACGACTGTCGTTCGGTGCGGTGCTCGAGGTGACCGAGGACGGTAAGCCCGTCACCACACTTAGGCCGACACGCAACTGGTACCCGGTTAACTCGACGAGGATGGGATTTGTCGGGCGCTACTTCGGTGGCGAGGCGACCAGCGAGGTCGGGCTCGACGCAGGTTTGACCGAAGACATCTGGACCGCCGTGCAGCCAGATCTTCGTCCGCTGCGCCCGGCGATCGCCAAGGGCAACGATCTGCCCGCGATCGACAACCCAGACGTGCAGGCGCTGGTGATCACCGCGATCGTCGACTCGTATCCACAAAAGGCCACCGCCGCGACCTTCCGGATGATCGTCAACCCGCTTGTCGCCTGGATCTGGATCGGTGGACTGATCGTTCTGGTCGGAGCACTGACTGCGCTTTGGCCGGCACCCGACGCATTGCGCGCACGCGTTTCATCGCTCGCCGCTGCGCGCCTGGCCGGGGGAGGGCGCGGACGCTCGCGTCCGCGGGAGGCATAGATGTTGCAGGTGCTCCTGGCAATCGCGGTTATCTCGGCGGCCGTGGCGGGAATCGCCTTGCCGCTGATCCGCGGGGTCGACGAAACCCGTGTTGACGCGCGTCGCGAGGAGCTCGAGGCCGCGAAACAGGCGAAGTACCGCGAGATCCGCGACGCCGAGCTTGACTTTCGCTCCGGCAAGCTGACCGAAGAGCAGTGGCACGAGACCGACCGTGACCTCCGTCGCGCGGCACTCGAGATTCTCCGCCAGATGGACGCGGGTGCGCAGGCCAGCGACGTGGATAATCCCCGCTAAACTCTCCCGCCGTGGACGCGATCCTCTCAATTTTGCAGCTGCTCGTTTCGGTCACCTTGATCTTTTTGGTGCTCCTGCACTCGGGCAAAGACGCCGGTCTTTCCGGCGCATTCGGCGTCGCACCGGGTAGTGGCCCGTTCGGCGGCGGCTCGCTGCTTGAGCGCAACCTTGACCGCTGGACGATCTTCTTCGCGATCGTCTTCGTTGTCAACGGCTTCATCCTGCTGAAGATCCTTTAGCGGTCCTCGACTGCCTTCAAGGGCATGCTTCAAGGCGATGGCCCGGTCTTCAACCGTTCTAGTCGTACAGCACGTCGACTGGGAGGGTCCACATCGCATTTCAGATGCCCTGCAGCGAGCTGGCCTGAGTATTGATCTCCGGCGGCCGCTCTCCGGCGACGAACTGCCGGCGGCCGACGAGCTAGCGGCGGCGGTTTTCATGGGCGGTCCGATGAACGTCGACCAGATCGATCAGTTTCCCGAGTTGCAGATCGAGCGCGAGTGGCTAATCGCGGCGCTGTCAATCGATCTGCCGTTGCTTGGTGTTTGTCTCGGGGCGCAGTTGATCGCGCGAGCCGCGGGGGCGACCGTGCGCCCGGGACTGCGGCCGGAGATCGGCTGGGCTCGGGTCGACGTGACCGATCCCAATGACCCGGTGATCGGCGGACTGGCTCCAGCGGCGCAGGTCTTGCATTGGCACGGTGACATCTTCGACCTGCCCAACGGCGCCCGGCCGCTCGCGACCAGCGAGCAAACCGCGTTACAGGCATTTCGACTGCGCAGTGCGTGGGGTGTGCTCTTCCACGCCGAGGCGGATCGCGAACTCATCGACCACTGGCTCGATCAGCCATCGATGCGTTCCGAGGCCGAACAGATGCTCGGAAGCGATGCCGTCGAGCAACTGCGCACGGACGCAAAACGCAACGAAAAGGTGCTGATCGAGGCTTCGAACGCCGGTTTCGAACGTTTCGCGGCGTTGGCTGCCGAGCGTGCTGCGGCTACTTGATCAGCGTCAGCGGGCCTGGCTTACGTTCTTTAAGGGAGCGGCGTGCACGGTTGAGCAACGACCAGTAAGTCTGGTCAGACGGCATCGTGCAGGCGACTCCGACGTAAACATCCGGGAGCGCCTCGGCGTCGGCGAGCGATGCATCGAGCCGATCCCGCAGCTCGCTCAGTAAGGCCTCGTCAGTTTCTGGGCAGACGACCGCGAACTCGCCCGGCCCGACGCGGGCGACGAGATCGGTGCCTCGCAGCGCTCCACGCAGCACCGTCGCAAGATCGCGCACGATCGCGTCTGTTCGCTCCGTGGGGTTCTGTTGGGTCAGGGTGGAGAAGTCGTTGATCTCCAGCACGATCAGTCCAAGCCGGTGGCCGAACATCTTGGCCCGACGACTTTCTTCGCCGAGTCGGCGGTCAAACCCTCTCTTGTTGGCGAATCCGGTCAGCGGGTCGACCGAGTCGACGACAATCGCTGGTTGCTCGCCTCGGCGAGTCGCGCGGAACCACATCGCCATCGCGACCAGGAAGGCCAGGGCCAGGGCGCCGGTGATCGCCAGCAACCAGGCCGGGATCTTGCCGACCGTGCGCATGATCAACGATTCGTTGGTCGTATTGCGATCGGCGGATTCGCTGTCGCCGGAGCGTGCGGAACCGCTGGCCGCGGACGCCTCGGGAGTCCGATTCTCGCCGGTGGCTGTGCGCTCGGTCCCTGCGCTCTCCTTCTGGCCCGTGGCGCGCTCAGTGTTCGTGGCGCGGCTGTCGCTCGTTCGCGCGGCAGCTGGCTTAGATCCGGCAGGGGCGGAGGCGTTGTTGGAGCCTGAACCCGATGAAGGGGACGAAGGGGTTGTCGTGCCGGGAAGGTTGGTTTCGGGGACGGGCACGTTCGGCAGTTGGGCGGGCGCATCCGGGAGTGTCGGGGCCTCGGGCGCGACGCTCGGCGGCGTCACATTGACCAGCGATTCGCTGGCGCCAACTTCGACCGATGTTTCACCGGCAGTGACGTTTCGCGGCGCGGCAGAAGCCGGAGTCGCGTAAACGGCGAGCATTGCAACGCATGCTGCTGCCAAGCAGATACGTCGTAAGGCCGCCCTCACGACCATCGCGGATGTTCGTCGAGCGGACTTCATCAACCCATCGTTCCTTGACCCCTACTTGACCGATCCCTAGTCGATCGATCCCTGGCTGACCGTGGCTCCCCAGACGCTGCCCGATCATGATTCCTCTGTGCATGCTCCTATGCGCATGCTCCTTTGTGCGAAACGCTACTCAATCATATTGGATCGAGGCTTCCGCGTGCGTCCTACCCAGACATCTGTTCTAGGTGGTCCGTGCTGTTCTAGGTGGTCCGTGCAACGAATCGCCCAGGCTGGTTAAAGGTTTCACGCCCCGATACCGAAAACTCGGGCTCACGGCCACGTTCGACAGGATCGTCGGTTGTGGCCCCGATCCGCTTAATTTGGGCGGGGATACTTGGGGGGATGCCGGCCGCGCCGCAAGGCGGAGGCTGCATGCGATCCCCGCGCAACGTCCGCTTCGTGTAGAGAACGGACGCGTCGGGCCGGGTGCCGCATTAAGCGGGCCCGGCTCGCAATCTTTCTGGAGACCGCGCGAGTAGTAGCCTTCGCTCGGAGCTGAACTTCGCTAACAACGCGTGGCAAACCGTCGGCAGGCGGACCTATTGGGGGACCGATGGATTTCGAGAACTCGGCTAAGTCGAACGAGTACCTGGGGCGGATCGACGCGTTCATGCGCGAACACATCGAGCCGGCCGAAGAAGAGGCCCGGCTGGCGATGTTCGACCGCGACGCCACAGAGCGCTGGACGCTGCCGCAGCAGTTTGAGGCGCTCAAGGAGAAAGCTCGCGCCGAGGGGCTTTGGAATCTCTTCTTGCCCGACGAGGAGTACGGTGCCGGCCTGACCAACGCCGAATACGCGCCGCTGGCCGAGCGCATGGGCCACTCGTTTGTTGCACCCGAGCTTTTCAACTGCAACGCGCCTGATACCGGCAACATGGAAGTTCTGCACATGTTTGGCAGCGACGAGCAGAAGGACCGCTATCTCAAGCCGCTGCTCGCGGGCGACATTCGCTCAGCGTTCCTGATGACTGAGCCCGGCGTCGCCTCCAGCGACGCCACCAACATGGAGGCCACCGCGACGATCGAGGGCGACGAGATCGTGCTCAATGGGCGCAAGTGGTGGAGCTCCGGCATCGGTCATCCGAACTGCAAAGTGATGATCTACATGGCGTTGACCGACCCGACCGCGCACCGTTACGCCCAGCACTCGATGGTGTTGGTGCCGATCGATGCGCCCGGCGTCAAGGTCGAGCGAATGCTCACAACGATGGGTTTCTGGGACGAGCCCGGCGGTCACGGAGAGGTCTCGTTGACCGACGTACGACTGCCGCTGGACTCGTTCGTCGGTGGACCGGGTCGTGCGTTCGAAATCGCCCAGGCGAGACTCGGCCCGGGTCGGATTCATCACTGCATGCGGTTGATCGGTCTGGCTGAACGCGCACTCGAACTGGCCTGCCGGCGAGCTACGTCACGCGTGGCCTTCGGCAAGCCGATCGCCAACCTTGGCGGTAACCGCGAGCGTATTGCCGACGCGCGAATCGCCATCGAGCAGTCTCGGCTACTGGTGCAGAAGGCCGCTTGGGAGATCGACACGCACGGGCTCGCTGGCGCGCTCTCGCTGGTTTCGCAGATCAAGGTGATCGTGCCGAACATGGCACAGGGCGTGATCGACATGGCGATTCAGATCCACGGCGGCGGTGGGCTGTCGAATGACTTCCCGCTGCCGGCGATGTGGACCAATGCGCGCGTGCTGCGCCTTGCCGACGGACCCGACGAGGTCCACCGCGGCGTCGTCGCTCGGCTCGAGCTGCGCAAGTACACCGAAGACCCGAAAGGCTGATCCGACGATGAGTTCGGTCGCGGTCGATCGGGCCCGCGAGGTTCGGGAAGAGGACAGCTTCGATCTGGCTGCCGTCGACCGCTGGCTCAAACAACACGTCGATCTCGAGGGGGCACCCAGCGTTAAACAGTTCCCTGGCGGGGCGTCGAACTTGACCTACCAACTCAGCTACCAGGGGCGTGAGCTGATCCTGCGCCGCCCGCCCGGTGGCCACATCCCCAAATCAGGTCACGACATGCGCCGCGAGTTCACCGTGCAACAAAAGCTTGCCGGCGTCTATCCCTATGTTCCGCAGATGGTCGCGTTCTGCGAAGACCACGACGTGATCGGCAGTGATTTCTACGTGATGGAACGAATTCGCGGGGTGATCCTCCGGTCAGAGCCGCCGAAGGTATTTCCACTCGACGAAGCCGGCATTACCAAGCTCTGCGAGAGCGTTGTAGACCGACTCGTCGACCTACACGCCGTCGACCCGGATGCGGCTGGTCTCAGTGATCTCGGCCGCGGTGAGGGCTACGTCGATCGGCAGATCTCTGGCTGGTCGAAGCGCTATCGCGCGGCTCGCACACGTAACGTTCCGAGCTTCGAGAAGGTGATGTCATGGCTGGAAGCGAACAAACCCGACGACGTCGGCACCTGCATAATTCACAACGACTGGCGCCTCGACAACCTGATTCTCGATCCAGATGATCCCAGCCAGATCATCGCCGTGCTGGACTGGGAAATGGCGACGCTCGGCGACCCGCTGATGGAGCTCGGTAGCGCTATGGCCTACTGGGTGCAGGCCGACGACGATCGCTTCCGCAAGTCATTCCGCCGCCAGCCGACACAGCTGCCGGGGATGCTGACGCGTGATCAGTTTGTGAATCACTACTGCGAGAAATCCGGCTTGCCCGTCGATAACTGGGCGTTTTACGAGGTCTACGGGCTATTCCGCCTGGCCGCGATCATTCAGCAGATCTACTACCGGTACCACCACAAAGAGACCACCAACCCCGCGTTCAAGCATTTTTGGTTGGTCGTGCGTTACCTCCACTTCCGCTCGCGTCGCCTGATCGCGGCCGCTTAGTCGCCGATGTCTGTCATCTATCTCGTGCGCCACGGGCAGGCCTTCTGGGGCAAGTTTGACTACGACAGGCTCTCGGATCTCGGCGAGCGACTCACGTACCGCTGATTGCGGTCCGAGCGCGCGCTCGGGTGGTGATCTTTATGTTTCAATTGCGCGACCATCGGGGGTCTGTCGTGTTGACTTGTCTGATGCGAACTTCACAGAGAGCTCATCGCGGTCGCGTGGTCACCGCCTTCGCGATCGCGGCGACGGCGATCGCCTTGGCCGCGCCTGCGAGCTCGAACGCGGCGGTGTCGCCGTTTAATCAGCAGGGCATGTGGGTCTGGTACATCAAGCAGGCCGAGCAGGGCTCGGTCGACAAAATCATCGCCCGCGCCAAGCGCTACAAAGTCAAAACCCTGTTCGTCAAGAGCGCGGACGGATCGTCGTATTGGCCGCAGTTCGAACTTTCGGTCGGGCGCCTCAAGGCCGCGGGTCTGCGGGTCTGCGCGTGGCAGTACGTCTACGGTCGCGACCCAGAGGTCGAGGCCGATCTCGCGGCGAAGGCCGCCGGCCTGGGCGCGGATTGTCTCGTGATCAACGCAGAGACCGAGTACAAGAACAAGTACACGGCTGCCCAGACCTATATCTCGCGCCTACGTTCCCTGGTCGGAGCTGATTTCCCCGTGGGCTTGACCAGCTTCGCGTACCCCGACTATCACTCGACATTCCCTTACAGCGTGTTTCTCGGTCCCGGCGGGGCGCAGTGGAACTTGCCCCAGATGTACTTCAAGGCGTTTCGGCAGTCAGTGCCGACCGCGTTCGCCCGCACATACTCGATCAATCAGATTTACAAGCGCTCGATCCGCCCGCTCGGCCAGACCTACGACGGCGTCCGTGCGAAACAGGTAATCGAGTTCCGCCGCTATGCGCGGCTCTACCGCGCCCGCGGCTACAGCTGGTGGTCGTGGCAGCACACACGCACTGATGCTTGGAAGGCGATGCGCCGTAAGTTCCGCCCCAGCCGAGCACGGGCCGCCGCGCCGGCGTTCCCGGTGCTCAAGCAGGGTGGGAGGGGCGACCTCGTCCGCTGGGCCCAACTGCACATCGTCGCGGCAGGGATCGTCACGCCGATTGATTCGAACTACAACGCGGCGATGACGGCGGCAGTCCAGGCCTTTCAGACGCAGCGCGGTCTGCCGGTCACGGGTGCGGTGGACCAACTGACCTGGCCGGTGCTGTTGAGCGTCCAGCTGCCTTCGCCCGCCGCGTAAGCGGCATGACCTGCGAGCGCCGTCGGCTTTCGCCGTAGCCCACTCATCCAACAGAGTGCGATCAAACGGAGTGCAGTCAAACAGCGTGCAGTCGTTCAGAGAAATGCGCCAGAGTGGACTCGAACCACCACGGACCGCAAGGTCCACAAGGCCCTCAACCTTGCGCGTCTACCAATTCCGCCACTGGCGCAGAGCGCAGAAGTATAGGTGAGCGCCAGCGCCTCGCCGTAGTCGTGTTGCACCCGCCTAAGCGGGGTGATCGCGCTTGTCGAGCACCATCTGTGTGTTGCTGAACTGCGCGACGGTTTTACCTTCGGAACGGATCATCACATTCCAGACCTGCGTACGGCGACCGACATGCAGCGGCGTCGCTTCGGCCTCGAGCACCATGCCCGCGCGGCCGGCGCCAATCACGTTGACCTTCAGGTCGGCGCTACTGAAAACCTGACCTTCGCGGAGGTTTGCGAGCGTGCCCTCGCCGGCGACCGTGTCGCCGAACGTCGCCCAGACGCCACCGTGCATGAACTTGCCCGAATGCAAGTGACGTTCGTCGATTGCCATGCGTCCGAGCGCGCGATCTTTTGAGACTTCGAGGATTTCGATGCCGAGGTGAGTGGCGTAGGGGCCCTGCGGGATATCAAGCGCCGCAACGTGGGGAGTGCGCTCGTCGCCCTCGATACCCACAGCTTCTGGCGGGACCTCGGAGGTTGAGACCTTTGGTGCCCCGCCATCTTTCGGCTCCAGCAGCACCTGCGTGCAGAGAAAGTTGCCCACGAGTTTTTCGTCTTTGGCGATACGGACCTCCCAGACGTGGGTGCGCGCGCCGATGTGTAGCGGTTCGGCGACGGCCCAGAGATCGTCGCCGGCGCGTGCCGTGTGAAAGATGTTCATCTTCATCTCGGCGGTCGTGAAGTTCCAGCCCACCGGCAGGTGTCGGGCCGCGCCCCAGCCGGCGATGCTGTCGGCAAAGGCGGTCCAGGCGCCGGCGTGCATGTAGTCGACGCGATGGAGGTGACGTTCGTTGACGACCATCCGGCCGACCGCGCGTTCAGGGCCGAGTTCGAGAACCTCGAACCCCAGCCATCCGGGGAACGTGTTGCCGGCGAAACGCCGCGTCACCTCTGGATCGAACGCGAACTCCGGGTTGATCTCAATCTTCTGGATGGCGCCCGGCGTCACGGGGGCGAGGTTAGTTGACGCGGCGCCAGCAAGTGTGCGTCGACTCACCGAATACGAACAGATGTTTCCGTCCGGGGGACCGGGTTATATTCCGAACAGGTGTTCGCCTCGCGGCATGCGAGTTCTGCCAGCCGGTCGTTTGCTCGGCGCGCAAGGCAGTCTCGCTCGGGAGGTCGGCGAGGCGAGCACACCCACTTCGGACAGTGTCCTTCAATAATGCCAGCCAACCTCAAATGCCAGCCAACCTCAAATGCCAGCCAACCTCAGAGCGAGAACGGTGACCAAGATGAACGCACAAATCCAGGATCTGGCGCAAAACCAAGATCCCGCGCAGGCTTCGGCGGCAGCGCAGTCGCTAACCAAGCGCCAGCGCGAGATTCTCGATTTCATCCAGCAGTACCTTGATTCCAACGGGTATCCGCCGACCGTCCGCGACATTGGTGGGGCCGTCGGTCTCACCTCCTCGTCAACGGTGCACGCTCACCTCTCGAATCTCGAGAAGGCCGGCGCGATCCGTCGCGATCCGACCAAGCCACGCGCGCTCGAGATCATCGGCGACAAGGTTCGCCGCGCCGCCCACCGCACTGCCGAACGCGTCAGCGACTCGATCGCCTCAGCGACCGGTCTGCCGCTCGTCGGTAGCGTCGCCGCCGGCGAGCCGATCCTCGCCGAACAGAACATCGAGGAATACATCGACGTTCCGCGCATCGGTGGGGGCGAAGACGCCGACTTCGTGCTGTCGGTTCGTGGCGACTCGATGGAGAAGGCGGGCATTCTCGACGGTGACTTCGTTGTCGTCCGCTCGCAGAAGACTGCCCGCGACGGCGAGATCGTCGTCGCGCTGGTCGAGCAGGAGGCAACCGTCAAGCGATTCTTCCGCGAGGCCGACCACATCCGTCTCGAGCCCGAGAACGACTCGTACGAACCAATTCGCAGTGCCGACACCGAAGTGATCGGGTCCGTGGTCGGCGTATTTCGCCGCGTGGCCTGATCATCTCGGCGCGACCTCTGTTCCGGCCGGTCTGGGGCTACCTCATCTAGACCACGCGCTCAGCGCTTGCTGGCCGTTGTCCATTTGTACATATTTGACCGCCCGTTTCACTGACCGTGCATCGTGTTCGTCGGCGAACGCACGGGGTAGAGGCCACAAAACCCCGTGTTTCGCAGGGCAATTAGCAACCTTAGAGTTGGGATCGGCAACCTCTCCATCGGTACATACGACCCCTGTGATTTTTGTCCTACGGGACCGAGATGGGGCTACGCAGCGGACCTAGATTTGTTCATGCATCACCCACTGACCCCCATCAGTGATCCGCGGCCTCCCCCCTTAGGTCACGCGGACTACCCCCATAAGGAGATACGGATGCAAGACGACACCCTCAGGCCTGCGGAGACGACGTTCGCCAACGTGCTGGCGACGCCGATGTCGAGGCGGCAGGCATTGCTCAAGGGTTCAGCATTGGCCGCGGCTCTGGCACTGCCTAGCTGGGCACTCGCCGGATGCGGCGAAGAGTCAAGTTCAAGCGGAGGGACCGGCGGCGGAGGAGGCGGCAAGGAGATCAAGATCGGTTTCATCGCGCTGACCGACTGCGCACCGATCTTGATGGCCGAGTCGCTGGGCTACTTCAAGAAGCGCGGCCTCAACGTCAAGGTGATCAAGCAGGCATCGTGGCCGGCGACCCGCGACGCGCTGATCAACGGCGACATCGATGCGGCGCACTGTCTTTACAGCATGCCCTTCGCAGTCGCGACCGGCGTGGGCACCGAGGGGAAGACCGGCTCGAAGAAGCTGAAGATTGCGATGACCTTGAACAACAACGGTCAGGCGATCACGCTGAAGAAGGACTTTGCTTCGGCCGGCTACGGGGATCTCGAAAAGGCCAAGACCGCGATCGGCGGCGGCAACGGACAGACCTTCGCTATGACCTACCCCGGCGGAACACACGACGCCTGGCTGCGCTACTGGCTGCTGGCGATGGGCATCGACATGAAGACGCCGAAGATCATCCCGATCCCGCCACCGCAGATGGTCGCGAACATGACCGCGGGCAACATGAACGGCTACTGCGTCGGCGAACCGTGGAACGCGGTTGCGGTCGAGAAGGGCATCGGCTTTACCGCGATCGCCACGCCGGACATCTGGGAAAACCACCCGGAGAAGGCTCTAGTCGTCAACGACGATTTTGCCACAGGCCGCGAAAGCGAGCTTAAAGATGTGATGGGAGCCGTGCTCGAGGCCTGCAAGTTCTGCGATGACGTGACCAACGTCCCGAAGGTCGCCCAGACAATCGGCACTCCGGCGTTCGTCAACGCGAAACCAGCTGACATTGAAGGTCGTCTGAAGGGCGAGTACGACCTCGGCCAGGGTCTCGGCGACAGATCATTCGGCGAGAACCGCATGCGCTTCTTCCGTGACGGTGCGACACCATTCGCCCGCAAGAGCGAGGCGATCTGGTTCATGGCTCAGTACCAGCGCTTCGGCTATCTCGGCAAGGCCCCCGACTACGAAGGCCTGGCCGACGAGTTGATTCTCAGCGACCTCTACAAGTCGGTCGCCAAGGCCGAAGGGGTCACCGTCCCCGATGACGACATGACGCCGTTCGACGTGAAGCTCGACGGCGCGACATTCGATCCGAAGGATCCCGACAAGGAGGCAGCACGGGCATGACAGATTCCCCGGAACTCAACGCGACGGCAGTCGTCGAGGCTCCGGCGTTCGACAGCGGCGCGGCGGCGCGCAAGAGCTCGCCGGCCGCTCGTCTGCGCAAACGCCGTCAGACTGCCGGCCGGTTGCGTACATCGGTCGACGCGGCACTACTCGGTCTCGCCGGGTTCATCGGAATGTTTGCGATCTGGTGGTTGATCTCCGCATTCGCGCCAGACCTGCCGACTCCGGGCGAGGCGATCACGGCCCTGAAGACGTTGTTGACGTCACCGTTTCACAACAACGGTCCCAACGATATGGGGATCGGCATTCACTTGATGACGTCTCTGCAACGGGTCTTCATCGGCTTCGGGCTGGCGACTCTGGTGGCCGTGCCGCTGGGGTTCGCGATGGGAGCGAGCAAGCAGGCCTGGTCGGCGTTTAACCCGGTGGTGCAGCTACTGCGCCCGGTCTCGCCACTCGCCTGGTTCCCGCTTGGCCTGGTGGTTCTAAAGGCGGCACCCGCGGCCGCGATCTTCGTGATCTTCATCACATCTTTGTGGCCGACCGTGATGAACACCGCCTTCGGAGTTGCCTCCGTGCCGGAGAGTCACAAAAACGTCGCTCGCGTATTCCGCTTCAGCCGCCGGAAGTTCACTCGGCATGTGCTGCTGCCCTACAGCCTGCCTTCGATGGTCACCGGCATGCGGATCTCGATGGGCATCGCCTGGATGGTGATCGTCGCCGCCGAGATGTTGTCGGGCGGAACCGGCATCGGCTTCTTCGTTTGGGATTCCTATAACGGTTCGAATCTGCCCAACGTGGCCGCCGCGATCTTCCTGATCGGTTTCGTCGGATTGGCGCTGGACTACGGATTCAACAAACTGCAGGCGCGTGTCGCCTTCAAGGAGGTGGCCTGATGTCGCTTGACATTGTCGGCGTACGTAAGACGTTCCACACACGCCAGGGTGCTCAAGACGTGCTGCGTGGTGTCGATCTTACGATCGAGAAGGGCGAGTTCGTCTCGGTGATCGGCCACTCGGGATGTGGCAAGTCGACGTTGCTCAACGTCGTTGGAGGCCTCGAGACGGCAGATCAGGGCAAGGTTGTGCTCGACGGGTTCCGCGTCGAGGGACCCGGCCCGGATCGCGCGATCGTTTTTCAGAACTACTCACTGTTGCCGTGGATGACCGTTTATGACAACGTCGTCGAGGCCGCGCTTTCGAGTCGTCCGGACCGATCCGCGGACGACACGCGCGCGGTCGCCGAGAAGTACTTGCGCAGCACCGGGCTGTGGCTCCATCGCGACAAAAAGCCGGGGGAGATCTCCGGCGGAATGCGTCAGCGCACCGCCGTCGCCCGAGCCTTCTCGGTCGGCCCGAAGGTGTTGCTGCTCGATGAACCCTTCGGCGCGCTCGACGCGTTGACCAGGTCGAACCTGCAGCAACAGCTGATCGATCTCTGGTCGCACGAGGCGGACACCGAGACCGTGATGATGGTGACCCACGGCATCGACGAAGCGATCTATCTCTCCGACCGCATCATCGTGATGGCGAACCCGCCGAAGCCCTCGATCGCCGAGATCATCGAGGTCAACATCGAGCGACCGCGCGACAAGGCCGAGCTTCCGAAGGATCCCGACTACCAACGCATCCGTGAGCGCCTCGTCTATCTGCTGGAGCGCGAACTGGTAACACCCGCCATGAACGAGGAGGCAGCCTGATGCCCAGTATCGGACCAATGGAGATCGGCATTGTCCTGCTGATCGCACTGATGATCTTCGGGCCGAGGCGTCTACCTGAACTTGGACGCGGCCTCGGCGGAGGAATGCGCGAATTCAAACACTCCGTGACCGGCGCGTTGCCGTCGACTGGGAGGGCGCACGACGAAACGATTGGGGCGGACTCCGTCGAGCCTGACCCCGCCCCCGACGTCCAGGTCGAGGCGCGCTGAGGCGCGGGGAAGGCAGGGAGGTCAGAGATGAACGACTCGCGAGCACGAATGCCGACTGACGACAAGCGCCGCGCGCCGCTACCGGTCGAGAACAACCGGGCGCGTGTGCAGCGCCTCGTCGATGAGCTCGCACCCGTTCATCTCGAACTTGAACCTCCGGTGCGCGAGCATTGGACGGTCAACGTCGGCGGATTGGTGGCGCGCCCGCTCGAGTTGTCCCTCGCGGATCTGCACGAGTTGGGCGCCGCCGCCGTCGTTGCCGACTTTCACTGCGTATGGGGCTGGAGCCGTCCGCGCGTCAACTGGACCGGAGTGCCGACAGGGGTCGTGCTCGAGGCGGCCGGAGCGCAGCCGGATGCGACCCACGTGAAGTTCTTCGCCGCCGACAGTCCCTACGCATCGTGCGTACCGATCGAGCAGGCGCGCGACGGCATGCTCGCCACTGCGCTGGAAGGCGAAACACTGCCGGCGATCCATGGCGGACCGGTCCGATGGCTACAGCCGCATTATCTCTGGGGCTACAAGGGCGTCAAGTGGCTGGCCTCGATCGAGCTGACAGATCAGATGGACGCCGGTCCCTGGGAGACGAAGGTGGGAGACATTCACGGCGAAGTGCCCCCTGGAATTGTTGACCGCTTCGCGGAGCTTGAAGTCACCGACGAGGCGGATGAGAGCGATGAGTAACGAGCCCGCGATCGCCGCCGACGGCACACTGCGGATGCTCGATGAGGTCGCGGCTGAGCGCCGCGTGAAGTTTCGTGACTGTCGCGACTGCAAGAACTACGAACGCGACGAGAGCGGCCTGAACTTCGGCTGGTGTAGCGCGCACAAGCAGTTCGTGAAGCTTTACCACCCGGCCGGGGAATGGTTTTCGCAGTGCATCTTCAAGGGCCTTCGCCGATTTAAGGATCAAGAGTTCGAACGCGGCGGCGTGCCCAAACTGACTTCCGACGGAACGATCGTGCGCACGGCGGCGGCGGAGACAGCACCCGCCACCGCGACCCTCTCAAGCCAGGAGGCCTCGCCATGACCCCGCAGGCGAAATTCCAATCAAGCGAATCCAACGGCGGTATCGCCGTAGTCGGCGGAGGCATCGCCGGCCAGGCGATTCTCGAATCGATCCGCAAGCTCGACAAATCCGTGCCGTTAACGTTGATCTGTGCGGAGGACCATCTCCCGTACGACCGTGTCCGCCTGACCGAGCTGGTTGAAAAGGGCGCAGCGGTCGATGATCTGCGGATCCGACCGGATGAGTGGTATGCCGACAACGGCGTGCAGACGATCACCGGCGTGCGCGTCGATCGTCTTGATCCCGAGAAGCTCAGTATTCGTGTGGCGGGCGAGGAGCGCTGCTTCGACAAGATTTGCCTGGCGACCGGCAGTGAGGCGCTTGTCCCACCGATCGAAGGTGTGGACAAAGACGGCGTCTATCTCTATCGCTACCCGTCCGACTGCGCCGAGATTGTCGACCGCGCGCAGCCGGGCGTTCGCGCCGCGGTGATTGGTGGCGGCTTGCTCGGGCTCGAAGCGGCCAAGGCGCTTGCCGCGCTTGGCTGCGACGTCACTGTCGTCCACTTGATGGACCGCCTGATGGAGCGCCAGCTCGATGGCGGTGCCGCCGACCTGCTGCTCGGTGCGATGAACGAACTCAACGTCGCGGTGTTGACCGAGCGTTCGACCGCCGAGATCACCGGCAACGGCAAGGCCGACGGCCTGCGGTTCGCCGACGGTGAGTTGCTAGCCAGCGAGTTAATCGTCGTCAGCGTCGGGATCAAGTCGCGCATCGATCTCGCTGAGGAAGCGGGTCTGACTTGTGAACGAGGCATCGTCGTTGATGACCGGCTCGAGACTTCGGCCCCCGGAATCTTTGCTGTGGGTGAGTGTGCTCAGCACAACGGTGTCGTCTACGGCATCGTCGCGCCGATCAACGACCAGGTAGAAGTCGCCGCCGCCGCGATGACGGGATCCGACGCGGGTTACCCCGGTTCGATTCCCAGTGCCAAACTGAAGGTGATGGGTGTCGACCTCGTCTCGATCGGCGACGTCGGACAGGGCGAGACCGTCACCGTGCACGATGCGACTCGCGGCGTGTACCGCAAGCTCGCGGTCTCCGATGGCAAGCTCACCGGCGCCGTTCTGATGGGTGACACGCGTGGTTATGAACTGTTGCTCGACACCGCCAAAACCGGTGGTGAAGTGCTCGACCCGCTGGCGACACTGGCGAAGGCCAGCGAGGCCACAGCGGCCGAACTACCCGACGCGGCCCAGGTCTGCAACTGCAACGGCGTGTGTAAAGGCGAAATCGTCTCGGCGATTCGCGAAAGTGGACTGACCTCCACGCAGGAAGTCGTCGCAGTCACCCGTGCCGGTGCCGGCTGCGGTAGCTGTAAACCGATCGTTACCGAGTTGGTCCAGCTCGAAACCGGCGGTGCGGCCGACGACGCGACGTACCTCTGTCCGTGCCGCAAGCTCACGCGCGACGACATTGCCGGCGTGATCCGTGAGCAAGGCGCGCAGTCGGTCAGCGAGGTATCCGAGGTCTGTGGCGCCGGTCGTGAGTGTGGGGCCTGTAAGCCGGGCATTGCTTATCTGGTCAGCGAGATCAACAACAATCGTCACCGCGAGGAACGCGCCGCGCGCTACATCAACGACCGCGTTCACGCGAACATCCAGAAGGACGGCACCTTCAGTGTCGTGCCGCGCATCTACGGCGGTGTCACGTCGCCCGATGAACTGCGTCGGATCGCCGACGTTGCCGACAAGTACGAGGTCCCGATGGTGAAGATCACCGGCGGCCAGCGCATCGACCTGCTCGGCGTCAAGAAGGAGCAGTTGCCGGCGATGTGGGAAGAGCTTGGAATGCCATCCGGACACGCCTATGCAAAGGCGGTGCGCACGGTCAAAACGTGCGTCGGATCGGAATTCTGCAGGTTTGGCCTTGACAACGCGATCGAGATGGGTATCGAGCTCGAGCACGAATGGGAAGGCCTCTACACGCCGCATAAGGTCAAGGCCGCGGTCTCGGGATGTCCACGCAATTGCGCCGAGGCCAGTACAAAAGACATCGGCTTGATCGCGGTGGAAGGTGGTTGGCAGGTGCGCATCGGCGGAGCGGCCGGGGCAAGCGTTCGCGAGGGTGATGTATTAGCGACGGTGGAGACCAAAGCCGAGGCGATGCGCATCGCAACCACGTTCCTCCAGTACTACCGCGAGAACGCGGAGTACCTCGAACGCACGTACGGCTTCGTCGAACGGATCGGACTAGATCCGATCCGCGCGGCCGTACTAAACGAAGAAGACGGTGAACCGGCCCGACTGCTTGAGCGGTTCAGGTTGGCCAAGGCCGCTGTGATCGACCCGTGGCTTGAGCGTCACGACCCCGTCCACCCGAAGCAGTTCTCAGAACTCGACACCGAACCCGCGATGGCTCCGATCGGGCCGCCACCGGGCGCGGAGATCGGAATGCCGACGACATGAATCCACCGCCGCAGTTGACCGACGAGGTTCGCGCTGTCGCACTCTGCCTCGCAGACGACGTGCCGCTGGGCGAAGGCCGCAGCATCGCGCTGATTAATCGCCGGATCGGTGTCTTCAATACCGACGCCGGATACTTCGCCGTCGACAATGACTGCCCGCACCAGGGGGGTCCGTTGTCCGACGGCATCCTCGCCGAGGCCTGCGTTACATGCCCGTTGCACGGCTGGCGAATCGATCTGAGATCGGGCCAGGTTCACGGACGCGAAGAGCAAGTGCAGACATATCCACTTGAAGTTCGAGATGGAACGGTGTGGCTGATCGACACTGGTCCGCTCGATGACATCCCGATCGACCCGTCTCCAGCTTCTGAGGCCCAGTGATGTCGGCGCTCACCGATAGGCGTGGGCGCACAGTCCGAGATCTACGAGTGTCGGTGACAGACCGCTGCAATCTTCGCTGCCACTACTGCATGCCCGCCGAAGGGCTGAAGTGGGCTCCGCGTGAGACGCAGCTCGACTTCGACGAGTTGACCCGGCTGGTTTCTCTGTTCGCCGAGCTGGGCGTCAAGACAGTCCGCTTGACCGGCGGCGAACCGCTGGTCCGCCGCGACCTGCATCGACTGGTCGAACGCATCTCAGCGATCGATGCGATCGAGGAGATTTCGCTGACCACCAACGGCATTCTGCTCGCGGAGCAGATCGAAGCGCTGGTTGCGGCAGGGCTGACCCGCGTCAACGTCAGTCTCGACGCACTGACGCCAGAGCGATACCGCGAGATCACGCGCCGCGATGGCCTTGCGCGCGTGCTTGAGGGGCTGCGTGCGGCTGAGCGTTTCCCGCAGATGGGACCGATCAAGGTCAATGTCGTCGCCGTGCGCGGGATGACCGAGCTCGAGATCCTTGAGTTTGCCGAGCTCGCGCGTCGCCGACCCTACGTGCTGCGCTTTCTGGAGTTCATGCCGCTCGACGCGGGCGAGACTTGGACCCGGGATTCACTCTTGACCGGCGAGGAGATCCGTTCGGTGATCGAGCGCGTCCACGGACTTCTCGAGCTTCCTAGCTCCCCGGGCGCCACTGCCCGTCGATTCGAGTTCTCTGACGGCGGCGGCGAGATCGGCTTTGTCAGCCCGGTCTCGGAACCGTTCTGCGCGACCTGTGATCGGGCCAGGTTGACGGCCGATGGTCAACTGCGCAGCTGTCTCTTCTCGCTCGATGAAACCGACCTGCGCAGCGCGATGCGCGCCGGAGCATCGAACGAGACGCTCAGCGAGATGATCCGCGCGGCGATCTGGCGCAAGCAAGCCGGCCACCTGATCGGCGCCGATGCCTTCGTGTCACCCGACCGTTCGATGTCGCAGATTGGCGGGTGATGCGATGCAGTCGATCCTACGACCGGCAATGGGAGCAAAAGAACCGGGAACGCGGGCGCGACTCGACGCGGTCACGCAGCTGAAGTTCGCGCGCCGGATGACCCGATTGCTGGTCGGTTGCGCCGTGATCTTTTTCGCGGTTCCGTTGCTCGCGCTGATCGCCAAGTCAACACCGTCGACAGTGATCGACCAGCTTTCGAGCTATGAGACGCGCATGGCGATCGCCGTCTCGTTGGTGGCAGTGACCATCGCGCTGACGTTCATTGTGATCCTCGGCACGCCGACCGCCTACGTACTGGCGCGTCGAGGAGTCAGGCCGTCACGCGCACTCGAGGTGCTGTTCGATCTGCCGATGGTTCTGCCGCCAGCAGTAGCTGGAATCGCGTTGCTGGCCGCGTTCGGCCCCGGGTCGCCGATCGGGGACGCACTCTCCTCGATCGGCATGCAAGTTGCATTGACGCGCACGGCGGTGATCGTCGCACTCATATTCGTCGCCGGACCGCTCTACATCCGCCAAGCCCAAGCTGCATTCGCGGCAACTGACAACTCGATCCTTGACTCAGCCAGAACGTCCGGTGTCGGATCGCTTGAAAGCTTCCTGCGCGTCGAACTGCCACTCGCCAAGAACGGCATCGTCGCCGGTGTTGCGCTCAGCGGCGCACGCGCTCTGGGCGAGTTTGGGGCGACGATGATGTTTGCGGGCAGCGTTGTCGGGGTCACTCAGACAATCACGCTGGCGATCTACGGCTCGTTGGATGCTCGCCCCGATGCCTCGTATGCCTTGGCGTCATTACTCCTGTTGATGACCGTGCTTCTCTCGCTTGCTGCGCGCGCGGTCGGATCGCGGGGGATCGGCCCGGTGGCGAGTTGATGGAATCTCCGAACACCGTGACTGTCGATCTGTCTTTAGATCGCGGCCGGCTCAAGCTCGACGCGGCATTTCAGTTCGACTCGGTCGTTGTCGTGACCGGTTCTTCGGGCGCCGGTAAGACGACCCTGCTGCGCGTGCTGGCTGGCCTTGACCACTGCGACGACGGCCACCTATCCGTAGGCGAAAGCGTCTGGGTCTCTGCGGGGGCCTCTCTGCCGGCGGAGTTGCGATCGGTTGGCTATCTCAGCCAGGAGGGCGGACTCTTCCCGCACATGAGTGCGGTCGACAACGTCGCCTTCCCGCTGATTGGCGACCGCATCGGGCGCCGCCTACGTCGCGCGAATGCCACTGCGCTGCTGGATCAGCTCGGACTCGCCGAAGTGGTCGATGCAGCGGTGATCCGACTCTCTGGGGGGCAGCGACGACGCGTCGCCCTGGCACGTGCGCTCGCGGCCGACCGCTCGCTCTATCTGCTCGACGAGCCGTTCGCCGGGCTCGACTCGCGGAGTGCCGATCTGACCTTGAACTTCCTTGGCAACCGACTGTCGCGACTCGCCGCGCCGGCGTTGATCGCAGGCCATGATCTGCTCCGGCTATCGCTGCTCAGCGACCGCACCTTGCGATTGACCGGCGGTCGAATCGTCGAACCGGCTGCGGACCCCGTACTTACGGAGCGCGGGTCAGAAGGTCGTGCGCATGTGCAAGCACGGGCGACAACACGGCGAAGCACTGTTCACACGCTTGCGGACTACCGGGTAGGTTCACGATGAGGCAGCGGTCAATCGTTCCAGCAGTCGCGCGCGAAAGCATCGCCATCGGCGTCTGCGTAAGCGATGCCGCACGCAACGCTTCGGCGATCCCCGGTACTTCACGATCGATCACCAGATGGGTCGCTTCGGGAGTGACGTCGTCAGCGGTCAATCCGGTCCCACCGGTGGTGAGCACTACATCGGCACCGGTCGCGAGGCTCCGTAAGGACTGCGCGATCGCTTCTGTCTTGTCTGCGACGAGCGCACGTTCAGATAGTTCGAACCCGTCCGCCGTGATCAACCGGCTCAGTGCGTCGCCGGCGACATCGGTTTCCGAACTGCGCGAACTGCTGACGGTCAACACCGCGACGCGCAATCAGGCCTCCGCTTGCCAGTCCGACTTGCCGCCGGTCTTGGCGATCAGCTCGACCGACTCGATGCGCACGCCGCGTTCGACGGCCTTGACCATGTCGTACACGGTCAAGGCGGCGATACTGCAGGCCATCAACGCTTCCATTTCGACGCCGGTCTTGTCTCCGGCGCGCGCCTCGGCGGTAAGCGTCACCGTGCCGGCATCGACGTCAAGTTCGGCCTCGACATCGACGAATGACAACGCGATGGCGTGCGCTAGCGGGATCAATTCCCACGTACGTTTGGCCGCCTGGATTCCGGCTAGCCGAGCCGTGCTGAGCACGTCGCCCTTAGGGTTGTCACCCGCGGCGATCAGCGCAGCGGTCTGCGGCAGCATCCGAACGGTTGCTCGGGCGCGTGCAGTGCGGCGTGTCGGCCGCTTCTCACCGACATCGACCATGCGAGCCGAACCGGATTCATCGATGTGTGTTAGGCGGTCCACGTGATCGAATCTAGCGCGCGGACCGTGCTCAAAAACGCATCGATCAAAAACGCATCGATCGAGGAGAGCTGCGCTGCCGCCACCTCTGCGCGCGTCGCCCTGTCGAGCGAGATCGTGCCCACCGCGAAGGCGGCTGGACGGATTCTCGCCACCGATGTCATGGCGTCGTTTGACTTCCCGCCGTTTACCAGCTCGGCGATGGACGGCTTCGCGGTGCGCGCCGCCGCGTTCCGGGCCGGCACGAAGCTGCGGGTAATTGGCGAGTCTCGCGCCGGGGTTCCGTTTAACGGTGAGCTCGGCGAGGGCGAAGCAGTCGCGATTTCGACAGGCGCCGCGCTGCCATCTGGCGCCGACGCCGTCGTCCCGCAGGAGCACACGGTGGCTTCCGCCGGAAGCGTGCAGCCCGTCATCGACGTAGATAGCGGAGCGCACATTCGAGTTGCGGGGCGCTACAAACGCGCGGGCGAGCCCGTTGTCGTGGGCGGCGTGCGAATCGCTGCTGGAGAGATCGCGGCGCTCGCGGCTTGCGGCTTCGACAGCGTCAAATGTGTCGCTCGACCGCGAGTGACAATCATCGTTGGCGGAGACGAACTGACTACCCCTGGCCGACCGCGCGTCGCGACCGGAACTTACGACAGCAACTCGCCGATGATCTCGGCGTTGCTTGAGCGATTCGGCGCGCGTCCGACGACCGAGGCCTACCGGGCCGACGACCCGCAGTCGATCACCGAGTTGCTGGCGCGCGCAGTCGCGCAGTCGGACATCGTCGTGACCTGCGGCGGTATCTCCGTTGGTCGACATGATCACGTTGGCGCGGCGATCGACGCGCTGGACGGTCGTCACATCGTCAACGGCACCGCCGCGCGCCCGGGCCGGCGTTTCGTCTTGGCGTCGATCGCACGTGACGACCGGGAAGTGCCGGTATTCGCGTTGCCAGGCAACCCGCTTTCGGCGTTTGTGTGCGGCGTGCTGTACCTACGGCGCTGCGTGCTCGCATCGCTCGGCACGTCGCCGCCCGTGCGCGGTCAGGCGCTTCTGGCCAGCGCTTTAGTGCCCGACCGTCAGCTGCACAAACTGATGCCCGTGCACCTGTGTCGTGACCAGCTGATCGCCACCGCTGCACCCGCCGAACTCGGCTCCGATGCTGCGCTGTCACTGGTCGGTTGTGACGCGCTGGCGTTCATTCCGCCGACGACCGGCATCGCCCAGCGCGGACAGCAGATCGAATGTGAGACCTTCGATGGCTGACCGCCGCCGCGCCATGAACCGCCGCGGCGCGCCCACGGAGGGCGTCGAAACCGTCTCCAAGGCGCGTCGCGAGGTCGAACGTTTCACCGTCGAGGTCCGGCTGTTCGCCTGGCTGGCCGAACTCGCCGATGCCCGCTCGGTGGTTGTCGAGCTGTCGCGAGGGGTGCGAGCAAGCGTTGCGATCGCACGAACTTTGAAGGCGGCGGGGATTGACGAAACCTACGGCGCCAGCGACTCGGTCCGGCTTGCGGTCAACAAGGAGTACGTCACCGCCAGTCACGTGATCGAACCGGGCGACGAACTTGCGTTGATCCCGCCGGTTTCCGGTGGCGCACCGGTGCACGTGCGGATCAGCCCAGAGCCGCTGAATCTCCAGACGCTGCACGACCTGGTCATGACTAATGGTGCCGGTGCGATTGTCACCTTCACCGGAACCACGCGCGACGTGCACATGCTTCAGTACGAGGCTTACGAGGAGATGGCGCAGATCCGCATCGAACAGATCGTGATCGAGCTGATGGAGCGTTACAAGCTTGAGTCGGTGGCGATCGAGCACCGCGTCGGCGACGTACCGCTAAACGAGCCGAGCGTGATCGTCGCGGTCTCGGCGCGCCACCGCCCGGCGGCGTTCACCGCCGCTCGCGAGGCGATCGACAGAATCAAGGAAGAGGTACCGATCTGGAAGCTCGAAGTCGAGGCCGGGTACCGCAGCTGGGTGCGTAGCGACCGGCCAGGCTTTAAGCGCTTCGAGTAAAGCGGTTGAGAATTTCCCGCTCTTTGGCGCAAAATCGCGCACAAATTTTGTCGCCGTTTTGTTCACTTAGGCGTAGAATGGATACATAAGCATCCGCAAGCCAATCGGCCGCGGGTGTCACACCAGAAGCAATCTCGACGGCATTGTCGGCGAGGCCGCTCCAAGGAGGCATTCGAGGAAAGTCCGGACACCACAGAGCATGGATGGTCGAGTTTGATAGCTCGACCCGGGGAAACCCGAGGGAAAGTGCCACAGAAAATAACCGCCTAAGTCGTGCGGCTCGAGCAATCGAGCCAGACGAACGGTAAGGGTGAAACGGTGCGGTAAGAGCGCACCAGCGTCGCGGTGACGCGATGGCTAGGTAAACCCCATTCGGTGCAAGATCAAACAGGACCGTTGACGCTGCTCGCCGAGGTCCAGGTAGATCGCAGGGAACAAGAAGAAACAGTTCGCAAGGATTCACGTCTTTAAGAACTGCGTAAATCGAGACCCCGCTCCTTTCAGGCCGCAAGGCTGAGAAAGGGCAGATAGATGGCCGATCAACGACAGAATCCGGCTTACAGGCTTGCTAAGAGAAAGGCCCGCTTCGGCGGGCCTTTCTTATGCCCGACCCGATAATGGGGCGGTTACCGATTGGGCGAAAGCCTCGACCCGATGCGCACAAAGGACCGTCTTCCCGCCGTATATGATCCCCGCCGATGAAAGCACTTCTTTTTGCCGGGGTCTGGGTCGTCGTCGCGTTCGGCGTTTTCTTTTTCGCGTTCCGTCCCAAAGGTGGTCGGACCGGCGAGTCAAAGCCCACTGGCCTGCGTGGCAACCTGCCCGGCGGCGCTCGTGGGCTGCTCGCAGCAGCGGTGCTTGCGGCGGTTGTCGTGACGCCGATCCTCGTGACGGCATCGGCCAGCGACCGCGTTCCCAGTGGTGCCGGTACCTACACGATCGAATCTTCAGAGCACCTTCGTGAAGGCCGCACGATCTTCCGCGAGACCTGCGCCAGTTGTCACACGCTCAGCGCCTCCAACGCGCGCGGCGTGTACGGGCCGAATCTCGACCAACGCGGTCTTCAGGTCGGCGACCGTGAAGCCGCGGCGCTACGCGTCGAGACGGCGATCAAGCTCGGCCCAGGCAACATGCCCGGCAACTTGCTCGCGGGCGAGCAGGCCAAGCGCGTGTCTGAGTACGTCGCCGAAGTCGCCGGCAAGTAGTCCGGCTCGCATGTTGTCGCCGAGCGACGACGCCCGCGGTTAGATCTCTTTTAGTCCGACGCTTTCGCAGGCCGCGCGCAGTGGCTCGAGACCGAATGCCTCGACCGGACCGAGCGCTCCGACGCCGGCGATCGCGCCATTGGCGGCCTGCTGTGCCGCCCAGCCGACGATCTTGCCGGTCAAGTCGTAAGGGTTCGGCCCGTCGAGCATGACCCTGACGAGCTCATTGCCGCGTGCGTCACGGGCGATCGCGATGGCCTTGGTGCGAGAGCGCTCGCGTGAATCGTCGGTCGGTCCGACCGGTTCGATGCGCTGCTTCGTTTCGTTACCGGAGTCGCCGGAGCCCCGGCGCAGCAGGCCGCCGACCAGCGGAAGACGCTCGGCCTGTTCGCTGATCGCTGAGAACAACGAGACGGCGCGCGACGCCCCGCCGAACCAGCCGAGTCCGACGTTGACCGTCTGCAACCCAGGGTGGAGACGCGGTAGCGAGAGGTGCTCGCTGCTGCCGATCGAGATCGCCGTGGCAGACTTATCGCCACCGAGATCGAACTTCAACACACGTTTTGCGCCGCGTTCTTCGACCAGTTCTCCGTCCCGCCAGGCGAACTGCATCGCCGAACCCGAGGCGCGCAACGATCGCAGCGTCCCACCGGACAGCGACTTCGGCGAACGTGATGTCTCGCCGCTGAGGAAGTAACCGATGTCGACTGAGTGGACTGCTCCGCCACCGGCCTCGAGCGCCAATGCCCCCGCCAGGTTGCCCGGCACGTAGTCGTATCCCATCGCGGTAAGCATCGGCGAGCCGGCCGCGGCTGCGCGCGGGCCGTAGATCTCGAAGATGTCACGCACGAAGGCAGGTTCGCCGGTGATGTCGATGTAGGGAATCGAGCGTTTGACTGCGGCGTCGGCGGCGATCTCACCCCACCAGCTGTAAGGCCCGACCGTCGTCACGAGCACGTCCGTGCCGTCCGCGGCGCGACCGACCGACTCCGGGTCCTTGACATCGGCGACGGCCCAGTCGAGGCCGCCGTGCCGGTCCGAAAGCTTTCTCAGGCGTTCTTCGGATCGGCCCGAGATACGCACGTCGACGCCGCGTTCGACTAGGTCGGCGACGACCATGCGGCCGGTAAATCCTGTTGCGCCGAAAACGAGAACCATCGGCGTGGAAAACTACCAAGACCGAGCGAAAAAGACCCAAAAAGCGGGGTTTTCCGGGGTTTTCGCGCAGTTTTGTGTGCACGATTCGATGCCTGCTGTTAACCTCCTTTGCTGATAACCGCTGAAGTCAGACACTGCAAGATCGGTGTCAACGACGCGGGGGACCCAACGGCTCAGAGTCTTTTGATTTTGTCTTTTGATTTTCAAAAGGTGCTCTGAGCAGGGGCGAATCGCTAGAAGCCGACCGACGGCACCGCAAACATGGTGTCTGCAGGCAAACATGGTGTCTGCAGGGAGGAACAAGGCGTAGCGCAGCTCTTCTGCGCGAGTCCGTCAGCTAACCCCGTAAGCATTAGGAAGAGGTTGATTTAAGTGAGCAACGCTGGACTCGGCATTCGCGACACGGCTTCACGTGATTCTCAAGATGGTTCACGTGATTCTCAAGATGGACCCCGCCAGGACGAATCCCGTCTAGAGCGGCCCCGCGCGCGCACCACTTCGCGTCCCGCCGGACGCGCCTACGCGCCCACCGCATATGCACCCACGTCGTATGCACCGACGTCGTATGCACCGCGCGCGGCGCGTAGCTACGACTCCGGCCGCACGCGGATCGACGCCGGTAGTGGCGTCCGCACGGTAAAGATTCGCGGTCAGGCAACGCCGCCCCGTCGCCGCCCCGCCGTGCCGATCTCACGTTACGACCAGCATCCCGATCGCGCCGCCCAGTGGGCGTTGTTTCTCGGTGTGTTCATGGTCGTCGTCGCGATCGTCACCGGCAGCTGACCCGCAGCCGACTGTCCGCAGCCGACTGTCCGAAGCTGAGTGTCCGCAGCTGAGTGACCTCAGACTTGCGGATCCGACGATCATCGTCTCACGCCACTAGGATTCGCTCACGCGCGTCGCTTGCGCGCGCAGACGAACTAGTTGGAGGACGAATTGGCTGACAACAAGATCACGCCCGACGAGGTGATGGCGCAGATCAAGGAGCGCGACATTCGCTTCGTGCGCTTGTGGTTTACCGACATCCTCGGTCAGCTCAAGAGCTTCAGCATCAACAGCGACGAACTCGCGGACGCCTTCGACGGTGGCGCCGGATTCGACGGCTCTTCGATCACCGGTTTCAACGCGATCGAAGAGTCCGACATGATCGCGATGCCCGACCCGTCTACGTTCGCCGTAATGCCGTGGCGGCCCGACGACCAGGGCGTTGCACGGATGTTCTGCGACATCGTTACGCCCGACTACAAGCCCTATGAGGGCGACCCGCGCCACGCTTTGCGCCGTGCGGTCGAGCGCGCCAAGAACATGGGCTTCGACACCTTCAATGTCGGCCCGGAGCTCGAGTACTACTACTTCCGTGACGGCAAGGTCGCTCCCGGTGGGCGACCGGAACCGCTCGATGAGGGTGGCTACTTCGATCTGACGACGCTCGACGCCGGCTCCGACATCCGTCGTGACACGGTGCTCGCGCTCGAGCAACTCGGCATCCACGTTGAGTACACGCACCACGAGGTCGGCCCGTCGCAACACGAGATCGACATTCGCTACGCCGATGCGCTGAAGATGGCCGACGACTGCATGACCTACCGCATGGTGGTCAAGGAGTACGCGATGCAGTACGGCTACCACGCGACCTTCATGCCAAAGCCGCTCGACGGCGAGAACGGCTCGGGCATGCACACGCACCAGAGCCTCTTTCGCGACGGCAAGAACGCTTTCTACGACGAGAACGACCAGTATTTTCTCAGCGACGTCGGTAAGGCGTTCATCGCCGGTCAACTCAAGCACGCCAGTGAAATCTGCGCGATCTTCGCCCAGTGGACCAACAGCTACAAACGCCTCGTGCCTGGCTACGAGGCCCCGGTCTACCTCGCCTGGTCGCGACGCAATCGTTCTGCGCTGGTGCGCGTTCCGCTGCACCGCGAAGGTCGTGGCCAAGCCACACGTGCCGAGCTGCGCTGTCCCGACCCGGCGTGCAATCCGTATCTGACCTTCGCCGCATTACTGCAAGCTGGACTCGAGGGCATCGAGAAGGGCTACGAATTGCCCGAGCCGATGGAGAAGAACCTTTACCACTTGACCGGGGCCGACAGCAAGCGTCTCGGCATCGAGCACCTGCCTTCCACGCTCGGTGAGGCCGTCGAGCTCGCATCCGAAAGTGAACTGGTACTGCGAACGCTCGGCGAGCACATGTTCAAGCGCTTCATCGAGATCAAGCGTGCCGAATGGGAGGACTACCGCGTGCAGGTCACGCAGTGGGAACTCGACAAGTTCCTTCCGATCCTCTAACGGCTTAGACATATGCGTTTCTTCGACTTCGTAACCGGCCGCAAGACGAAGTACTTCGTTGTGCTCTTCTGGATCCTCCTGGTCGGCGCGCTCTCGGCCCAGGCCGGCAAGTTCGAGAAGGAACAGATCAACACGCAGGAGAGCTATCTGCCCGGCTCCGCCGAGTCGCTCAAGGCGATCCAGCTCGAAGAAAAACTTCCGGGCGGTGAACGGCTTCCGGGTCTGATCGTTTATCAGCGCGAAGGCGGACTTACCGCGGGCGACCGCAAGGCGATTACCGACGCGGCCGGGTCGTTGAAATCGAAGCCGCTCGAGGCGCAGGCCGGTCAGCCGTTCACGATCTTCGCCGACGACGGCAAGACGGCCACGTTGGGCGTCGCCTACGAGGCCAACGGTGAGGACGAACGCCTCGCGGCGAACTCGGAGCGTCTCCAAGCGCTTGCAGAGGATGCGCCCGACGGGGTCGAGGCATACCTAACCGGCGGCATCGGTTACGCCGCCGACGCGTCAGAGGCCTTTGAGTCGCTCAACGGCACCCTGCTGATCGGCACGGGGGCGATTGTGATCATTCTGCTGCTGCTGATTTACCGCAGTCCGGTGCTCTGGTTGATACCGCTGCTCGCGGTGATATTTGCCGAGATGATCTCGCGCGCGGCCGGCGCGACGATCGCAGAATCCGGCACCGTCGTCAACGGCCAGTCGGGCGGAATCATGACGGTGATGGTCTTCGGGGTCGGTACCGACTACGCGCTGCTGCTGATCTCGCGATACCGCGAAGAGCTGCATCGGCATCGCGACAAGCACGATGCGATGCGGCTGGCGCTGCATCGATCGGTCCCGGCGATCGTCGCGTCTGCCGCGACGGTCGCGGCCGCGTTGTTCGTGCTGTTGCTGGCCGACAACAACGGGTCGCAGTCGCTCGGTCCGATCGCGGCGATCGGTGTATTGGCCGCGATGCTGTCGATGCTGACCCTGCTTCCGGCGCTGATGTTGATCGTCGGTCGCGTCGCCTTCTATCCGTTTATCCCGCGCTACGCGTCTGAGGATCACTTTGGCGCCGAAGGTTTCTGGGCGAAGCTCGGCTCGGCGATCGCCCAACGTCCGCGTCAGGTGTGGATCGGCATGCTTGTCGTGATGGCGGTGCTCGCGATCGGCTGGGTCTCGTACGACGAAGGACTGGCCGGCAACAACGCCTACCGAGAAGAGGTCGACTCGGTCAAGGGTGAGAAGGTTCTCGCCGAATCGCTGCCTGCGGGCGCGACCGCACCGATGCTCGTGCTCGTCAAGGGCGATGAGATCGCGGCGGCCGAGGTCTCCAAGCGCCTTGCACAGAACCCCGCGATCGCGCAGGTCAACAAGCAGGTACTGCGCGGATCGGGAATCTCAAAGGTGCAGGCGGAGCTAAAGGTCGATCCGTATTCCGACGCCGCTCGCGATGCGGTTCCGAGGATTCGCTCAGATCTCGCAGATGTCTCGGGCGCGGAGATTTTCGTCGGCGGGCAGACGGCGATCGACTACGACAACCGAAAGGCCTCGAAGCGAGACAACAAGGTGATCATCCCGGTCGCGCTGATTCTTGTGCTGCTGATCCTGATTGCCCTGCTGCGCTCGGTCGCGATGCCGCTTCTGTTGATGGCGACCGTGATCGCCTCGTTCTTCGCCTCGCTCGGAGCGAGTCTCTGGGTCTTTGAGCACATCTTCAATTTCCCTGGGATCGACCCTGGCTTGCCGCTCTACGTCTTTATCTTCCTCGTTGCGCTCGGCGTGGACTACAACATCTTCTTGATGGCCCGCGCGCGTGAGGAGACGATCGAGCAGGGCTCGCACGAGGGAATGATGCGCGCGTTGGTTGTGACCGGCGGCGTGATCACTTCGGCCGGACTGGTGCTCGCCGGTACATTTGCGATCCTCGGCACTCTGCCGCTGATCTTCTTCACCGAGATCGGATTCGCTGTCGCCTTCGGGGTGCTGTTCGACGCACTACTGGTGCGATCGATACTGGTCCCGGCGCTGGTTTGGGATATCGGGCCGAACGTCTGGTGGCCCAGCTCGTTAAAGTCGAAACGCTGACCGGGCGCGCCCCTCGTCACGACAGATTGCTGGCAGCTACCGCTCGCTGGGTACGCGAACCAGGCTCTGGCGCATAGAATTCGCCGTTACGGGGGATGGCAATACTTAAATTCGCATCAGGACGCGCCGCCAAGTGGCTGGTGTTAGCTGGCTGGATAGCCATCGTCGGCGTTCTTGCGTCGGCGGCGCTTGATTTCGAGGACTCCCAGAACAACCGCGACTCGGCCTATCTGCCGAAGTCCGCAGAGTCGCTCGACGCGATTCATCTCGAAGAGCGCGGATTCGGCGACGAGTTGCTCACCGGACTGCTCGCGTTTCGCAACGACACGGGGCTGACCCGCAGCGATCGCGCGGCAATTCGTAATGACGCGATCGCCCTCGACCGCAAGCCGGTCGAGGGGCAGTTCGGACCCGCGGTCCCCGGCTTCCTACCCGACGGAAAAACCGCAGCGATCTATCTGCAGGTCCGCGCCCGTGGCGACCAGGAGATTCTCTTCGACGCCGCCGATCGTCTGCGCGAGCTCGCCAAAGACGATCCGAAGGATCTCAAGTCGCGCGTCACCGGACAGATCGGGTACTTCGACGACTCCGTGCGCGTGCTCGACAGCATTGACGGCAGCCTGCTCGCCGGCACGATCGCGCTGATCACGCTATTGCTGCTCCTGATCTATCGCAGTCCATTCGTTTGGCTGCTGCCACTGATCAGCGTCGGCTTCGCCGAGCTGACGTCGCGCGGCATCGGCACGCACTTAGCCGAGGGCGGCACGACGGTCACGACCCAGGCCGCGAGCCTTATGACCGTATTGATTTTCGGCGTCGGAACCGACTACGCGCTGCTTTTGATCGCGCGCTATCGCGAAGAGCTGCGACGGCATGAGGACAAACACATCGCGATGGCCGGCGCGTTGCGTAGCTCCGGTCCGCCGATCATCGCCTCGGCGGCGACCGTCGCCGCGGCGCTGTTGTGTTTAACGCTCGCCGACGTCAACGCGACCTCCGGCACTGGCCCGCTCGGCGCCATGGGCATCGCGATCGCGATGTTGGCGATGTTGACGCTGTTGCCGGCCCTGCTGCTGATCTTCGGCCGCCGTGCATTCTGGCCGTTCGTGCCGAAGTTCGGCACTGCCGCGACGCACGGTGCCAGCGGCTTCTGGACCGGCCTCGCGGATCGGATCGCCAAGCGCCCGCGGATCGTCACGCTCGCGATCGTCGTGGCGATGGCGGTGATGTCCTTGGGAGTTCTCTCGCACCACGGAGGTCTGGACTTGGCGCAGTCTTTCCGCGACGACGTCGAATCGGTTCAGGGTCAGCGGATGCTCGAACGCGCGCTGCCCCCTGGAGCCACCGGACCGGCGACGATTCTCGTCAGCGACGCGAAGCGAGTTCCGGCAGTACTGGCGGCACTGGAAACATCTCCAGACGTCGCCACGGTTGGACTTGTGCAGCGTGGGCGAGGGGTGGTAAGGATCGAGGCATCACTCAAATATGCCCCCTACAGCCGAGAAGCGATCGCAGCGGTTCCACGGATCCGCCAGACGGTGCGCGCCGCATCGCGCGAAACGGCGTTTGTCGCCGGCCCATCGGCCGTCGAGGCCGACAGCAGAGAGTTCGCCGCCAAGGACAACAGGTTGATCATGCCGATCGCGCTGCTCGTCGTCACCTTGATCCTGATCGCGCTACTGCGTTCGCTGGTCGCGCCGGTGGTGTTGGTCTTGACCGTGGTTGCCTCATTTGTAGCCGTGCTCGGCGTCAGCTATCTGGCTTTCCGATATCTCTTCGGCTTCGCCGGAATCGACGAATACCTGCCGCTATTCGTGTTCATCTTCCTGGTCGCGCTGGGGGTCGATTACAACATTTTCCTGATGGCGCGTGTGCGCGAGGAAGCGCAGAAGCATGGTGCGCGCGAAGGCATGCGGCGCGGCCTGATCGTCACCGGCGGCTTGATCACTTCGGCCGGAGTAGTGCTGGCGGGGACCTTCCTCGTGCTCGCGTCGATGCCGCTGACGATGCTGACCGAGATCGGGGTGGCGATCGCGCTTGGCGTGCTGTTTGACGCGCTTGTCGTGCGCACCGCGCTGGTGCCAGCACTGGGCTTCATGCTCGGCGAGAAGCTGTGGTGGCCGAGTTCGTTCGCTAACGCGGAGCGGCGTGCTTCCCGGCCGCAACGGTCGGCGGCTGATGGACAGCCGAGAAGCCGAGACGGCGCTTCGCAGGGAGATCCGCCAGAGCGTTCCGGTCCGTCGCTTGATGAAACCGACCCACTGCCAGATTGGACTCGGGTCGAGCCGTAATCACGCGGGCCGGGTCGGGAGATCTGGGTAAGACGGTCTGGGTCAGACGGTCTGGGTAAGACGGTCTGGGTCTGAATCAGACGGCCCGAGTCAGACCCGAGAGCGCGCCTTCGGCCTCGAGCAAAGACTGCTTCATGTCTGGCCCGAAGGCGTAGCCGCCAAGCGATCCGTCGCCGCGCACGATGCGGTGGCAGGGGATGATGATCGGCAAGGGATTGGCACCGAGTGCGTTGCCGACCGCGCGAGACGCACTGGGCATCCCGATCTGGCGGGCGAGCCATTGGTAAGACCTGGTTTGGCCGCGTTCGATCGACGCGGTTGCGTCGAGCACTCGGCGCGTGAACGGCGAAACGCCTTCGAGATCGCAGTCGATCAACGAGCCGTCGCCTGTCGTCAGCGCATCGACGAGATCACCGTGGTCGGCGGAGTCTGCCGGCCGAACCTCGCGTCCGGTACGGCGGGCGAAAGTCGCGCGGAACTGATCCTCGTTCTCGGCCGGCGAGACCATCGAGACGCCACGGTCACTGAACGCGGCGAACACGCGGCCGGCCTCGGATTCGACGGCGATGAAGAGATCCTCTCCGCCCGCAGCGAACTTCGGGTGGCGTTTGAGCGGCGCACTCACGCGCCCATTGTCGCAGTCACTGAGCACAATGCACGCCTCGGGATCGCTCAAATTGATGCAATTTGCGGGAAAGTGTGGGCGCTTGGGGCGACGTCGGCGACGTGTGTCCGCCTAACGCAAGAGCTGTTGCTCGAGGTCTTGCGCCGCCGTCACGGGTCGTTGGCATGCGAACTGTTCGCAGACATAAGCCGCAGCCTTGCCATTGACTGGGGTGCGTTGATCCAGCAGCGGCACGACCGACGTTGCGGGGTCGCGGCTGCCGGCAACGACGTTGGCTGGGCGGTAGCGACGACGCACCACGGCAGCAAGTTCAGCTAACGGGTCGCCGACCAGCGCCACCTCGCGCGCCGGACCGAGGTATGCGGTCACCCCCTGCAACGTGTGGCCGAATCCAGATGGATAGCGCGCCGCGATCTTCGCGAGCATGCGCAGTGTCTCGGCGGCGATCCCGCGGTAGTCCTGGTCGCCGGTGAGCGCAGCCAAGCGCAGCAGCACGAACGCCGCCGCAGCATTGCCGCCAGGGATCGGAGAATCCTCGAGTTCCTTTCGGCGCACCAGCAACTGCTCGTGGTCATCGGCGGTCGAGAAAAAGCCGCCGTTCTCGCGATCGGCGAAGTGATCGATCATCGCATCGGCGGTCGAACGCGCGGTCAAAAACCAGCGTTCATCGAATGTGTTCTCGTAAAGCGTCAGCAGGGCACCGGCGACGTACGCGTGGTCTTCGAGATACCCAGCCGGGCCGATCCTGCCGTCGAGCCACGAACGGCGAAGGCGGCCGTCGGGGGTTCGCAGCTCGCGTTCGACAAACTCGGCGCACTCGACTGCGGCGTCGGTGTAACGCTGCTCGCCAAGTACGGCCCCCGCCTCGGCCAGCGCGGCGATCGCCAGCGCGTTCCACGAGGTAATCCGTTTGTCGTCGCGCGCCGGCCAGGGTCGCGCGGCCCGTCGGTCGTAGAGCGCGTCACGAATCTTCGTCAGGACGTCAGCAGGTGGTTTCCGTTCCGCAGCGTTCACGAACAAGACGTTGCGGCCCTCGAACTCGCCGTGGTCGATCACGCCCCAGTACGTCAACAGGTCGTCGATCACGTCGGTATCGACCGTCGCCGCGACCTCGATCAGCTCGTCCTTGTCCCATGCGTAGAACGCACCCTCTTCGAGGTGCCCCGACTCGTCAAGCGAATCGGCGTCAAGCGCGCTGGCGAATCCGCCCTCGTCGCCACGGAGTTCCTTGATCATCCAGTCGAGCGTTGAACGCGCGACGTCGGCAAACTCAACTTCGCCGGTCTCTTGCCAGGCGTGCAGGTAGTTCCTTGCGAGCAGCGCGTTGTCGTAGAGCATCTTCTCGAAATGCGGAATGTGCCAGCGCTCGTCGACCGA
>JBASTN010000101.1:0-6928 GCA_049274915.1 Solirubrobacterales bacterium
AGCTCTCGGCCGCCGAAGGCGCGTCGGTCTCGGCCGGCGACACGCTGGCGATCATCAAGTAGCTCGGCTGCTGCTTAGGCCGCAGGGTTTTGCTGCTGCGTGCCTTTGGGGGCAAATGGATCCGGCGCGATTATCCGTGCTGGCGGCGCAAATGGATCCGGCGCGATAGTTCGCGGCGGTGGCGCGAAAGGATCCGGCGCGATATGTGTCGGCGCGACCGGCTGAGCCGGGGCCGCTCCTGGATTGTTCGTACTTGCATATGCCGGCGCGGTCGCAGCAGGCGGTACAGATTCCGTGACCGGCAGCTCGGCGCTCTCCTCGCCGCTGGCGATCCTCGCCCGACGACGCAACTCTTCGAGGTATTCCCGATCGACAACAAGCAGCACTAGGCCGACGCCCGCAGCGAAACCGCCGAAGTGGGCAAAGTACGCGACGCCGCCACCGCCAAACGATGAAAGCGTGAGGTACGCCTGGACCACCTGCATACCCATCAAAATTCCGATCAGCCAGACAGCCTTGATCCACCCCCAGACCAGAGGTAGCGGCGGGATGATCCAGGTAAAAATCTTCGCGCGCGGGTAGGTCATCAGGTATCCGCCCATGACCGCCGAGATCGCGCCAGAGGCGCCGAGCACCGGAACCATCGAACCGGGTTCGAACAACAGGTGACCGAGCATCGCTGCGATCCCGCCGATCACATAGAAGAGCGAGTAGGCAAGTCGCCCGAGTCCCATCTCCAGTGCCATGCCGAAGACGAACAGAAAGAGCATGTTGCCGAACAGGTGGCTGAAGTTGATGTGCATGAACATCGAGCTGAACACCGTCTGCCAGGTCGACGGGAACTGTTCGCCGAAGTAGGCCTCTGTGACGGCCTCCTTCTCACAGTGCATCGAGCCGCCCTTGGTCGGTCCGCACTGCATTCCCGGGTGCGTGATTTCGTATGGCACCGCGGCATGTCGGACGAGCGTGCGGTCATCGATCGTGCCGCCGCCTTGGAATCCAAAAAACACCAGGCAGTTGATCACGATCAGCGCGACCGTGAGGATCGGGAGGTCGATCATCTTCAGGTTGTCTTTCAGCGGCAGCATGGCTACGTGATTTTGAGATCGACCATTTGGGCGAAAGCTGTACACCTCCGCAGCGATTCTGCACCCCTCGGTGCGTCAGAATGAGTCAGTGAAGCCCTCGGCCACCCGCGACATCCGGCTGCTGTTTCCGCTGCCGCTGGCGACGATCGCGTCGCAGTCGAGCATGGCCAGCCTGCCACCGATGTTCGTGCAGATGAGCGACGAGTTCGGTGTCTCGCTTGGTTCAATCGGCCTAGTTCGTAGCGTCAGCGCCCTGAGCGCCGTGGTCTGCACCCTGCTGGTGGGTGGATGGATCCATCGCAACGGCGCGCGTCAGGTGATGATCGTCGGCGGGGCACTCGCCGCAAGCGGGGCGCTGATCTGTGCGGCGGCGCCCGGAATAGCGGTCCTTGCGCTCGGGCAGGCCGTCGTCGGCGTCGGAATCTGCTGCCTTCTGTCGAGCGGCTTCGCCGGTGCCGGAGAATTCTTCGCGCCGGAGACTCGCGACTGGGCGATCGGCTGGGTCGTCGCGCTGCAGTCACTCGCCTGGATCGTCGGTGTGCCGGTGGTCGGGCTGCTGGCGGACCACGTTTCCTGGCGTGCCGGATTTGCCGTGCCCGCGGCGTTCTCGTTGATCGCCGTGTTTAGCGCGGTGCTGTTTGCGCCGAAGGTCGAGCCGGATCCCAAAGCGGTCGACGAGCGCTCCGGCCTGCTCGCCGCGTTGGCGGACCGCTCGGCCCGTCGCTGGACGATCGGCGAACTGGTCGCCTTCGCTGTCTGGACCGCCGAGATCACTTACATCGCCGCCTTCTACATCGAGATCTACAACCTCAGCGAGACGATGGTCGGACTGCTGTTGCCGACCGGATCGCTCGCCTTTCTGGCCGGGTCGGCGATCGCCGAGCGCACCGGTAAGCACTACTCACGCCGCGCCGTACTGGTCTTGTCTTCCTTTGCAATGGGCGGCCTGGCGTGCATTCTCTTCAACTTCCACCCCGCAGTCGCGGTCACGGTCGGCCTCGGATCATTGATTGGCGTCGCAGCCGGTCTGCGCGCCGCTAGCTCGAGCACACTGGCGCTCGATCAGATTCCCGACCGGCCAGGAGCGATGATGGCCGCGCGCACCGCCGCGGTGCAGATCGGGTACCTGATCGGTGCCTCGATCGGAGGCTTAGCGATCGACGCCGCCGGTTACGGGTCGCTCGGTGTGCTGATGATCGTAGGGATGGCAGCGACCGCGATGGTGATGGCGAGCGTGCCAACGCGCGGCCGGCCGGTCGACGTGACCTGACCTCGCGGTGCGGATCAGGCAGCTTTGTGGTCGGGCGCGTTTTCTGGGTCGCTGTGATCAGCCTTGATGAACGAGAACATCCCGTCCGGCTCGAGCACGCCCAGCTTCACCTTGCCGAGATCAGCGATCCCTTGCTGGCGGGCGGCGTCGTGCACGTATTCCATGTCAATGCGCTGCGCGCGCATCACCTGTTCGTAGACCTCGCCATCGCGAATCACGATCAGCGGCACGCCCTTGAAAACCTTGCGCACGGATTTCGACCAGAACGTCCCCGTCGAGATGATGATCGTCCAGGCGACCATCGTGCCAGCGGCCAGCGTGCTGCCGGTGAGCGACATGTCTTCCTGAGTTACCCCTTGCTGAACCAGGTCACCGAGAACGATCAGCACGACGAGGTCAAATGGCGTCAGCTCCGAGAGCTCACGACGACCCATCACGCGCAGCAGCGCCCAAAGAATGAAAAACATGATCGATGCGCGAATCACGATGTCCACTACGGCATCACCCTCGTCCGGTAGTTAACGGCCACGACCGGAGCGCCGTCTTCGAGAATCGCCGTCTCGGCAGAGCTGCCGCTCTGAACAGCCGGCGACGTGCGGCCGTCGAATGAAACAACAAGCTCGTTGCCCTCAGGTCTGGCGAACTCCATGACGACGTACTTGCCGTCTTTGCGGATCGCGTCGGGCGCCGGCGTGTAGCCGTTCTCGTCGAACAGCTCGAAATATGCGGCCGTGGTGCGCAGTTCGATTGGTCCGTCGAATCCGGCGGACCGCTCTACGCGCACGGACCACGGCGTGTCGAGTCCGGGTCGCGTCATCTCTGCGTGATGGACGGTCAGCTTGTAGCCGCCGCCGGTCGCGCTGATGTCACCGTCTCGCACACCAAAGACGGACGCCGCGCCGAGCAGCAGGAACACAAACAGCGCTGTCGTCGCAGCGCGGCGTAGCCATGCGATGCGCATGATCGTGGACATCTCGATATCCGGCGGAGCAGTTGAATGCTCACCGTCGAAAGAGCCACCACCGGACGTGTCACCACCCCGGTAGCGTTTGAGAAGCGCCGACTTACTCATGCGCGGCGCTTATGCCCTCGCGCGGTCGGCGGCAAACTTCGCCGCCGCCGGTCTCGCCGTCGTGCCGCAGGCGCTAAGGGTCTAAGCCTTCAAAGCGCTAGCCACGTCCCGCATGTTCTTGACCATCAGGTCGGGCTTCTTGGCCTTCGGATCGGGCAGCTTCTCGCCCTTGCGGTTGACCCAGATCGTCGGCAGCTTGGCCTTCAGCGACGGCTGAATGTCGTAGTAGTAACTGCTGCCGACGTGCAACCAGCCCTTTTTGCCGCCGATGCGGCGAGCGGTCTCTTTGAAGTGGGCCTCTTCCGGCTTGTAGCTACGCACCTGCTGTGCGGTGACCACGATGTTGAAGTCGCTGCGGATGTGCCGACGGCTGGCGACCAGCAGCTTGTCGTCGATGTTGACGACGAGGCCGACTTGGTACTTCTTGGCGATCCGGTCGAGGGCGGCGTTGGCCTCGCGAAACGGCTTCCAGCGAATCACGCTGTCGGGCAGGAAGTTGCTGCGCGACGGCTCGAGATCCCACTCGATGTCCTCGGCGACCTTCAAGGCGATGCGGCGCAACACCTCGGCATAAAGCTCGTACGAGCCCGACTTGATCTCGGCCTGGTGCTTGTTGAACAGCTCGATGATCGTGTTCTTGTCAGGGAGTGCAAAGTCGCTGCGCTCGGCCTCGGCCTTGAACGCGTCGTGTACACCACTCTCCCAGTCGATGAGCGTGCCGTACACGTCGAATGTGACCCACTGAATGTCTTTTGGAATTGCCATCAAAGCCGTTTCTACCAACCGAGTTGGTGCAAGTTGAATGCGTCCAGGCCCACTAGCCCTATGTCCGGCCACATTCGTGGCCATAAACACTAAAAACCGCTTGCTACTGCCTGATACGGTTTCCGCCGCGACGGGCGCTAATGGGGCGTTTTTGCTTGTAAGCACCCATTCTACGAATCGCGCTCGCACTATCCCCTATCTGAGGTAGTCAGAGAAAGCTTAGGCATGGATCTTCTCGAGTATCAAGGCAAGCAACTGTTTGCCGACTTCAAAGTGCCGGTACCGACCGGTAAGCCGGCCACCGAGGTTGACCAGGCCGTCGCCGCGGCCGACGAGATCGGCTACCCGGCCGTCGTCAAGGCGCAGGTGCAGGTCGGTGGCCGAGGCAAGGCCGGCGGCATCAAAGTCGCTCAGAACACCGATCAGGCGCGTGAGTATGCGGACGCGATCCTCGGGATGGACATCAAGGGCCACACCGTCCACGAAGTTTGGATCGAAGAGGCGAGCGACATCGCGGCCGAGTACTACGCCGCGTTTGTCTTCGACCGCAGCGCAAAGGCGCCGCTGGCGATGCTCTCGCGCATGGGCGGCATGGACGTCGAAGAGATCGCCGAGACCGACCCGACCGCGATCGCCCGTCTGCATGTCGACCCGCTGATCGGCTTCCAGGACTTCCACGGCCGCCGTCTGGCGTTCGAGGCCGGCATCGACCGCGCCGTCGTCAACCAGGTCGTCGCGATCATGAAGCAGCTTTACAGCGTCTTCGTCGACTGTGACGCGATGCTCGTCGAGGTCAACCCGTTGATCGTCAGCGGCGACGAGAACAAAACCGTCAAAGCACTCGACGCGAAGGTCTCGATCGACGCCAACGCGCTTTACCGTCACCCGAACATCGCCGCCTTCCGCAACCCTGCAGCCGAAGACCCGCAGGAGCAGATGGCACACGAAAAGGGCCTGACCTACGTCAAGCTCGACGGCGACGTCGGCATTCTCGGCAACGGTGCCGGACTGGTGATGAGCACGCTCGATGTGGTCGCCCAGGCCGGTGGCAAGGCCGCGAACTTCCTCGACGCTGGAGGAGGATCGAAGGCCGAGGCGATCGTCGACGCGCTCGAAGTGATCCTCTCCGACGACAAGGTGAAGGCCGTATTGTTCAACATCTTCGGTGGAATCACCCGCTGTGACGAGATCGCCAAGGGCATCATCACCGCATACAGCCAGATGGACATCAACGTCCCGATCGTCGTGCGCCTCGATGGCACTAACGACGAGGAAGGCCGCAAGCTGCTCGCCGACGCGAACCTGCCCGGCATCACGATTGAAGAGACGATGCTCGGCGCCGCCGACAAGGTCGTCGAACTGGCCAAGGCGGCCTAAGGAGCAACATGTCAATTCTGATCGACAAGAACACCAAGCTCTTCATCTCCGGACTGACCGGTCGTGAGGGCACATTCCACGGAATGAACAACCGCGCCTACGGCACCGACCTCGTCGCGGGTGTAACCCCAGGCAAGGGCGGCCAGGACGTCGAAGGCGTACCTGTCTTCGACACGGCGCACGACGCCGTCGAGAAGGCCGGCGCCAACACCGCGATGATCTTCGTGCCGCCGCGCTTCGCGGCCGACGCGATCCTCGAAGCGGCCGACGCCGGCGTCGACGTGATCATCGCGATCACCGAGGGCATCCCCGCCCACGACATGCTGCGCGTCTACACGCACCTCCAGCGCGGCGACACCACGCTGATCGGCCCCAACTGCCCGGGCATTCTCTCGCCGGGCAAGGCCAATGTCGGGATCATCCCGGCGCACTTCTTCAGCGAAGGCTCCGTCGGTCTCGTGTCGCGAAGCGGCACGCTGACATACCAGATCGGCAACGAGCTGGCCCGCAGCGGCTTCGGCAACTCGACCATCGTCGGCATCGGCGGCGACCCGATCGTCGGGTCGAGCTTCATCGACATCATCGCCCGCTTTGAGGCCGACCCAGAAACGGAGTTGATCGTGATGTGCGGTGAGATCGGCGGCGACGAAGAGGAGCGCACGGCCGAGTACATCGCCGAGAACGTGACCAAGCCGGTCGTCGCCTACATCGCTGGATTCGAGGCACCGGAAGGCAAGACGATGGGCCACGCCGGAGCAATCGTCTCCGGCAGTAAGGGCACCGCAGCCGCCAAGAAGGAGGCCCTCGAGGCCAAGGGCGTACGCGTCGGCAAGAGCCCGACCGAGGTCGCCGAGATCGTCATCGACATGGTCGGCGCGGCGGCGTAAATTCAGCCGGTGCGATGTCGCGCGGAAAGCGGCCAGCGCCCGTCGGCTTAGGAGTTAGGCAATGGCAGACTGAGCTGGCCGGTCGCCAGTTCAAACGGGTCGCTTGTTTCTTTCCGGGCACGGGTAGCCTGAATGCGCCTGCGTTCCGCGATTACGCTTGCCGCCCCGAGGTAGTGGCGGCCCCGCGTTCGCCCGACCGGCTCCAGCAGTTGGGCGTCCACCATTGCCCGCAAATCGCGACTCGCGGTTAGGCTCGAAATCTCCTCGCCGGCAGTCCATTCGACAACGGTTTTGTAGGCGGCATGTGTGAGGCGTAAGCCGTAGGCGACCTCAGCGAGCGCGCCGGTCGCGCGCTCGGGAAGGCCGTGCCTCTCCGCCACTTCCGCGCACGCCACGTAGAGCCGCTGGGTCTCTTGGATTCGGCGTAGCTGTGTTCGCAGTTGATGAAAATGCGCCGTGAGGCAGTACC
>JBASTN010000102.1:0-3804 GCA_049274915.1 Solirubrobacterales bacterium
TTCGCCTCGGGCTTCCTTCCCACCCCGCCTCGCGGCGACGCAGTTGCCTCTGACTTGTGGTTGGAGACATCATCCTCCACAGGGGACTTTCACCCCCGAGCGTCTGGTCATGCCCGGCGTACCAAAAAAAGGCCCCGGGTGACCGGGGCCTTTTTCATGCAGCAGTTCGTATAGCGCTAGCCGTTGACTTCGACGACGATCGCATCGCCCTGGCCGCCGCCAGAGCAGATCGCAGCTACGCCAAGGCCGCCGCCGCGACGGCGCAGCTCGTGCACGAGCGTGCCGATGATGCGCACGCCAGAGGCACCGATCGGGTGTCCGATCGCTACGGCGCCGCCGTTGACGTTGACCTTCTCTTCGTCGATGTCAAGCATGCGGATCGAGTTGAGCGTGACCGATGCAAACGCCTCGTTGATCTCCCAGAGATCGACGTCGGCAGGGGTCTTGCCGATCTTCTCGAGCGCGGCCAGTGAAGCCTTTGCGGGAGTGCGCGCGAGGTACGGGAAGTCGTCGGCGATCGAAGCCTGCGAGACGATCGTCGCCAACGGCCTCTTGCCATTGGCTGCCGCCCACTCCTCTGATGCGACGACCATCGCGCCGCCGCCGTCGTTGACGCCCGGGGCGTTGCCGGCGGTGTGTGTGCCGTTCTCCATGAATATCGGGGGCAGCTTCGCGAGACCCTCGAGCGAGGTACCGGGGCGCGGTGACTCGTCGACCTCGACGACGGTGTCGCCCTTCTTGCCGGAGATCGTGACCTTGACGATTTCCTCGGGGAGCTTGCCGTCATCGGTCGCCTTGAGGGTCAGTTCGTGCGAACGGACCGACCAGCGGTCCATGTCGGCACGAGTCATCTCGATCTCGGCGGCGACCTCGCTGGCCTCGTGGGCCATGTGCTTGCCGCTGAAGGGATTAGTCAAGCCATCGTTGATCATCGCGTCGATCATCTTGCCGTCGCCCATGCGGTATCCGAAGCGGGCCTTGGGCAGCATGTACGGAGCGTTGCTCATGCTCTCCATGCCGCCACCGACGCCGACCTCGATGTCGCCGGCGCGGATCGCCGTGTCGAGCATGCCGACCGCGCGCATGCCGGAGGCGCAGACCTTGTTGATCGTCTCACTCGAGACTTCCTTCGGGATGCCGCCCTTGATCTGTGCCTGGCGCGACGGGACCTGACCGGCGCCCGCTTGCAGCACCTGGCCCATCACCACGTGGTCGACCTGGTCGGGAGCAACATCCGAGCGCTCGAGCGCGGCTTCGATCGCGATACCGCCGAGTTCGACGGCCTTCAGTGACGAAAGTCCGCCACCGAGCTTGCCGACAGGCGTGCGTGCAGATCCGAGAATGACTGTCTTGGACATGGCCCTGATGCTCCCTTAGCTTGAAATTGCTTAGCTTGAAATTGCTTAGCTTGAAATTGCGTAGCTTGAAAAGTGTGTGGCTGGAAAAGTGTGCATGACTTGAAAGTCCGCAGTTGAAAAGTTTGGCCGGTGGATGAAAGGCCGTATCGCGGGAGGGTAGTGCCGAACCTGCCTCCGTTGACGAAACCAGTAAGAACATAATAGCGGTCCGCACGAACGTTCGGACGTATAATTATTCGGTCGCTTGATCGTCGCCCTTCGGTCAGGCGCCCCGAGATTCAGATCGTCAGGCGGTAAACGAGGCGATCTGCGGCCAGATCTGATGGTTGCGCCAGCCGTAGTTCGATCCGATGCGGCAACCTTCCGGCGTGCTGCTCGGTTGCGTTGGATACGGGCGAGATGGTAATGCCGCAGGCCCCAGTGCGCCGACTATTGTTGCGCTGATGACCCCCACAATCACCGTCACCGCCCGCACCGGCGATCCCGCCGAAACCTCCGCAGACACTCGCGTCGTCGGCATCTTCGACGCCGTCGACTGCGCCAACGAAACGATCGCCAAGCTGATCGAATCCGGCGAACTGAAATCTTCGTTCAAACACGTCGGTGTGGCGCATGCCCACGGCAAGCGTTATGTGGTGGTCGGGCTCGGCAAGGCCGACGAGTTGACCGGTGAGCGCGCCCGCGTCGCCGCAGCGGTCGCGTACTCACGCGCTGCCGAGCTCGGCAGCAAGTCGCTCAGCTGGCAGCTGCCTGAAGCTGGTGACACAGCGACGATCGCCGGCGCGCTGGTCGAAGGAACACTGCTGAAGGCCTACAAGTTCGATCAGTTCAAGAGCAGCAAAGACGACGCAGACGACGAGGACAACGGACTGACCGACCTCGAGATCGCGACGGGCGACAACGACCTCGCCGACGAAGTGAGGCAGGCCGCGATCGGCGCCAACGCTGCCAATCGCGCGCGCGACCTGCAGAACATGCCGTCGAACATCGCCACCCCCTCATACCTTTCTGACCGAGCCGCCGCGATCGCCGCCGCGCACAAGAACATCGAGTTCGTGATCCGCGACCGTGACTGGATCACCGCCAAAGGAATGGGCGCCTTCGCGTCTGTCGCGCAAGGCACCGATGAAGAGCCTCAGCTGATCGAACTGCACTACCACGGTGCCGGCGCAGAGGGCCCGACGCTCGGTTTCGTCGGCAAGGCCGTGACCTTCGATACCGGCGGTATCTCGCTCAAGCCGTCGGGCAAGATGGAAGAGATGAAGTTCGACATGTCCGGCGGGGCCGCCGTACTCGAGGCCACCGCCGCGATCGCCGAGCTGGGGCTGCCGATCAATCTGATCAGCATCGTTCCGTCGACCGAGAACATGCCCAGTGGCAAGGCGATCAAACCCGGAGACATCGTCACAGCGCTCAACGGCAAGACGATCGAGATCAACAACACCGACGCCGAGGGTCGCCTGATCCTCGCCGATGCACTGACCTACTGCATCGAGCTAGGCGCCGAACGCGTGATCAACCTCGCGACCCTGACCGGCGCGATCATCGTCGCGCTCGGCTCGACCTATGCGGGCCACTTCAGCAACGACGACGACTGGTACTCACAGGTGCTTGCCGCCGCCGACGCAACCGGCGAGCTCGGCCACCGACTGCCACTGCACCCCGAGTACGAAGAACTGATCAAGGGCAAGTACGCCGACATCAGCAACGCACCCGGGTCGCGCAAGGGTTCGTCGATCACAGCGGCCGAGTTCCTCAAAAACTTCGTCGGCGACACGCCGTGGGCACACATCGATATCGCAGGCACCGCCTGGGATCTCGGTCGTAGCTACGTCGGCAACGGCGCTTCGGGCTTCGGTGTCCGCATGCTGATCGAGTTGGCACGCGCGAACCGCGCCTAGGGCGAGAGCCTGTCGCTGGTGGGCTAGCCGTCGTCCTTGGAGCCGCCGGAATCGCCGCGAGACTCCTTTTCGCGATTCGATTCGCCACGATCTGAATCGCCGCGCCTCCCGGACTGCTCGTGGCCGCCATCGCGGCCGTTCGATTCAACGCGAGCGCCTCCGGAATGATCGCGCTTCGACGAACCGTCGTCGTCAGCCCCGTGCGATCGAGCCGATGTGCCTCCGTCGTGATCGCCACCACCACGCCTGCGGGTGTCCGTGCGCCGGTTGCTGGCTGCCTGAAAACGATGGCCTCCATCGCCGAACCGCAGGGCTCGGTGCTTGCGTGCCTGGCTACGGCGTTTCGCTGCTCGGCGCTTGACGGCGCGACGATCGGTGTCGATCTGCAGCGGCAGGGCTTTTATTCCCGGTGAAGACGGTGGGGTGAATCCGCCGCCGGCCATCTGGACGTTCGCGCCGGCCGCGGCTGCGGTGGCACTGCTTTCGGCTGAATTGCCGACCGTCGCTGCACCGCCGCCGGCAAGAGCCGCCGCGACGGCCGCAAC
>JBASTN010000103.1:0-28150 GCA_049274915.1 Solirubrobacterales bacterium
CAGCAACCCGGGCCGACGGCCGGGTTCGATCGCGGACGCCGTCGCGGGCCTGGTTGAACACGCGGGCGGCGACGCTCAACGACTCTCCGAGCTGCTCGGCGGTGTCGAGATCGACCTGGTGATGACCGCCCATCCGACCGAGGCGCGACGTCGCACAATCATCGCCAAGCAGTCACGGATCTTCGGGATCCTCCGCGACCTCGACGAGCGACCCGGTCTAGCCTCGTCCGAGTCCGATGCGCGCAGACGGCTCGCCGCGATCGTCCACGAACTCTGGGGTAGCGACGAACTTCGCGCCGTCTACCCGACCGTGCTCGATGAAGTTCGCGGTGGACTCGCCTACTTCAACTCAACTCTCTGCGACGTGATTCCGGTCGTCTACCGCGACATCGAAGCCGCGCTGTCCGAGGCGTTTCCCGACACACCGCCGAGCGCGCCCAGCCTGTTACGGATCGGATCTTGGATCGGCGGCGACCGCGACGGCAACCCATTTGTCACGCCTGAGGCGACGATTGAAGCGCTTGCTCTGATGCGCGACCAGTGTCTGCATTTCCTGGAGGGCCGCGTCACGTTGCTTGCGGAGCGCGAATCCTTCGCCGAGCAAGAGGGCCACCGCTCAGAGACCCTGCGCACGCTGTTGGCAACCAACGCCGAACGATTCCCGAAGCTGGCGGCCGAGTTAGAGGAACGCAACCCGCGCGAGCCCTACCGGCGGTACTTCTCATTGCTACGGCGGCGGATTGAGGTGACGCGTGCCGGTGAGGAGGGCGGCTACGCGCACAGCCGGGAGTTGCTGGCGGACCTGCGTGCCGCCCGCGACTGCATGCTCGGCGATCGTGGAGAACTGGCTGCCGGGGGCGACATTCACGACGTGATTCGTCAGGTCGAGGTCTTCGGATTCCACTTTGCGCAGCTCGGCGTGCGTCAGCACGCCCGGCGCCACCGAGATGCGATCGCCGAAGTGCTGGCGGTTTTAGGGATCGAGCAGGACTACACGGGCCTGCCGATCGACCGTCGACGCGAACTGCTGATTCGTGAAATCGACGATCGCCGTCCGCTGATCCCCCAGGACATCACGGGATTTTCCGAGCCGACGCAAGAATTAGTCAATACCTTTCGGATGATCCACGCCGCACTCGTCGGCGATCATCGCGACGCGATCGACAGTTACGTGATCTCTGGCGCTGAAGGCCCGGTGGACGTGCTCGAGGTGCTGCTGTTGATGAAGGAGACGATGCTTTCGCGTGCCGGTGGCGTGGATGCAGCACTGCGGATCGTGCCGCTGTTCGAGAGCGGCGCCAGCCTGGCCTCCGCGGCCGAGACGATCGGCGATCTACTGGCGACGCCGGTGTACCGCGCCGCACTCGAGGCGACCGGCGACGTCCAAGAGGTAATGATCGGGTACTCGGATTCGAACAAGGACGTCGGTTACGTTGCGTCGAGCTGGGCCGCGTATCGCGCCCAGACTGAGATGGTCGAGGAGTTCCGCCGTCATGAAGTTTCGTGGCTGTTCTTCCATGGCCGCGGCGGCGTCGTCGGACGCGGCGGCGGCCCGACCAGCCGTGCGATTCTGTCGCTGCCTGCCGGCGCGGTCGACGGCCGACTAAAGATGACCGAGCAGGGCGAGGTAATGGCCGCGAAATACGCCGTCGACGAGATTGCGCACCGCGAGCTTGAGCTGGCCACGAGCGCCACGCTGATCTCGCTGACACAGCGCGAGTCGCCGGCGTTGCAAGAGCGCGGTGAGCAGTTTGCGTCGGTGATCGAGCAGATGGCAGAGTCATCGTCGACCGCGTATCGCGCGCTGGTGCACGACGATCCCGACTTCCTCAGCACGTTCATGAGTGTCACGCCGGTCGATCAGATCGCGCAGCTGCAGCTCGGTTCGCGACCGGCGCGTCGCGGGTCGGGCGAGGGGATCTCCGACCTGCGGGCGATCCCATGGGTGTTCTCATGGACGCAGTCACGAGTGATTCTGCCGGCATGGTTCGGACTGGGCAGCGCGCTGCGTGCCGCATGTGACGCCCACGGCTTGGAGCTCATTCAGGACATGCAACGCGACTGGCCGTTCTTCGCCGCGTTGCTCTCGAACGCCGAGATGGCCTGCGCGAAGGCCGACCTCGGTATCGCGCGCCTGTATTTCGAGTTGAGCGACGACGACGTACAGCGTGAACGGCTATGGACTGCGATCGAAGCCGAGTTCGAGACCACCGTCGCACAGCTGTTGCTGGTGCTCGGCGAGCAGCGGTTGCTCGACGGCGAGCCGGTCTTGCAGGCGTCGATCGCCCGTCGCAACCCGTTCGTCGATCCCCTGTCCTACGTGCAGGTCGAGCTGCTGCGGCGGCTTCGCGATCCCGGTCGCGAAGCCAACAGTGATCAGTTGCGCCGGCTGGGATTACTGACGGTCAACGGAATCGCCGGCGGCCTGCGAAATACGGGCTGAGTTGCCCGCACCCGCGTCGCGTTCGATCGTCGTTAGGCATCGAATCCAAACAGGGTGAACCCCCTAACTTCGACGCCAAACTTCGCTCGCGGACCTACCGAAACGCCGGAGCCTTGAGCTTGCTCGCGCCGCGACGCTGACGGCGTCGGTAGTCTGGCGAGATCATGGACCTGCATCCCGGCGAGGAAATCGTTTTCGAAGGGCATCCGTCTTGGCGCGGCGTGCTCGGTTTCTACATCAAGGGCACGCTGATCTCATTGGTGATCGGTGCGATCGTGTATTTCGCGGTCTCGACGGGCGTGGCGATAGCGGTCTTCGCGGGCCTGATGGGCATCGCAGTGCTGGTCGGACTAGTTAAGCGACTGGCGACGCGTTACGTGATTACTTCCGAGCGCTTGCATATCCGCCGCGGCATCCTCAGCAAGCACGTCCAGCAGACGAGCATCGACCGTGTGCAGAACGTCAACACCAGCCAGTCGCCGCTCGAACGGCTGCTACAGGTCGGCAAGGTCGACTTCGACACCGCCGGGACCGATGATTCTGACTTCGTCTTCGACGACGTCGCCGATCCAGACGAAGTGGTCGCAGCCGTCGATGCCGCTCGACGCGCCAAGTCCGACGCTCCCGCCGGGCTCTAGCCCGACCCCGCTGTAGTCTCGGCGGCGTGATCGAAGTCTCTCTCTGCGAACTGCGTTCGAGCTTCGGATTGGGCGTGGCTGGCAACTTCGCCGGGCACCTCGAACAAGCCGGCGAGGCGGCCGACTTCGCTGCGGTCGATGCTGTCGCCCCCGAGGCTCCAAAGGGCATTTTTCCGTGGTACGTACCGGGCGCCGACGGCTTCCTGGGCAGGTTTCCACTCGCCCGTAACCGAATCGCGAAGCCGCCATCCAGCTCCGACCTCGATCTCCAGATTGAGCCCGAGGCCGCCCTGCTGTGCGACGCGACCTACGACGTTAAAGGAACGATCGCTGCGCTAAGCCCACGAGCGGTCGGCGCGTTCAACGACTGCTCGATCCGAATGCCCGGTGCCAAAAAGATCAGCGAGAAGAAAAACTGGGGCGCAGATTCGAAGGGCGTTGCCCCGGAGTTCTTCGTGGCGAACGACCTCGCCGCGGACGGCCCGACGAGTTCGCTGCGCCTGATGAGCTTCTTGCGACGCAACACCGAGACCCACGCCTACGGGGTCGATAGCCCCCTGTCGGGCTACTCGTACTACGGACGACAGCTCCTCGACTGGCTTGTCGAGCGGCTCGTCAACCAGGTCGGATCTGACGACACTCCGCTCGAACCAGTCGGCCAGTACTTACGCGATGCTGGCAACCCGTCGTCCGTGCTGATCGGAATCGGCGCGACGCGTTACACGGCGTTCGGTGAGACGACCTTCCTCGAGGACGGGGATCAGTCGATCGTGATCGTTTACGACGCCGATCACCACTCAGCCGACTCGATCGCCGAGACTGTCGCTGACCAGCGCGAGCATCTGCTCAAACGCGCTTCCGTGCTCAGTCAGAGCGTCTACGAAAGCGTCCTGTAGCTACGCCGTGGCCCCGAGCAGCGTACGGTCGACTTCGCTGACTCGGGCGATACCGGCGGCGTCGAGGGCAGCCAGCAGCGCGCTGACGACCCGCGGGTCAAACTGTGTGCCGGCGCAGCGAACGAGTTCCTCGCGCGCGGCCGCTTCACCGAGCGATTTGCGGTACGGGCGATCGGTCGTCATCGCGTTGTAAGCGTCGCAGGCGAGAACGATTCGGCTTGCCAACGGGATCGCCTCGCCGGCGAGGCCGTCTGGATAACCGCCGCCGTCCCAACGTTCGTGTTCGTGACGGATCGCCAGCGCAATCGAGTCGAATCCCGGCACTTGCTCGACGATCTGCTCGCCGATCACCGGGTGCTGGCGCATGATCTTCCACTCGTCTTCACTCAGCTTTCCAGGCTTGTTGAGCACCTCGTCGGGGATGCCAATCTTGCCGATGTCGTGCAGCAGAGCGACGTCGCGCAGCTCTAGCCGCTCGGCCTCGGTCAGGTGCATCTGCTCGGCAACATCCATCGCCAGCTCGACCGTTTCGTCAGAGTGCTGACCGGTGTAACCGTCGCGAGCGTGCAGAGCCAAGAGCAATGAGCTAATCGTGCTGGAAAACCGTTCGCGCTCAAAGCACATCTCGGTGAGCTGGCCCATGAACCATCCGATCACCAACAGCACGCCGGGGAACGCACGGGTGGCAACGGCAGTAAAGGCGATCATCGAACTACCGAACAGAGTGACCGGCAACAACACGAATGCGAGAATCACAAGCGCGACCTGCACCGCGCGAATCAACTTGTTCGCCCAGAAGAATCCAGAGATCACGCTCGCCGTCAACACGAGCAAAACCAACAGAACCGGTTGGTCGGACTCCCAGGCAATCAGCGGAACCGCGATGTACCCGATAAGACATGTCGCCAAGCACCAGTGCGGAGCGAATTTAGTACTGCGAATAGCGATGCTCCCGACGGCAACCGCGACCGCAAATCCGAGAAACGCGATGTCGGACCAGTCGAATGAGGTGGCGGCCAGAAACGCGGTTGTGACGATCGCGATCAACGACCAGGAAAGACACGAGACCGTGCCCATCATTTTCGGATCGTTTAGTAGATCGCGCCTCGCGGTCTGACCGTCAGACGCGGTCAGGGGAGCCTGGAACTCGGCCGGCGCCGCGACGAGCGCCCGAACGCTCGCTCCGTCGGCTTCCTCCTCGACTTCGATCTCGTGATCACCGGCTGCACTCTCGATCGCTCGCTGCAGAGCATCAATCACGTCGGGGTCAAACTGTAATCCGGCATTGCGGGCGAGCTCTGCCCGCGCTTCGATCAACGGCATTGCCGCACGGTACGGGCGGTCGCTGGTCATTGCGTGGAATGCGTCGCACGCCAGCACGATCCGGCTGGCCAGCGGAATCTCCTCGGCACTGATCCCGTCGGGATAGCCGCCGCCATCCCAGCGCTCATGCTCGTGACGGACCGCCTTTGCGACGCTCTCAAATCCCGGGATGTCGCAGAGAATCTGCTCGCCGACGACCGGGTGTTGCTCCATCACCTTCCACTCCTCGGCGGTCAGACCACCGGGCTTTTGGAGGATCGAGTTAGGAATCCCGATCTTTCCGATGTCATGCAGCAGCGCAACATCGGAGAGTTCCTTACGTTGGACGTCGTCAAGCCGCAGCTCGTCGGCCACGGCTAAAGCCATCGCAAGCGTTTCTTTAGAGTGGTCGCCGGTGTACCCGTCGCGGGCATGAAGCGCCTCAAGCAGCGAGGTCACCGTCGACTGAAACTGTGTCCGCTCGAGCAGGGCCCGAATGAAGTGACTGCTGACCGCGCCGACCGAGATCGCACTCGCCAACATCACCGGCATCGCGACAATTATCAGCTCGGCGGCGGCACTGCCGTTATCGACCAGCAGCGCGCCGACAGTAAATGCAGCGAACAATCCAGCCTCGTGCAACAGCAACAACGAACGGCGATACCAGTAGATGTCGGCAAACGAGACCGCTTCTGGATAAACACCGAGCAGCAGATATGGATTGTCAAAGTGAAATGCGAAGAAGAGAAAGCTGCCGGCGCCGAGAAAATAGATTTTCGACATCAGGCGGTACGAAACGCTCGCCCACGGCACTACTGCCATGATCGGCATCCAGATCGCGACTGCAATCAGATAGCCGATCGTCACGCTGTCGAAATGATTGGCGTCCCACGCGACGAGCGCAATGACAGCGGCAACTGCAAGCATATGAACACTGGCCAAACGTCCAGCGGTGGTCCGCGCCTCGGGCGAGTAGAGCAGGTTGCCGCCGGGGACGGCTGAGCCATCGTTCATTTAGAGAGTGTCCTGATCATCTTTGATTTTCAGTGCGCTTTCAGTGCGCGGAGGTCTTTTGAGGCGTATCCACTCATATGAGTGATCGTCAACCCAGACCGTACGCTCAATCTCATCCCTGAGAACTGGACAAAACGGCCAACAGACTTTAAGTATCGGCAGATTTGCCCAGCGATTGAGCGGCCGAAAACTAGGCATCACCGGTTTTCGGCTGCCGCTGATGTTGCGGTCGCTAAGTAGTCAGCCAGGCTTCGCGAATGTCGACCGCGGGTAGGTACCGCCGATTACCACCATTAATAACGATTTTCGGTTGCGGTGAGCAAAGTCGTCGCCAGTTCGACAAGATCATTCGTGAGCGCCGGCACGGCCTCAATGCCCTCGCGATAGATAGTCACGCAGATCAATTCGTTGATCCCGAGGATCACGGTCAACGCCTGCAGCCGACCGAGCGGCGGCAACTCGGGATTCTCGACCCGTGATGCATCGCGCTGTGCTGCGATCACATCGGCGAACAGCTCCGCCGCCGCGATCCAACGGTCGGCGAGACGACTGCCGGCCGACATCGACTCGTGCAGAAATAACTTGGTGAAGTCCGGAATCGCAACCAGAGCTTCGATGTAGGCACGAATTCCGATGGCGATTCGCCCGATCGGATCGGCAGGTTCGTTGATCTTTGCCAGCACGCCGTCGACCAAGAATGACTGCGCGAGGTCGAACGCCTGGACCAGGCAGTCCTCTTTGTCCTCGAAGTGTTCGTAGAACGTGCGCTTTGAGGTGCCGGCATTGGCCACGATGTCGCTGATCGTGACGGCGTCATACCCGCGCTCGGCGGCAACGGTTACGAACGCCGACAGCAGTCGGCCGTGCTGCGACTCGAGAACCTCCTCGCGGGCGATCGTGTGTCGGCCACGCGGAAGTTGTCCGCCGCGGCCGTCGGGCCGGTGCGGGCTTGGGGGATCGACCATGCCCAATTGTTACCAGCCGGGTCGGCTCGGTCCCGTCTTATTGGCGACGCGCGAGTTTTAGGTACCGCTCGGTACTCATTCTGGTAGTTTGGACGCTCCGAGTGATTCAGGGGAGGATCACCGGACATCACCTGCGCGGACGGATACCGCACGCCGCGCAGTTTTTTATCGTCACACCAGACCCCGGACCCGCCCCCTGGGTCCGGCAGTGATGATGGCCTAATCAGCGCGGCTTGGCGGCGACGTAACCGCCGTGCCCGAGGCCGAAGTGGTAGTCCGTTGAGTACGAGGCAAGTTGTCGCGGCGAGAACCCGGCGGCGGTCAGTTCTGCGAACACTTCGTCGGGGTCGTAGAGCACCAGCTCGTGCAGTTCTTCGCTTGAACGCGCCTCGCGACCGATCTGGCGGACGGTGGTCACCCGCCGCTGCAACAAGTTGGCTCCGGGCTGCTCGATCACTTCTGAGGTTGCGCGCCAGCCATCGCCCTGGAAAATATTGTGTTCGAGCCGCGGCATTCCGCGACCCGGTTGGGCGACATCAAAGATCAGTAGCCCGCCGGGCGCCAACGCCGCAAACGCGCGGGCGAACACTCCGCGCATAGCGCTAATGCCGGCGCGCGGATCGAACAAGTAATTGAACGCCTCGCCGATCGCGGTGACGGCGCGGCACTCCGGGATCACAGCGTCATAAAGCGACTCGACCTCGAATCTCCCCTCGGAGACACGGCCCCGGGCGATCTCAATCATCGGCTGCGAGATGTCGTAGCCGAGAATCTCGTAGCCGCCGTCGGCGAGGATGCGTGACGAGATCCCGCCGCCGCACGCAAGCTCGACGATTAATCCGCCGCCACGATGACCGCTCAGCGACAGTTGTCGCAGCAGCGTGTCCGCCGCTCCACGAGCGATGAAGCCAAAGCCGTCATCGTGGATCTGAGCGAGGTCTTCTTGGTAGGCGTCGGTCATCCGCGATTCGCGGACGACCCTAGCCGCCCGCAGCGCTGGCGACGTACTCGGCGATCGCCTGGATCTCCTCTTCAGTGAGCGTCCCGGCGAACGCCGGCATGCCACCACCGCCCTTGGTGATCTTGTCGATCGCTGCTTTCACGTCGGGCTTGGCCGCGTCGAGATTGGGCCCGACCGTTCCCTTCGCTCCGGCGTCGGCAAGCGTATGGCAGCCCGCGCAGTTATCCGTAAACAGTGACTTACCGTCGAGTCCCTCGGTCACCGCTTCATCGCCTGCCGAGCTCTCGTCGCCGGGCTTGCCGCCACCCTCATTCATGCGGCCACCTTCCTCGGCGGGAACTTCCTCGGCCGGCTCGGGCGCCTCCTCTGCGGCTGCCTCACCGGTTATACCGACGCCGCCGATCGTGTACGCGATCAGCGAGGCCGGCTTGTCCTTACCCTGGGCGACGCCGGCCGGCACGATCACGGTGTCGTCGCTGACGGCGATCGGCGAGTTGGCCCCGGCCGGCAGCTTGTCTTGGAAGACGATTTCGCCGTTGTCGCGGTCCAGCGCGAACAGATGACCGTCATAAGTGGTCGTGAACACGAGGTCATTGACCGCCGTGGCGGCGCCGTAGACCATCGACGGCAGCTTCGTGTCCCACTTGATGTCGCCGGTCTTGACGTCGAGTGCGACCATCTGCCCGTCGCCCTTGTCGTAGTCCTGAAGACCTTCGAAGACGTCTGTCGACGCGATGTCCTTGTGCGTGTACGAAAGGTTTGAAACCGGCGCGTAGATCGTTTCATCGGCGTAGGCCATGTTCGTTTCGATGCCGCCCAGCGTTCCTGGGTAGACCGTATAAGGCGTCTTTGGCTTGAACTTGCCCTCGAGCGCAAGCTTCGGATCGTCGTCGTGACCGTTGTGCTTGCCGACGGCCTTTTTCCAGATCAGCTTGCCGTCTTTGGCGTCGTAGGCGTAGACGTAGCCCATCTTGCCGCCGTCGAGAATCACATCACGGTCGTCGATCTTCGCGGCGATCGGCGAGAGGTGCATGTCCCAGTCGTAGAAGTCGTTGGGCACACCTTGGTAATGCCAATCGAGCTTGCCGGTCTTAGCGTCGAGCTTGACGGTGCTGTCGAGGTACAGCCCCTCCGACGGGTTTTCAATGCCCTCTTTGATCGAGGTGTAGGGATTGCCGATTCCCCAGTAGACGGAGTTGTCGTCGCCGACGAGCGGAGCGTTCCACGAGCCACCGACGCCGGGACCCTGGACCTTGTCAGCAACCTTGTCGATCACCGAGTCCCACTCCCAAATCTTCTTACCTGTCTTGGCGTCGAGCGCGTAGGCAATGCCACCGCCGATCATCGCTGCGGTCGAGATGTGCACGACACCGTCGGCGACCTGCGGCGCGATCGTGAACCCGATGCCGCCCTTGTCGAGGCCCGGCACCAGCGATGTGTTCGTCCAGATCTCTTTACCGGTGTCGGCGTCGAGGGCAAATGCCTTGCTGGTCGTGGCGCCGTAAATCTTGCCGTCCTCGAGGGCGACACCGTTCGGACCGACGTTCGCCTCATCGAACTTTTTCTCCCACTCTTTCTTACCGGTCGTCAGGTTGTAGGCCGCGACGTTCGACTCGAGGTCCTGCACATAGACGCGATTGGCGTCGATGATCGGCTGGGTCGCCATCGCCCCAAACGATCCCTTCGCGTCGAGCTCCGCCGTCCAGGCGATCCCGAGCTTCTCAACTGAGTCCTTGGTGATCCGACCACCGACATAGCGGGTGTTGTCGGAGTTCTGATTCGGCGACTCCCAGGTGCTTGCCGCGGTGTTGGTCTGACATCCCGAAACGGCAACCGCCACGGCGAGAAGCGCAATCAGTGAGACGATCGTCAGAATGGCCGAACGGGACTTCATGGGCATTTCAAATCTCCTTGAGATGAGAACTGAGCAGAGCTTGAGAACTGAGCAGAGGGGGTCGTGAGTACGAAGCGTCTAGATCTTATGTTCGATTACCCGCTCAGACCCTGCCTACAACCTGCCGTTGGCGGCGAGCGAGCGCGTCGATGATCATCGCAACCAGCAGTACCGCGCCGGTGACTATGTACTTGACTATGTACTTGAGTACTTGACTATGTACTTGACTGACGACTCGTAGGCAAGCAGATCCATACCGTTGCTGATCGAGCCGATGACCAGCGCGCCTAGGAGCGCAGACCAGACCGATCCACGGCCGCCGAACAGGCTCGTGCCGGCGATTACGGGGCCGGCAATCGCCAGCAGAAGCAGGTCGCTGCCGCCGGAAGATTGGTTTGCGGCAGGGTTTGCATGATCACGCCGAGAGCGCTCTAGCGGCGGTCGTCGTCACCTTTGTGCAAGAAGTCCTTGACCTTGTCGACGGCCTTGTCGATGCCCTGCTTCGCCTTGTCTCCGGCCTGCTCGGTCTGGCCTTCGCGCTGGAGATCCTTGTTGTCGGTGAGGTCTCCGGCTGCTTCTTTGACGCGTCCTGGAATTTCTGACATGACTACTCCTTGATCGTGGTTTGATCGATCGGGTTAAACACCTGGTTGGCCTTGGTTGGATCGGCCGGTAATCGCCGAGATCGCGCGGCCGATGCCTGTCTTGTGCTCGTCGCCGCCGTTATCCGGGAGGCCAGGGAGCGCGGCGAGAAGGTCGGTGCACGCAGTAGCGGCCGCCTGGCAGTAGGCCGCGCAAATACCGCAGTGGGCCATGTGCTGACCGTGGTCACCGCAGACCTGCGCACAGGCGTGCGTGGCGGCGATCGCGGCGCGCAACTGGGCGGCGATCGTCGTCGGCTCATAGGCGCTCTGCCGACTGATCGCACGCTGAGTGGCGGTGCAGATATCGACGCAGTCGAGGTTCAGGCGGATGCACTTGGCCATGTGCCCCTGCTCATGCCGCTCGGCCAAGCAGTCGTCGGCACACTGCGTGCACGCCTGAGCGCAATCTGCGAGCGCTTCGACGCAATGCTCCAGCACGGCCCCGCTGAGGCGGGTGTCACGCGGACGGGCATTGAGCATTTCTCGAACTACTGCGGCGATCGCCATCGGAGCACTCCTTCGGTCGTGTACTTAGAACGTACCCGATGGGGATGGCGGTCAATCGCGGTGGGCGGTGGGCGGCCACGACCGGACGGGCGCTTGGGCAGCGACAGCGGATTCACGCAAACTGCGGACATTTATGAGGTGCGATGTGCCGGGACCCGCGGCGCCACCACGAGCCTTCCATATCGGTCCTCCCCAAGCCGGCGACTCGTCGGCGGAAAGGTGCCTGCTTTCGGGTGTCCGCGTGGCAGGCGGCTAGAGCTTGCGCGGGTGGCGAAGCTTGAAGCCGCGAGAGCCGCGTGGCTCACTGCGCCAGCGAGGTCCGTGCTGACCCTGGCCTGAGGTGTCGAAACGCAGCCCGGCGATGACGATGAAGACATGTCCGTTGTTGGCGTAGACGTTCACCCACTTGCCGCTGCCGTTGACGCCCCACCGCTTGAATGATCCCGAAACCATCGAGCCGTTCATCAGGCCGACGGCGCGCAGCACGTAACTCGTTGCGCCGGAGCAGTCGTAGCCGCTATCGGTCAGTTGGCCGTGTCCACCTCCCCATTTGTACGGCTTGCGGGTAATGCGATTGGCCGCCTGGATCATGTCCTTGACGATTCGCGGTGCCCGCCTCGGTGCGATCGCCGTGCGACCGTTCTCGGCAATCCGCGCGACCGCACCGGTCGGGGTCGGCGGCCAGTTCGGTTGCGGCGGCTCCCAGCCGGGGCCGTCGCGGTCGGGCTGATCCCAATCGGGCTGATCCCAGTCTGGCTCGGGCGCTGGCGGGGCCGGCGGTGCGGGCGGAGGGTCCTCCGGCCAGTAGTCCTCTTCGGGCGAGTCCTCTTCGGGCTGGTCTTCTGCGACCGGGCAGTCGTTCCACCAGTCCTCGTCGTAGTCGTCACACCAATCCGGGTACTGCTCATCTTCGGCGGCGGAAACGGCGTAGGCGGCTTGCAGGTCGAAGGCTGCGTTGGCCGGTGAAGCACTGACCAAGGCGAAAACGCCGAACAGGGTCAGCATCGTCGCGAGGACGATTGAACGAAGACTGGCCCCAGTGAAGTTGAGCATCTGCATGCGGAAGGCGTGACGGAACGTCACGCTTGTGTTGTCGGCAGCCGGAGCGGGTTCCTGATCCCCGTTTTTGCGGGATCAGCAGATCTTCTAGGCCGAGTGTCCGGCGGCCGGCGGTTTACAGACCAGGAGTCGGCAGCGAGCTCGTGTCGACGACCTCGAAATCGCTGCCGGAAAGCCGTCCAAACGAGTGCAGATCGTCGTTGTCCCAGCGCGAGTTCGGTGCACCCGAGACGTACCACGGCGAACCGTTGTCGGCGAGAATCATCCCGTAACGCTTCAAAGCAGTGAGGACGATCCGCGACTGGCGCGGGTAGCCACTGATATCGACGCCGGCCTTTAGACGCACGCGCAGACCCATCGGCGGTAGGGCAGGGTCGTTGTCGCTGCTGGCGTGGTGGCGTGCCGGATAGATGTAGGCACGCCGCGTACGCGGCGCGGTGAAGCGGAGCGCGTGGTCGATCTCGCCGGCGGCGACCTCGTCGTATCGCGCCAGGCCTGGAAGAATCGGCAATCCGGCGGCGTCGGCGCTGGTCCATCCGGCGGGGCGCAGTTTGTTCGATCGCAAGTTGTAGATCGCGCCGGATCCGGCACGCCAGCGCTTGCCACCCTTGCCTGGGTACGCCGCGTAGAGCTCGTAGAGCTTGCAGCGGTCGCGGTCGACGACGATCACGTGGCGGTCGCCGTCGGCCTTCCTGCCGCCCTCGATCGGTGCCTTGCGGGGGACCGGGTGGCGACTGCCGTCGGATTCGTCGGCGTACTCGAAGCTGACCTTCACGCGCTTCTGCTTCTTGCCGACGACAACGAACGGAATACCGATCGGGCCGCCGTCCCATTTGCCTGAACCGAAATCAGCGTGCGCGCTGGCGCTCTCGCCGATCGAGGTGATCAACTGATCGGAGTCGCTGGCGACGGGCAGTGAGTCAACCCGCTGATTCCACGGGTTGTCCTTCGGAAAGATCGAGCACTTCGGAGCCGTCGCCAGCGGCCGTCCGTCTGCACCACCGCCCATCACGGCGGCAACGACAAACATCACGAGCAGCGCCAGGCCGGCCCCAATACGGACTTCGCGGGTCATCAGGTAACAGGGTGGCGCATCAGCGAGCTGAGCTCGTCAGGCAGTCAATCATCCGTCGATTCGCCCTATCCGTGTGACACCACAGTTGAGTGATTGGACTGGCGGGTAAACAGAGACTTGCGCCGCCGTTGCGCGACTAGCCGACGATCAGCCAGTGATCTCGACCGGCGCAAGCACCGGCCGCTTAGGTTCGACCCCGTCACCCGACGACTGCCCACGCAGTCGGCGACCGATCCACGGCCGGAAGTACTGCCAGGCCCACGCAACGTCGGCCGGCACGCTGCGGTAGAGCGGCAGCTTGGGCTGAACCGGAAACTCGGCATTTGCGTCGGCGTAGTCGACATCGGGCAGGCCGAGCGCGTGAGCTGCGGCGATCGATATTCGCTCGTGACCCACCGAGTTGGCGTGCAGCCGGTCACTGCTCCACAGGCGAGGGTCGTGCGCGACGGGTTCGTCTGCCATGTCGACGAGCACTGCGCCGGTGCGACCGGCGACCTCGCGCATCAGTTCGTTGTACGCCACCAACCTGTCGCTGACCAGTCGTGCGACGCCCATCGACGACGAGAGGTCGGGCAGCGTCATCGACAACACCGTCGCGCCGGCCGAGATCAACGCCGTATGCATCGCCTCGGTTTTCTCGCGGATGTGATCCATGTCGACGCGCGGACGCAGGATGTCGTTGACGCCGCCGACGACGCTGGCGAGATCCGGTTCCATCGCTAACGCGGGCTGCAGCTGGGTGTCGTGGATCGGCCCAATCAGACGGCCACGGATAGCGAGATTGGCGTAGCGCAAATCGGGGGTGAGCACAGCGAGACGCTCGGCCAAGCGGTCCGCCCAGCCGCGATACCCACGACCATCGGGATACGGGTCGTCGAGGCCCTCGGTTGTCGAGTCGCCGATCGCGACGAAGCGGGTAAATACGGGAAATGACACCGCTGCGAAGAGTAGGCCGAAGATCCGGCGAGATCGGCATCGACGATTCGGCTCGCGGCTTCTAAAGACCGGCTGCCGCGTCGCGGTCAACGACCACGCTGACGTCGGCACCGGCCGTGTCTGCAGCTCGCGCAACGAGTCCGGCCGGCGTATCCTCTGCCGCCTCGCGTCCGAACGACCGCCGTACCGGGCTGGCCTTGTCGACGCCGACGGCGAGAAAGATCACTTCGCGCGCACGTGCCAGCGCCGGAATCGTCAACGTGACACGGGGCACGAACGGCTCCAGCCCGACTTCGGGAACTGCCACCGCGAGGCGATCTGATTCGTCCACCGCCGGTTTGCCGGGGAACAACGACGCAGTGTGCGCATCGGAGCCGATGCCCAGCAGCACGAGGTCAAACCGCTTTGCGCCAGTGAGCAACGCCTCGTAGTCATCGGCCGCCGCCGATGGGTCGAGCTCGCCGCGCACGCGGTGCACTGCAGCCGGGGGCACAACAAGCCGCGAAAGCAGTGCCTCGGCGACCATCAGGTGATTCGACCGCGGGTCATCGGGCGGCACGCAGCGCTCGTCGCCGTACCACAGCGTCGCGCCACTCCAGTCGGCGCCGGATGCGAGTTCGTAGGCACGGCGCGGCGTCGATCCACCGGCGAGCACGATCGACCCGCCCGCTGCTGCGACCGCTGATAGCCGGTCGGCGGCGAACTGCGCCGGGTCGTCAACGACGCGAACGTTCGTCACGCGGCAAGATCGACCATTGACATCGCCGCCGAAAGCGCCGGCCGGTAAATCGGGTCCGGCAGCAGCGCGTGCGTAACACCGTGAGCAAGAATCCCGTCTTCGCCGCGCGACGCGCCGAGTACGGCCCACTGCTTCTGCTCGCCGTCGCGCACCTGCCGCGTTGCGGTAAGACCCCCCGCTCCGCGGTCCAGCGACACCTCGAGTCCGCCCGTCGTACCAATAGTCACTCCCGACAGACCCGGGACCGTCATCGTTGGATCGTGCAAGATCTTTAAGTCGATCGTCGCCTCCCCGCACGTGGCCTTTCCCACAGGATTGAGATCGTCGGTGAAGTCAAATGGCGAGGTCGTCCACTCCAGTCGCGACGCCAGCCAGCCCAGCAGCAAGAGTCCCGCCGTATTCGAGTTCAGCCCCGTGCGAACCTCGACGCGATCGATGTGCGACAGCGCGGCACGCCAGATCTGCGGATCGAAGGCTGCGGCGATCCGTTCGCGCCACGGGTTTGGACGTAGCCACGCCAGATCGACCACGTCGGCCTCCGCCGCCAAATCCGACGCGCGACGCAACGCCACGCGCGGGTCGTTCTCCTCTACCGAGTCGATCAGCACTGTGTCGGCCAATCCGATCAGCGAATCGACGGCCTCCGGGTGACCGTGCGGCGACCAGACGACCGTGCCTACCTCGGTGGCTAGCACCGGATAAACGATCGTGTCGAGGTAGTCCAGATGCTGTGGCCCGACATCAATTTCGATGCGCTCGCGAAAGACCGATAGATCACCCGAGTCGCGCGCCGGTTCGTTTACGAGCGTCGCCCACGCGTCGATGCACTGGCGATTCGGCTCAACGGCGATCATGATCGTGCGGGCCGGGTTGTTGCGACCAACGCGGTCAAGCCGATTCGAGATCTCGCCTTTCCATTCGCGATCGATCACGACGATGAAGTTGAGCACGCGCGCCGGGGCGTGAACGCGTTCGTCGTCGGAGCGCTCCGTCATCAGTGCGCGCAGCGCCGTTTCGATCTCGGCCGGGGTCGTGTCGCGTGCGCTCCAGACTCCGCTTGAGCTGGTCAACGGGGTGAGTGTCACAGCGGCCGCCAGTGCAGACCGCCCTGCAACAGTCGGCCGGCCTCCTCTGGACCCTCGGTTCCGGCCGCGTACTGCGCCGGCGGAGCCGGATCGGCCTCCCAAAAGGCCAGCACGGGGTCGACGATCGACCACAGCGCCTCGACCTCGTCCACCCGTGTAAACAGTGTCGCGTCGCCACGCATCACATCGAGGATCAGCCGCTCGTAAGCCTCTGGCGACTGCGACACGAACGACGTGCCGTACTGAAACTGCATATTGACCGGGCGGATGCGGGTCTTCGCGCCCGGCACCTTGGCGCCCAAAGAAAGCGACACTCCTTCGTTTGGCTGAATCTGAAAGACCAGTTGGTTCGGCGTCGGCGCGGCACCGTGAACCTGGAAGGCGAGGTGCGGCACGGGCTTTAGGCGCACGGCGATCTCGGTCACCTTGCGAGCGAGCCGCTTTCCGGTGCGCAGATAGATCGGCACCCCGGCCCAGCGCCAGTTGCTGACTTCTAGACGTAGGGCGGCGTAAGTTTCGGTGTGCGAGCCAGCCGGGACACCGGGCTCTTCGAGATAGCCGGGCACCGTGTCGGAACCGATCGTGCCGCGCGTGTACTGGCCGCGCACCGCCATCTGCGGCACCTCCGAAAACTCCGGCGGCCGGATCGCGTTGAGCACCTTCGCCTTCTCGTCACGCACCTTGTTGGCGGTAAGTCGGTTCGGTGGCTCCATGCACAACAGCGCGAGCAGTTGCAGCATGTGGTTTTGGACGAGATCGCGCAGCGCGCCGGCAGTGTCGTAGTACCCGGCGCGCATGCCGACGCCGAGATCCTCGGCGACCGTAATCTGCACGCAGTCGACGTAGTTGCTATTCCAGATCGGCTCGAACATCGCATTCGCAAAACGGAAGGCCATGATGTTCTGCACGGTCTCTTTGCCGAGGTAGTGATCGATTCGGAAGACCTGGGATTCGTCGAGCACTGACAGCAAGTCTTCATTGAGTGCCCGGGCGCTGACCAGGTCGCGGCCAATCGGCTTCTCGACGACGACGTGGACCTCCGCGCCCTCCTTGTGATTAAGGCCGCTCGCGCCGAGCTGCTTGGTGACCGTCGAGAAGAACGGCGGTGCAGTCGCCAGATAGAAGAGGTGGTTGAGCGGCTCGTCGGCTTCGACATCGAACTCTTCAAGCACCTTTGCGAGCGAGGCAAAATCGTCCGGGTCGTCGAACGTGCCGCTGACGTAGCGAACACGAAACAGCAGCGCCTGCAGCACCTCTGGCTTCGGACTCGTGCGACTGAACTCGCTGACGGACGCGTGCATCAAGTCGCGGAAACTGTGATCGGTGTGCTCGTCGAGCGCGAAGCCGACGAGGTTGAAGCGCTCCGGCAGCGCGCCTTCGTGGGCGAGGTTGTAGATCGCCGGCAGCAGCTTGCGCTGGGCGAGATCGCCGGTGGCGCCGAAGATCACCATCGTCGTGGGATCTACCGGAAGATGCTCCAGGCCTTCAGCGAGCGGGTTATCCAGCGGGTGCGCGAGCGCACCTGGAGCCACCTGATCGGCGACCAACGTTTCAAGATCCGAGCGGTTCGCGGGTGTCGTCGCCATGTTGCTAGCCCTTCGCCTCGGCGCGCTCCACCGCGTGGCCGCCGAACTGCGCTCGCAGCGCGGCGTTGGTCTTGGCGGCGAAGGCTCCCTTGCTCTGCGATGAGTAGCGCTCGTGCAGCGCAGCGACGATCACCGGGACGGGCACCTTCTTCTCGATCGCATCCTCGACGGTCCAACGACCTTCGCCACTGTCGGCGACGACCGGCTCAAGGCCGGCAAGGTCATTGCCCTCCTGCTCAAACGCGAGTGCCGCCAGTTCACAGAGCCACGAGCGCACGACCGACCCCTGCATCCAAAGATGTGCGATCTTCGCGTTGTCGAGCTCGTACTCGCTGGCGTCGAACAAGGCGAATCCTTCGGCGTAAGCCTGCATCAAGCCGTACTCGACGCCGTTGTGAACCATCTTCACGTAGTGCCCCGCACCGACAGGTCCCATGTGCGCCCAGCCCGGGCCGTGCTCCTCGGTTGACGGCGGAGCAAGCACGTCGAGGATCGGCGTCAGCTGCGCGACCGCCTGATCAGGGCCGCCGACCATCATGCAGTAGCCGACGTCGAGCCCCCAGACTCCGCCGGAGGTGCCGACGTCGATGTAGTGGATCCCTCGAGGTTCAAGTAGCGCAGCGCGCGCCTTGTCGTCGCTCCAGCGCGAGTTGCCGCCGTCGATGATCGTGTCGCCGGGCTCGAGCAGCGTCGCGAGCTTCTCAACCGTCTGCTGTGTCGGATCGCCCGCCGGAACCATGATCCAAACCATTCGCGGGGCCTCGAGCTGCGAGACCAGAGCTTCCAGCGAGCCGGCGCCAGATGCACCCACGCCCTCGGCCCGCGCGACGGCCTCGCTGTCGGGGTCGAAGGCGACCGCCTGATGGTCGGAGTCACGGTGGATGCGGTGCACCATGTTGCCGCCCATCCGCCCAAGCCCTACGAAACCGATCTGCATGTCAACCCTCCAGTTGTTTTGTGAGCGTGCGCAGCGCCTGTACCGGGTCGCCTTCGAGCGTGAAGCGCACGGCGGGGCGATCGTGCGCGGCCAGGGCGCGCAGGTCACCGATTGCCTGTGCGCGGATCAGTTGTCCGAAAGTGAAGTCGGCGTCTGGAATCAGGACATCGCCGTCGGCGTCGTGGACGAGTTGGATGAAGTGTCCGGTCGCCGGGCCGCCCTTGTGGAGCTGGCCTGTCGAGTGGAGGAAGCGCGGGCCGTAGCCGAAGGTCGTCGCGGCGCTCGTGCGCGCACGGATGACCTCGCGCAGTTCGGTGACGGCAGAGTCGAACTCGTCGTTCGGCTGCAGGTAGCCGTGAATCGCTACATACCCCGGCGGCGAGACCGCTGCGATCAATGCGGCAATGTCTTCTGCGGTGCCGCTGGGCGCGTCGAACTCTCCAGAGGCCAACACCTCGGCCGTCGCGTCCTTTGCCTCCTGCACGTTTGGCTGATCAAACGGGTTGATCTCGAGCACGTGCCCCGCGATCGCGGTCGCGAACTCGAACAAGAAGAACAGTGCGCCGAGCTCGTCGGGGCCTTCGTACCCGTCGATCTCGATCACTGGATGGCCTGCTTCTTCGAGGCGGATCATCGCGTTGTCGTGGGTCTCGTCGGCGCGAATGTGGATAAAGACGCGGTCGTCGCCGTAGACCTCGGGCAACCCGATCGGCTCGCCGGCGACCGGCAGGATTCCCTTGCCGTGCTTGCCGGTGCTCTCCGCGATTAGCTGCTCTGCCCAAAGGCCAAACGAGCCAAGCGGACCGGAGATCGCGAACGTCAGCTTGTCGCGACCATCGAGTGCCAGCTTGCCGAGCTCGAGACCGAGCGCCAGACCGGTGTTCTCTTCATCGGGATCGGCGCACGCACTCATCTCGGCGATCGCGCTGTCGAGTAGTGAGTCAACGGGGATACGCGCGAGCGCGGCGGGTACCAGTCCGAAATACGAGAGCACCGAGTAACGCCCGCCGATCTCAGGGTCGGCCAGCCAGATCTTGTTCAGACCCTTGTCCTGTGCAAGCTGCTCCAGCGGTGAGCCCGGGTCGGTGACCACGGTGAACTGCCTGCCGTTGCCACCAGTCAACTCGTAGAAGTGCTTGAAGTGCGAGAGCGTTTCGATCGTGCCGCCCGACTTAGACGAGACGACGAACATCGTCCGCGCCATATCGACGTTCTCTGCGACCGCTGCCACCGCAGCCGGGTCCGTCGAGTCGAGCATCGTCAGTGGTCGGTCAAACGCCAGCCGCAAGACTTCGGGCCCGAGCGAGGATCCACCCATCCCCAGCAACACGGTCTGGTCAAAGCCCGCCTGATGAACCTCGTCTGCCCAGGCCTTGAGCTCGTCAGTCTTCTCACGCATCCGCTCGGCGATGTCGAGCCAGCCGAGCCGGTCGGCGATCTCGGGCACGCCCGGCCCGCCCCACAACGATTCGTCGCGCGCCCAGAGGCGACCGGCGACGCCGGTGCCCGTTCCGGTCGCCGAGGGGTTACTCACCCCGGCTGCTCCGACGGTGGACTGCCGCCGGATGCGGCCAGTTGCTGCTCGATGTCGGCGATCAATCCGTCGAGCGAGTGAACGAACGCGTCGATGCCCTCGTCGAGCAGTTGCTCGGTAACGGCGTTCATGTCAATCCCTGCGGCGGCCAACTCATCGAGCACAGGAGTCGGATCCTCATCGAGCGTCACGGTCGAAACTTCGCTTTCCAGCGAGGCCGCGATCAAAGTCTTCATCGGCATCGTGTTGACAGTCTCGGGGCCGACCAGAGTGTCGACGTAAAGCACGTCCGAGTACTCCGGGTTCTTCGTGCCAGTCGACGCCCAGAGCGGACGCTGGACAAATGCCCCGGCCTCGCGCAGGGCAGCAAACCGCTCGCCGTGGAAAATCTCCTTGAACTTCGCGTAGGCGGCGCGCGCGTTGGCGACGGCGGCGCGACCCGAGAGGTCCGCACGACCCGCCTCGGCGAGTTGCTTGTCGACGAGCGTGTCGACGCGCGAGACGAAGAAGCTTGCAACCGAGTGAACATCGAGCGACTTGCCCTCGGCGTGGCGACGCTCAAGCCCACGGATGTAAGCCTCAGCGACCGCTGCGTATCGCTCGACCGCGAACAACAACGTGACGTTGATGTTGATGCCCTCGTAGATCGCTTCCTCGATCGCATCGAGACCCTCAGGCGTGCCGGGAATCTTGATCATCAAGTTCGGGCAGCTGACTTCATTCCAGTAGTACCGCGCCTCGGCGAGCGTCTTACCTGTCTTGTCGCGGGCCAGCGCGGGCGCGACCTCAAGCGAGACGAATCCATCGGCGCCTCCGGCCTGATCCCAGACCGGTCGCAGAACCTGGGCGGCGAGCTTGACGTCCTTAACCGCGATGCGGCCGTAAATCTCCAGCGGCGAGAGACCCTCGGCCGCCATCTCGGCGATCTCGGCGTCGTAGTCGTCGCTCTTGACGATCGCCTGCTCGAAGATCGCCGGGTTGCTGGTGACGCCTCTCAGAGAGAACTCGTCGACGAGGCGTTGCAGTTCGCCGCCCTCGATCAAGTGACGGCCGATCTGGTCGAGCCAGATGCTCGTGCCGAGTGCGGTGATCGAGGCAAGTTTTTCGTTGACAACGTTGGTGCTCACGATGCCACCTTTCCGCCGGCAACGGTGCGTCCGTGCTCGGCCACCTTCGCCGGTGTGAATCCGAAGTGTTCGTAGAGCTCCGGCTGCGGGCCAGACGCGCCGAATGACTCCATGCCCACGCAGTATCCCTGATCTCCGACCCAGCGGTGCCAGCCCACGGTGCTGCCCGCTTCGACCGAAACACGGGCTTTGACCTCGGGCGGCAACACGCCGTCTCGGTAAACAGAATCCTGCTCGCCAAATGATTCGAGACACGGTGCGCTGACGACGCGCGTTGCGATGCCGTCGGCTTCAAGCAGCTCAGCGGCCTCCATGCAGATCGGCACTTCCGAGCCGGTTCCGATCAGGATCAGGTCGGGAGCGCTGGGCGCGTTGGAGGCCTCGCGCAGTACGTACGCGCCGCGCTCGATCGCGTCGGGCGGGATCGAGTCGATGTCGATCGTCGGTAGGTTCTGGCGCGAGAGCGCAAAGCAAGTTGGGCGATCGGTCTGGGAGATCGCGAACTTCCAGGCAAGCGCGGTCTCGTTGGCGTCGGCGGGACGAACGACGTTGAGATTCGGTGTCGCGCGCAGCGCCCAGAGCTGCTCAACCGGCTGGTGGGTCGGGCCGTCCTCGCCCAGCCCGATCGAGTCGTGCGTGAAGACGTAGATCGACGGCAGGCCCATCAGCGCAGCGAGGCGCATCGCCGGCTTCATGTAGTCGCTGAAGATCAGGAAGGTGGCGCCGTAGCCGCGTAGGCCGGACAGCGTCAATCCGTTGACAACCGCGCCCATCGCGTGCTCGCGGATGCCGAAGTGAATGTTGCGGCCGTCGAACTTGTGGCGACCGACCGATTCGTCGGCGTCAATCAAAGTCAGATTGGAAGGTGCAAGGTCGGCGGATCCACCGACTAGCTCGGGCACCTGCGCGGCCGCCCACTGAATCGCGACCTGCGAGGCCTTGCGCGAGGCGACCGGACCATCAGCCGGGTCGAATACCGGCGGCGCGGCATCCCATCCATCGGGCAGCTCTCCGGAAAGCAAGCGGTCGAGCTCGGCGGACTTGTCGCTCGATGACTTGAACTCGTTGAACTCCTTCTCCCAATGTGCGTGCGCCTGCTCCAAGCCGTCGGCGATCGACGCGAAGTTCTCGCGCACTTCATCGGGGACGAAGAACGGCTCGAGGCGAGGAAAGCCGTAAGCCTTCTTCGTCAGCTCAATCTCTTCCACGCCGAGCGGCGCGCCGTGTGCACCGGCAGTGTCTTGCTTGTTCGGGGCACCCTCGGCGATGTGAGTGCGGACGATGATCATCGACGGCTTGTCGGTGACCTCCATCGCAGCACGGGTCGCGGCCTCGAGCGAGTCGAGCCCGACGGCTTCGCCTTGTTCGATGACGTGCCAGCCGTAGGCCTCGTAACGCTTGGCGACGTCTTCGCTGAGCGCGAGGGCGGTGTCGCCCTCGATCGTGATGTGGTTCTGGTCGTAGAAGCAGATCAGGCGACCGAGGCCGAGGTGTCCGGCCAGCGATCCGGCCTCGCCGGAGATGCCCTCTTCGATGTCACCGTCGGACGCGATGACGAACGTGTGGTGATCGAAAGGTGAGACGCCGTTGGCGCCGAAACGCTCCGCCAACAGCCTCTCCCCCAGCGCCAGACCGACGGCATGACTGATGCCCTGGCCGAGCGGGCCAGTCGTAGTCTCGATCCCCGGCGCGTGTCCATACTCAGGATGACCAGCGGTCGGACTCCCAAGCTGCCGGAAGTTTCTCAGATCTTCGAGAGAAATGTCGTACCCCGCAAGGTGTAGGGAGCTGTAAAGCAACATCGAGGCGTGCCCGGCCGACAAAACGAAGCGATCACGGGCCGGCCACAGCGGGTTCTTCGGCGAGTGGCGCATGATGCGCGCGTAAAGCACGTAGGCGATCGGCGCCAGCGCCATCGGCGTGCCCGGATGCCCGGAGTTCGCCGCCTGCACCCCGTCCATCGAAAGCGTGCGGATCGTGTCGACGGAAAGCTTGTCTATTGAAGTTGAAGTCGTTTCAGCGCCCATGCATTCAACGCTACCACGGGTAAGCGAAGCGTCTGTTGGCCCTTTGGATAGACAAGGTGGGCCGGTTGGAGTATGCGGAATTTACTCCGCGCGACAATGCGTGCGGCGCTTCTACCCATACTCGTCAAAATCGATATCTGCTCGAATCTCGACAAGGAACGCCAACGCATCGGCATCCAGATGCCACCCAAGCAGTTGATGCTGGCCGGGTAGTTTCTCGAGATCGCCATCGGTCTCGGTGGTGAGCTCTTCTTCGTCACCGTAGTCACTTCCGAAATGCCTGACGATCTGGAGCCAAGCCCTGGAGTGCCCCTGGAGTGCCCCTGGAGTGCCCCTGGCATGCCTCGGAAGCAAGGGAATTCCAGTTCCATTCTTTGATCTTCTCAACTCGAGAGATTCCACCCGCGTTACTAGGAGTAGTCATTGTCGAACACGGGAACGCTCGGGTTCGGAAGGCTTGAGCTCGGACACATGTCGGCTGGTGACCCGAGCGCCGAAAAATGACTCCATTCAAACGAGGGGAACTTAAGGACAAGTCGCTTCATCGAGCTGTTGCCCAGAGGCATCCTCAGTGAGAACGTCGTGCGCGTCGAGTGCCCTGCGTTGGGATCCGAGAACGATTCGTCGAACGACGGCGTGAAAGGCAGGTCATTACAACCGGTCGTCGGATACGAGGCTGATGACTGCGAAACAGAGTCGTCGTAGGCGGTCGCGACTGAAGTCGCTGTCAAGGCGCTCGTCGGACAGGTACTCGGGTTCGTCACGAGCGCATGTGAGGCATCCTCCGACCAGCCATTGAATGTCATCGAGAGTTCCGTTAGGGCGAATGTGGCGCTGCTGGAAGTCAGTCGAGGAATCTCGCTGAAAATGAGCTTCTGATTCGGCTGATTGGTGCCGCTATTGCTGAGGGTTAGAGCTCCCTGCGCGATCACGATGTCCGCCGAGCCGGTCAAGCCCAGCACGAGCGCGACCCCGGCCGCGTAGCCGGATGCCGGTGGCTCCGTCATAAACAGCTGGCCGGTCGCGGCTACTCCGCCGAGTGCGGTGGCGGCAACCGATCCGATCTGGCTTGATGGCGCGCAACTCGCGGTCGCCGCATCTGCCAGCGAACAGGGGTTGGGGACAGCTCCGGGACCGATGTGCAGTCCCTGGGGCAGCGTCACCGTAAGCGATTTGACCTCCGGCGATCCCGACACCGAAAGCGAGAGGTTCAACTCTGGATTTGCGCCGACGACGGTTGTGCTCGGGCTGATCCCGAGCGAACTCGTGAAGTCGGCACTAGCCACGGCAGGAACCGTCGCCGACATCAGGGTCAACGCAGACGCCACGCGCACGATCGTTGCGAGCGGGCGGACCCGGGGAAGGAGTGATGGGAGCAAGTGAGCTGAGCCTGCGGGCGACGAATGCGCACGGGCGTGCGCCAGGGTCGTGGGACTATACAGTCGGCCAACCCAATTGTCAAGCCTAACCATTGACCCGACCTGGATGTGGGAAATTGGGCGATGATCCGGTTCAGGTCCCAGGTTCGTGCGCGAAACGTCGCAGCCGATCTCACACTGCCAACGCTCGAGATGCATCATGGCAACGAACTTGTATCAAGTATCGATTCTTGATAAACTCCCTCCATGATTAAGGGACGAGACATAGTCGTACTGATTTGCCTCGCTACGCGCGACGGCCAGAACTGGACGATTCGTTCGCTCGCGGACGAGCTCGGACTCGCTCCCGCGGGGGTCCAAAGGTCGATCAAGAACCTATTGCTTGCCGGGCTGATGTTCAAATCACATCGGTACGGGGAATCGCCGTGGGTGGCACGTGACCGTGCTGCAAGCTTTTTGATTCACGCGGTCCGCCCATATTTCCCGCCCGTCTTCCTGGGTGACGGCGTACGTGGCGTCGCGGCGGCTTCAGACGCACCACCCTTGCGCGCCCTCCTGACACCTGGCGATGGTGCCCAGCCTCCATTGGTTTGGCCGTACGCGCTCGGCGACCAGCTCGGCACAGCGATTCAACCCCTGCATGAATCGGTTCCCTATATAGCGCTTTCGCATCACAGGCCGGGGGGCGCCGGCGAACTCCTCGCGCTCGTCGAGGCGATCCGATACGTGCCCAACGCGCGCATTCAGACAATGGCGGCCGAGCTGATCATCCGTCAACTCACCGCGGAGAGTGACTCATCCCATGAACGTCGATCTGCTTGAGCTCGCCGCGGCCACCCTCGACGACCTGACCGAAGAGGTCGTGTTCGTTGGTGCGGCCACGCTCGCGCTATGGCTGACTGATCCAGCCGCCCGGCCGCCGGAGGTGACCCTCGACATCGACGTGGTCATCGAAGTCACCGCACGGCCGGCGATGCATCGCTTTGAAGAGCGCCTACGCAGCCGGGGATTTGCTCCTGATTCGGATAGCGATCTGATCTGTCGATGGAAGCACCAATCAACTGATCTAAGTCTCGACGTGATGCCAACTGACGAACGAGTGCTTGGATTTGCGAGTTATTGGCAGAAGGAGGCATTTCCGCGAGCAGTTCCGCGCCAACTCAGATCCGGCCGTACCGTCAATTGTGCTAGCCCGCCCTACATGCTCGCGATGAAACTCGAGGCATTCGGCGATCGCGGGAACAACGATTTTCTCGGCGCGAAGGACTTCGCGGACATCGTGACTTTGATCGACGGCCGCGAGGAGATACTTCAAGAAGTAGATCGTGCAGACGAGAGACTGAAGACCTTCGTCGCCAACGAGATAAGCGAGATGGTGAAGCGACGGCGCGATCGGTTTCTAACGGGACTCCACGGAGCGGTCCTACCTGACGCCGCGAGCCAGCAACGTGTCGAGCTCGTGTTGTTACCGAGATTCGAAATGCTGGCGAGCATGGCCTGACGACCGCAACCGGCCACGAGTCTCCCGACCGCGCGCGGCGAGCCGCGCCATCGCCAGCACGATCCTGGGAACATGCCCTGAACCGTCAATTCCCAAGGGACGAGCATGGCAGTAGCGAAGATCGTCGAGATCACAGCGAACTCGACCACAAGCTTCGATGACGCAGTTACATCTGGCATCGCCAAGGCCGGCGAATCGATCCGCGGCATCAAGGGTGCGTGGGTCAAAGATCAGGAGTTGCGCGTCGAGGACAGCAAGGTCGTCGAGTACCGCGTGAACCTGAAGATCACGTTCGTGCTGGAGTAGCGATTTTCAGCTTGCCGACAGAGGGGGCGGTTCGGATGCCGTCACTCTGTCGGTCGGCGCGATCGCATCGAGCTAGCGCAGCACCCGCTGAGCGCGAATCTCGATTCCCTCGATGATCTCGCCGATGATTGGGGAGGCGTGTTCATCCCGCTCGGCAAGCCCAGCCGCGGCTGATCGCGTAACGGCGGCGAGCTGGTCGACTTGTCGAATCGCCGCGCTGACGTTCAGTCCACATCGCGCCGCTTCCTCTTCAAACGATTCGCGGGCGACATCCGCCAGCTCCTTCGCCTCTCCGATCGAAGATGCCATCCGTTCTGTGAGCCCGTCGTAGACGGCAGTGCTCACCAGGTCGTACAGCGGCGCCAGGCTCGGCTTGACCGACTCGTAAAGCAGCGAATAGTTCTTGGCGTGGGCGTCGCAGTTTCCGATCAAGTAGTTGAACACCAGCGCGCGCCAAAGGGCGAGCTTGTCGCGCGCCGGCACCGCAGAATGCCGGTCTAACAACTCGACCTCGTCGGCGACTGTTGGGCCACCCTCGGCCTGGTACTTGTGATCGGGGAGCACGCCGAGGGCCTGGCAGAAATCCTCTTGGTGCAGTCTGCGCGGACGGAGCGGGCCGCGATCGAATCTGGTGACACACAGGTACGGGAGACCAGCCGTGGTTACTTCGGCCGATGCTTCGGCAACCTGCAGATCGCAAGCGCGCGCAAGTCGCATGCAGAAATGTTCGTTTGCGACTAGGTGTCCGAATCGCTGGGGCTCTGGCTTGAGAATGTGTGTGGTCGGATCGCGCCAATCGCGGGGAAGCGCCATCGCCTCACCGTCAACGATCACGGCGAGCTTGGTCTGAGCGCCAGCGAGCGACATTCGGGTCAGGTCGTGCCCGTCGAGAAAGCCCCTTTGTTCGGTCAGCGCCGCAAGCTCTCGAGCGAGGTCGTCTTCGGACAGTTCGCGTGGCGACATGTGGTCGCCAATCGCCCCCCCGCCAGAGGGCAACAGCACGACGGCTCCGGCACAGTCCCGGCCGAGCTCGGCGATCAGGGCGAAGTCGTTTCCTGAGGAAATGCCGAGCGCTCGAGCTGTGGATTCGCGAAAGTCTGCCTCGGGCAAGAGGTTCGCGAAGTACGCCAGCGACTCGCGGTTTCCGAACGTCTCAGCAGCGAGCGGCAGGTTGACCGAGAGCGCTATCGCGTCGTCGCGCCGACTGTACTCCGCGTCATAACTGAATCTGAGCGACCCGCCGTCGTTGGACAGCTGGCCCGCGAGCGAGTCGAATATGTAGACGTCGAGGTTCATCGCTCGGCGTCATCGCGCGGAACTGCGCTGAGACCAAGCGCGTGCGCAGCGCGTAGCGCGATCTCCAATCTGACAGTGCCGATTCCTCGTTCTAGTCGCCCGATCACTCGACGGTTGGTTCCAACCGAAAGCGCGAGTTCTTCTTGGCTCAGTCCGATCTGCCGTCGGCGGGCGCGAATCGTGGCGCCGAATTCAAGCGAGAGAGGCCCCGAAGGTTCAGATGTTTTGTTGTCGCTAGCCATTGGATCCGTATTGTGATTGATCGATCACATTTATCGATGCCAAGCCAGTATATCGGC
>JBASTN010000104.1:0-12049 GCA_049274915.1 Solirubrobacterales bacterium
ACACCGTTGCGTCCGACGAGTCCGACCTTGTCGCCCGGATAGAGCTTGAGGTTGATGTCGTCGAACAGTGTGCGGGTGCCGATCGTCTTCGAAATGTGTTCGGCGCTGATCAGCATGGCTGAGAAAGCTGGTGGAAAGGCAAGTTGAGGTCCGTCTCTGGCTTGGGCGGGAGTGGCCGGATGAAGTTTGCTGGCCTGCTCCGGGGGAACATCAGACTGTAGTGATGCGCCCGCGCTCTCGCCATTTTGGTGAGATCAACTACTGATAATTCGTATACATAGGTTTGATCGCTGGACAAACGTTTGGCTGTCTGGCCAAACGCTATTGAAGCGCTCTCGATGCCCCGATGAACTTGTTGTCGCAAGAGAAACATCGTCACGTACGACGACAACGATCTCATCGCGGCAAGACGTTTCTTCAACATTCAAGGGCGAAGAGCAACAATGAAATTTGCGCTGGCGATCGTGGCCGCGCTGCTGGTGACGGTTCCTGTGGGATCGGCGTCTGCGGCCGTCCCCGCCACACCACAACACCCATTTACAGCGGCCACGCAGGCGAATCCGTTTACGAACAGCTATGCGTTGAGCATGCAGTTCAAACCGGATGTGTCGGACTGGATCGAGCGGTCTGAGATCCAGGACTGCACGGGTGACGACGACGGCGCGATCGTTTGCATCCTCGGCGGATCGTGGAGCGACCAAGACGCACCGCTGACCGGCAGTGTTACGGACTCGGTCACCGGCGTTTCGGGTCAACTGAGCGCGAGCTGCAACATCTCCGGCGACAGTCACGTCGCCTTTTCGATCGCACCCCCCGCGAAGGGATCTCTGCTCCCGGTGGTCGACTTGGTCGACGCTGGTGGCGAGGTCCGTGTCAACTGTGCCTGGCGCGCTCGTCTCGCCGATCAGCAGAAGTCAGTGCTGGTCGGTCGTGCGAGCGCGTCCGGACCGCTGGCCGCAATCGACGCGGGCGTCGCACTGGTCGGACTGACCAGTGACCTCGATGTCAGCGTGGTCGGCGGATCCGGCGTCTTCGCCGGTGTCGTCGGAGACGCCAAGATGCGCGCCGGCATCAGCTGGGGCATGCTCGGCGAGAGCGGCGAACTGCCGATCGACTTCGAGCTCGTCAGCATGGGCTCGCGAGGCGTCCGTTCAGCTGCCGCGCCGTCCGCAGCTGGCGGAGCGATGGACCTGACACTGTGGTCCGGCCGTCCCGGCCTGAAGATCTCCGCGCCGACCAGGCTCAACCGATTCTCGGTTCGCTCGGCGGTGCTCGGTGTGACTGCGCCCGGCGCGAAGTGTTCGATTGCCGCCAAGAAGCCAGGCCTAAGGCTGAAGTTCAGCAACGTCACGGCCGACGCCAACGGCATCGTGCGGATTCCGCGTTCGAAGAAGAACGTAATCGGAATCGGCAGATGGAGGCTCAGCATGTCGTGTACAGCCGGCGGTGGCCGAGCCAGCACGGCCGCGCGCTTCACCGTCACGGGTTAACCGATCGTCTAGCGGGTCCGACGTCGCAGGATTTGTACGAATCGGAGTGCGCGTTGGACTTGACGTCGAGCGATGCAGCCGCTATTATCCACATACATAAGTGACTTTTAAGTCACTTTCTGCGTTGTCACTCGCACGCGTGCAGTTTCACTGACACGCGGCAGTATCACTGACATGCGGCAGTATCACTGACATGCGTATGGGCAGATCGGCGGTACCGCGGGTCGTGCCGGGGCTTTTAGGCCTCGAAATGGCGCGACCACTTCCCAGTCCACCTCGGGATCCTCCCACGACCTGAAGGCTTATGGCTCAAAAAACCACAGCAGACAAAAGCATGAGCGCTGGCCTGCGCGCGCTTAACCGCCTCGCCGGCTCCAGCACGATCGACAAAATGAAGATGCGTAAGCCCGCCGAGCGCGCGGTTTACCACGCCAGCAAGAATGGCTTCAAGGCCGCCGGCGCCGTCGGCCGCACGTTCAGCTCGTCGCAGAAGCGCGACCAGCCGGCGCGCCAGCCCAACGCCAAGTCGTACGGCCTCTTCGACCTGACGCCGACCGACGAGCAGGAGATGTTGATCGAGGCATTCGGCGACTTTGCCAGATCCGAGCTGTTGCCGGTTGCCGGGCAGTCGGACCACGACTGTGCCGCCCCGCCCGAACTGCTCAAGCAGAGCACCGAACTCGGAGTGACGATGATCGGCGTGCCGGAAGAGTTCGGCGGCGCCGTCGAAGAGCGCTCCGCCGTGACTTCGACGCTGATTAGCGAGGCGCTCGCCAAGGGCGACCTCGGGCTAGCTGTTGCTGTACTGGCCCCGGCCGCCGTCAGCACCGCGATCGGACTTTGGGGAGACGGTGATCAGCAAGGCACCTACCTGCCCGAGTTCGTCGGCGAGAACGTGCCGGCCGCGGCGCTCGCAGTGATGGAGCCGCGTCCGTTGTTCGACCCCTTCAAACTCGACACCAAGGCGACGCGCAACTCCGACGGCGGGTTCACGCTCAACGGCGTCAAGTCGCTCGTGCCGCGCGCCGCGGAGGCCGAGGTCTTCGTGATCGCAGCCGACCTTGATGGCAAGCCTGCGCTGTTTATCGTCGAGTCGAAGTCCGGTGGGATCGGCGTGACCGGCGAACCGGCGATGGGCATCCGCGCCGCCGCCACCGCGACGTTGACCTTCGAAGACGTAAAACTGCCCGCCACCGCGCTGCTCGGCGATGCCGACCCGCAGGTCTACTCCGACTGCATCCAGCTCGGCCGCGTCGCTTGGTCGGCGCTGGCTGCCGGAACCGGCCAGGCCGTACTCGACTACGTGATTCCGTACGTCAACGAGCGCTACGCGTTCGGTGAGCCGATCAGTCACCGCCAGGCGGTTGCGTTCATGGTCAGCAACATCGCGATTGAGCTCGACGGCATTCGCTTGACCACTTATCGCGCTGCAAGTCGCGCCGACCAGGGCAAGAGCTTTGCCCGTGAGGCCGCGCTCGCTCGCCAACTGACCGCAACGAAGGGCATGCAGATCGGCTCCGATGGAGTCCAGCTGCTCGGCGGCCACGGCTACATCAAGGAGCACCCCGTCGAACGTTGGTACCGCGACCTTCGCGCCGCCGGCCTGATCGAGGGCGTGCTGCTCGTTTAGAGCGGCGCACCGAAAGGAACTTTCACAATGATCAATCTCGAAACACCGAAGAAGTTCAAGCCGCTGATCGGACAGGCCCACATGGTCGCTGAGGAGCTGCTGCGCAAGAACTCACGTAAGTACGACATCGCCGAGCACGAGTACCCGGTCGAGCTCGACATGCTGCGCTCCCTGATCGACGGCATGGAGGACGGCGCCGGACAAGGCGCCGGAGCCACCGGAGTCGGTAAGGGTGAGGAAGACGCAAAGCCCTCCGACGACGGCCGCACAAAGAACGGCACCAACCTCTCGACCGCGCTGTCAGTGCTCGAGATGTGCTGGGGCGACACCGGCCTTTTGCTGACGATGCCCGGTCAGGGCCTTGGCAACAGCGCGATCGCTGCCGTCGCCAACGAAGAGCAGCTCGAACGCTTCAAGGGCGAGTGGGCCGCGATGGCGATCACCGAGCCCGAGGCCGGCAGCGACTCGGCGTCGATTCGCACGACGGCCGTCAAGGACGGCGACGACTACATCCTCAACGGCGAGAAGATCTACGTCACCTCTGGTGAACGTGCTGATCTCGTCGTCGTCTGGGCCAACGTCGACCCGTCCGCGGGCCGTGCTGGCATCAAGTCGTTCGTCGTTGAGCGCAGCAACCCGGGAATGAAGCTCGACCGTCTCGAGCACAAGCTCGGAATCCGTGCAAGCGACACGGCAGCGTTCATCCTGACCGACTGCCGCGTACACAAGGACAACCTGCTTGGCGACCCCGAGGTCCAAACCGACAAGGGTTTCGGCGGCGTGATGCAGACGTTCGACAACACCCGCCCGCTGGTTGCGGCGATGGCCCTTGGTTGTGCCAAGGCCGCGCTCGACGAGCTGAAGGTGCTGATCGAAGGCGCCGGATTCGTGATCGATTACGACAAGCCCGCCGCGCACCAGCCCGGTGCCGTGGCCGAGTTCCTCGAACTCGAGGCCGATTACGAGGCCGCCCTGCTGCTGACGATGCAAGCAGCCTGGATGGCCGACAACCGCAAGCCCAACTCGACCCACGCCTCGATGGCGAAGGCAAAGGCCGGGCGCAGCGGAACCGACATCACACTGCGCGCGGTCAAGCTCGCAGGTAGTGTCGGTTACTCGGAGAACGACCTGCTCGAAAAGTGGTCGCGCGACAGCAAGATCCTCGACATCTTCGAGGGCACGCAGCAGATTCAGCTGCTGATCATCGCGCGCCAGCTGCTCGGCAAGTCGTCCGCAGAGTTGAAGTAGCCCCCGCCTCACTCGGTAACAAAACCTTCCTCCGAAAGCGAGAAGTTCAGATGCCAGACAAGCTGCGTCCCGTATGGGTGATTGGCGGAAACCGCATTCCGTTCCAGCGCTCAAACTCGAAGTACTCACACGCGTCCAATCAAGACATGTTCACTGCGGCCGTCGACGGCCTGGTCGATCGCTACGGCCTCGCCGGTGAACGGATCGGCGACTTTGCCGGCGGCGCCGTGCTCAAGCATTCGCGCGAACTCAACCTCAGCCGCGAAGTCGTGCTCGGCTCAAAGCTCGCACCCGAGACTCCGGCCTTCGATGTCGGGCAGGCGTGCGGAACGGGCCTTGAGGCCGCGATTCTGATGGCCAGCAAGATCGCCACCGGTCAGATCGACAGCGCGATCGCCGGCGGAACCGACACCACCTCGGATGCGCCGCTTGCGGTCAACGAAGACCTGCGGCAGATCCTGATGGACGCAAATCGCCAGACGAGCATCCAGGGCAAGCTCAAGCAGCTGCTGCGCGTGCGTCCGACGATGCTCGCACCGGAGATCCCGGTCAACCAGGAGGCTCGCACCGGGCTCTCGATGGGCGAGCACACGGCGATTACCGCGGTCGAGTGGGGAATCACTCGTGAAGATCAGGACGAGTTGACCTTCAACTCACATCGCAACCTCGCCGCCGCCTACGACGCTGGCTGGCAGGACGACTTGATCTCGCCGTACCTCGGCGTCGAGGTCGACGGCAACTTGCGCGCCGATACGACGCTGGAGAAGCTCGCCAAGCTGAAGCCTGTCTTCGGCGACCGCGAAACCGGCACGATGACGGCGGCCAACTCGACACCCCTCTCGGACGGCGCGTCTGCCGTACTGATGGGCACCGAAGAGTGGGCGAAAGAGCGCGGTCTGACTCCGCGCGCGCGTTTCGTCGACGCCGAGACTGCGGCGATCGACTACATCGTCAAGAAGGAGGGTCTGCTGCTGGCGCCCGCCTACGCCGTGCCGCGGCTGCTCGCGCGCAACGGCTTGACGCTGCAGGACTTCGACTTCTACGAGATCCACGAGGCGTTCGCCGCACAGGTGTTGGCGACGCTGAAGGCCTGGGAGGATGAGGCCTTCTGCAAGACCCGTCTCGGACTCGACAAGCCGCTCGGCTCGATCGACCGCACGAAGCTCAACGTCAAGGGTGGATCGCTGGCGGCCGCCCATCCGTTCGCCGCGACCGGCGGACGAATCATCGCCAACCTCGCGAAGATGCTTGAAGAGAAGGGCTCCGGACGCGGCTTGATCTCGATCTGCGCGGCCGGCGGTCAGGGCGTCGTCGCAGTTCTCGAGCGCTAAGCGCAACTCGGTTAAAGAATTATCAGCATGGGAGAAACAGCATGAGTGACCGTTACGCAGGATTCGTCAACTCGCCGGTCGGCAGTTTCATCGCGCCGAAGGTCGGCCTGCCACAGCCCGTCGAACTTGAGCGATACGTGCCCGGACAGCCCGTCGTCAACGGCAAGGTGTTGACCGGCGCCGCACCGGGCGGCCGCCTCAGCGCCGCCATCGCTGCGGCCTTGGGCGATGCCGAGATCGAGGTCGTCAACGTCGAACCTGGCGCCGAGCCGATCAGCGAGCCGAGCGAAAACGGGGCGGGACGTTACAAAGCGCTCGTCTTCGACGCCACCGGCATCAAGGACTCAACACAACTGCGTGAGCTGTGGGCCTTCTTCCACCCGACGATTCGCCGTGTCGCCAAGAGCGGCCGCATCGTCGTCCTCGGCACGCACCCAGAACTGACTAGCGGCCCACGTGAAGCGACGGCTCAGCGCGCGCTTGAGGGCTTCGTTCGGGCGGTCGGCAAGGAAGTCCGCAAGGGCGCTGCCGCGCAGACCGTTTATGTCACACCCGGTGCCGAAGACCAGATCGGATCGACGCTGCGTTTCTTGCTTTCACCGAAGTCGGCATACGTCAGCGGACAGGTCGTGAAGGTCGGCCCGGCCGTCGCCGATGCTGGACCGATCGACTGGGGGATGCCGCTGGCCGGCAAAGTCGCGCTTGTGACCGGTGCTTCACGAGGCATCGGCGAGTCGATCGCGCGCACCCTGGCCCGCGACGGCGCTCACGTCGTCGGCCTCGACGTGCCGCCGCTGGCCGACGATCTCGCCGCGTTGATGGCTGAGCTTGGTGGCTCCTCGATCGTCGAGGACATCACCGACGCTGATGCGCCGAAGACGATCGTCGACCACCTCGAGCGGCACCATGGCGGCGTCGACATCGTCGTCCATAACGCCGGCGTGACCAAGGACAAGACGCTCGGCAAGATGGACGAGGACAGGTGGTCCGTGCTGATGGAGATCAATCTCTCCTCGGAAGAGCGGATCAACGACGAACTGCTCGGCCGCAAGCTGCTCAAGGAGAATGGACGCGTGGTCTGCGTCTCGTCGATCAGCGGAGTTGCCGGTAACGCCGGCCAGACCAACTACTCGACGTCGAAGGCAGGGATCATCGGCATGGTTCAGTCGATGGCACCGGAGCTGGCCAAGCACAACGCGACGATCAACGCGGTCGCGCCGGGCTTCATCGAGACGAAGATGACAGCCGCGATGCCGCTCGGCACGCGCGAAGCCGGTCGCCGCATGAACAGCATGCTCCAGGGCGGGCAGCCGGTTGACGTCGCCGAGACGATCGCCTGGTTCGCCGGACCCGGCAGCACCGGCGTCACCGGTAACGTCGTGCGTGTCTGCGGACAGAGCCTGCTGGGGGCGTAAGCCGTGGGCACGGAGACTCTCAAGAGCGCGCCTTCGTCGGGATTGCTTTACGCCAAGGCCGCGCTCGGCATGACACCGCTCACCGGCAAGCGCGACAAGGACGTGCCCGACCGTACGCTGCAGCTCGACGGCGTACGTGCCGAGGCGTCAAAGCTCGCCGAATACTGCCGCGTGACCGGGTTCTCGGTGCGCGACAGCCTGCCGCCGATCTACCCGAACACGCTGGCGTTTCCGCTGCACATGGCGCTGCTGACCGACAGCAAGTTCCCGTTCCCGGCGATCGGACTGGTGCACATCGAGAACACGATCCGGCAGTTACGGCCGATCCGCGCGGCCGACGCTATGTCGCTGCGGGTCCACGCGACGAAACTCCAGCCACATGCCAAGGGGCGGCAGTTCAGCGTGATCACCGAGGTTTATGTCAAGGACGAACTGGTCTCGACCGCAGACTCCAAGTACCTGCGCCGTGGGAAATCATCGACCGATGCGCCGGCTGCAGCCGAAGACAAGTTCGACCCAGCGGAACTCCCGGCGATCGCCGAATGGCCGTTGGCCGGCGATCTCGGCCGTCGCTACGCGAGCGTTTCCGGAGATCGCAACCCGATCCACATGCATGATCTGACCGCCAAGGCCTTCGGCTTTCCGAAGGCGATCGCGCACGGCATGTCGACGAAAGCTTCGTGTCTGGCCGCACTCGACAACCGGCTTCCCGATGCGTTCGAGGTAGCTGTCCGGTTCCGCAAACCAATCCTCCTGCCTTCGACGGTGACGTTCGCCTGGGAAGAGGACGAGACCGGCATCAATTTCGCGGTCCGCAACTCACGCATAGGCACGCTGCACCTGGACGGCGAAACGCAGGCGATTTAGAGCTGCACGACGAGACGGCTGACCCGGGCTTGGCCTTTGCCGCCGCCCTTAACCGTCATCAGCGCAAGATCGGCAGCGTTTGCGAGCGCGTCGAGTGACCGGCCGTGCACGGGGTAGAGTGCGAATCCCGCGCTCGCCGTCACGCCTCTGCAGGCCTCAAGTTCGGTGGCATTAGCGCACTCCGCGACCGCATTGACCAAGCGCTCGGCGAGGATCTGAGCGCCGTTGGTGCCGACTCCGGTCAGTATTACGGCGAACTCGTCGCCGCCGATACGGGCGACGAAATCTTCTTCGCGAATGGTCAGCTCTAGTGCCGCTGCGATGTTGCAGAGAAATTCGTCACCGACCTGGTGACCGTGAGCGGTGTTTACGGCCTTGAACTCGTCGAGATCGAGCATCACCACGGCGAGTTCGTTCTCGGCGTTGTAGGGCACACGCTCAAGTTCGGCTTCAAGCCGCTCTTCGAACGCGCGGCGATTGGGCATCCCCGTCAGCGGGTCGAGTGACGCGAGCAAGGTCGAGAGTTCCTGGGCGCGGTCGAGATAGCCACGGTTGTAGGCCATCGTCAGTGTCAGCATGATCGCGATGAACCCGCCCGCGTACAGCGACGCCATCGCGACTACCGGATCCGCCCTCGCACCGAAATCCTCGTAGAAAACAGGCGACACCATTACGAGCATCGGACCGGTCAGACGCAACCACAGTGCGCGTCCGTCCAGAAACCAGCCGTGATAGGCCAAGAACAGGAACACAATCGGCCAAGCGGCACTTTCACTACCGCCTGTCAGATAAACCGTTACACCGAGCATCGCCAGTGCTGCGGTGTCACTAACAGCGTGGCGAACGCTGCCGATTGGGCCGGCGAAGAAGAAGTTGAGGATCGCGGACAGGTAGCCGGCACAGACCAGCGGCAGGGCGAGGTCGATGCGCGAGTTGTCGGCATCCGGCATCAGCATGCTGAGCAGAACGAGCGTCGTCGCCAGCGCCCAGCCGGCGGCCGCCAGCACGGCGTACTGCGGCCGACCGTGCCAGTTCGGTGGCCCGTCCGCGGGCAGCACCTCACGAGTGCTGATCCACACGGGGTCTGCCGACCGAGAACTCGACGCGGCCGACTGCGCGTTGTGGTGTTCGGCGCGACTCGCGATCAATCCACTGGTCGTGCGCTTAGCCTTGACCGCGTACATCGAGCGGTCTGCCGCAGTTAATAGTTCGTTGAGGTCCTTGCCGTCGCGCGGGCTGAAGCTGGTCCCGATGCTTGCGTCGAGATGTACTCCGGGCATCGCGCGCTTGAGCCGGGCGCCGCGAATCGCGTGGCGATAGCGCGTTGCCATGTCGTCGATGTCGCCGGGCGCGACGTCGTCGATCAACACGGCGAACTCGTCACCGCCGATTCTGGCCACGTGATGATTCGCGCTGGCCGCCCGCTTCAAGGCCGCAGCCACGGTCAAAAGAACCTCGTCACCGCCGGCGTGGCCGTAGTGAGAGTTTGCCTCTTTGAAGTTGTCGAGATCGATCAACAGCAGCGCCGTCACGCGCGTGCCACGACGCTTTTCGGAAAGTGCCCGCTCGGTTACGGTGCGCAGCGCACGAAGATTGTCGAGCCCGGTCAGCGGGTCGGTCACCGCCTGTAGTTCGGCCTCCGAGAGTGCCGCGTCGCGCTCGTGGCGCTGCAGATGCACGGCGAAAGCGATCAGCCACATCAGCGGAATCCAGACGGCGAGACGCGAGATCATGTGATCGGTGGCCGCAGGGCCGTAGTAATGGATCGCGGGGCCGATGATCGCGGCGGTCGTCCAGGTCAGGACAAGCAGTAGCGAGCGCGTGTTGACGAAGAACGCGACGACCATCACCGGCACACAGAGGTTGAAAATTAGGGCAGGCAGGCCGAGCGGCGCGATGAGCATCATTGTCAGATTCACGACCGTCGCGAGTAGCGACATCACAATCATGATCACGTTGAGATCGCGCGTCGTGTGACGCGGAACCCAGGTAAGCAGCGAAATGCCGATGATCAGCGCGATGGACCCGAGCGTCACTCGCCAGAAGACGATGTTCTCGGGCACCAGTTCGGGCATCAGGAAACTGATCAGCTCGATCACTACGAGCGACAGGATCCACATCAGCGCCGAGATTGAGCATGCGAGCGAGCGGTCGTCGCGCGGCTCGGCGGCGCGCAACCTGGCAAGCGTCTCGTCAGTTTTGAGCTGTTGCATCCTTGCTTTCTGCGGTGCTTTACGACTCTCCGCTACTGCCGTAGCTGAGCTGGCGCGGTAATCCATTACCGTCCCTCCAGCTTCTATGCGACGATGCCAATACGCAATACGCAATATTTCGCATCTGGACGATCGGCCGACGCCGGCTGATTCAACAACTACGGACGCTGGAGATCACAGGCTATGAAGATCGGTTTGCTCGGGACCGGAATGGTCGCTGAGACGTTGGCGACAAAGCTGACGGCGCTCGGCCACCCAACGTTGGTCGGCGCGCGCACGGCAGATTCGGATTCACTCGTGCCATTCAAGGGAATGCCCGGAGTCGAGACCGGCTCGTTCGCCGATGCCGCGCGGTTCGGCGAGTTGTTGATCAACGCGACCAGCGGGCTGCACTCAGTTGCGGCGCTTGAGCTCGCGGTAGCCGATCAGCTTGGCGGTAAGCCGCTGCTCGACGTCGCCAATGAGCTAGACACCAGCGTCTCGCCGCCGTCACTCGCCGGTCCGAACAACTCGCTGGCGATGAAGATCCAGAACCGTTTTCCCAATCTACGCGTCGTCAAGTCACTAAACACGATGAACTGCCACGTGATGGTTGAGCCGTCTCTCGCCGGGCTTGAACACGTGGCGTTTCTTAGTGGCGACGATGCCGCAGCCAAGAACACCGTGCGTGCGTTGCTCAATGAGTTCGGTTGGCGCGACGACCAGATTCTCGATCTCGGCGGTATCGACAGCGCGGCGTCGGCAGAGATGTTGATGCACATCTGGCTGCGCATCTTCATGGCGCGTGGCGGCCCGGGCACGCCGCCGTTCAACTTCGCGATCAGCTCGGCTGACAGTTAGTACTGAGCCAGTTAGTACTGAGTTCAGTTAGTACTGAGTGTGGAGGAAGCCGCACGCGGTGGCACCGGTAGGCGACCGCCGCTACCTGCAGAGCGCGCTGATCCCTCTTTGAGCTCGGTGTCATCGTCTTCAGATACTCGCGAGACCAAACTTCGCGCGCATCTCGGCGGGCACGAGCCTCAGATACTGCTGGTGTTCATCAATGTACTCGTTGACGAAAGGGCAGAACGGCAGTACGTCCAGCCCCTCTTCGGCCGATGCGTCAAGTGCCTCGCAGACCAGTTGGCCGCCTAAGCCGTGACCCTCGAAGGCCGGGTCGATCTCCGTGTGAACGAAGGCGATGATGCCCGGCTGTCGGCGGTACTCCGTGAAGCCAACGAACTCCTCGTCGAGATAAAACTCGAACCGGCTCACGTCGGTGTTGTCGGTGACCACCGCGCTCATCGTGACTGCAATGTATCGGGGTCGGTCGCCGGCCACCAAGTTGGTCAGCGTGTCGAGGCTCTCGTTCCAACCGGCCTCCAGCTGCATCTTCTCGAACCTCGCGCGGACATCCGGATCGGCGGACTGGGAGTGGATCGAGAGCAGCGTGCCACCCTCACGCTCCTCGAACGTGACCGTCACGACCGAGTCGACGCTCGCATCTGGGTCGGCGTGCATGACCGCCACGCGTTAGTTCAAACTGCAAACAGAGAACAGAGAGGTGCGGTGATGTACGGACTGATCGGGAAAATCAACGCCGTCGAAGGCGAGCGTGACCGCTTGATCGAACTGCTGCTCGAGGGATCTGGCTCGATGCCGGGCTGCTTGAGCTACTTAGTCGCGCGCGACCCGGAGGATCCCGCAGGTATCTGGGTGACCGAAGTATGGGAAAGCCAGGAGGATCACCGCGCATCCCTCGAGCTCCCGCAGGTCACTGACACGATCGCCCGCGCTCGTCCGCTGATTGCCGGTTTCAGCGAACAACGTGAGATCGAGCCGGTCGGCGGGCACGGACTGGTCGGCAGTAGCTGAC
>JBASTN010000105.1:0-19201 GCA_049274915.1 Solirubrobacterales bacterium
GCCGATAAGCGCTCTGTTCGCTGGTAGCTCTCGATCCGCCCAAATGCCGCTGATCCACCGATGCCGCCGATGCACCCGGATTACCCGACTACCCCATGTCTCGCCGACTACCCCAGTGCGGACGGCCGTCGGGCTCGAAGTCTTCCGCCAAGCGGCCCTCGAGATCCAGTTTCTCGAGGTGTGACTGCATCGTGACGTGGGCGGCCAACCTCAGCTCGGGGGGGACATCCGACCAAGCGCGGTCGAGCAGCGCCTCCCGGTCGCGCACGCCATCGTCGAGCGCGACCAGCAGCGCGTGTTCGCGCGCGAGACGGTGATCGAGTTGGTTGCGAACCGCGGTCGCCGCGTTGTCGATCGGATCGCCGTGGCCGGGCAGGATCAGCCGTGGCGCCAGTTCGGCGACGACCGTCAGCGATTCCAGATAGGCAACCAGCGTTCCGCCGCCGGGTGGCACAACGGTCGAGGAGCCGCCGAGGATCAAGTCACCGCTAAAAAGAATGTCGTCGAGCACGAATACGAGGTGGTCAGCGGAGTGGCCCGGGGTGTGGATGCCGCGCAGCGGCGACGCCGCGAGGTCTTCGCCGAAGCGCTGCAGCGGGACGCCACCGAGCAACTCGCGGAGCGTTTCGACGCCTTCGCTGTGGTCACCATGATCGTGGGTCAACACGACGCCGCGCGGCTCACCAAGTTCGCACGCGACGCCCACAAGCGTGCCGAGGTGACGATCATCGTCAGGACCGGGATCGATCACCCAAGTACCTCCATCAACGCCGACGACGTACGAGTTCGTTCCATCCAGTGTCATCACGCCCGGGTTGTCGGCGCGCACACGACGCACGACCGCACCACCCGGAGCCGCAACGAACTCGTCAGTCAACGCGACCCCAAACAATCGTCGGTTACCGCAAGGGGTGGCACGGTGTATTGAGGGTGTCGAATAGATTCACCGTCGCTTGTAACGAAAGGGGTCACGGTGGAAGCACATGGAGTAAGACCACACATGTCAATGAGGGAGTATGGCCACGCGATGTCGCATGGCAGCATGACGCAGATGTTCGCACGAGTCGCGGGTGTCGTACTCACGCTGCTGGGAATTGCCGGCCTGATCGTCAACGCGGACTTCTCAACCGGAAGTGCGATCGTTGCCGAACGGGTGCTGTTCTTCGACGTCAACGGCTGGAGCAGTGTCGTGCACTTGGTCTCCGGACTGGTTCTGCTTGTCGCAGCGACCAGAGGTGGCTACGTGCGTACGGCTTCCATCGCGATCGCGGGCCTGTACCTGGTCCTCGCCGTGTGGAGCCTGTTTGACGCGTCGATCCTGGACGCACTGCCCGTCAACGACCCGACTGCGATTCTGTACGCAGCCGTCGCCGTTGTCGGACTGGCAGCGGTCTACGGACCTGACCGTTCGGATGCGTCTGCCTGACCGACCGATCGGCCATCCGACCGCCGCAAACACGAGCGACCCCGGCACACTGGGGTCGCTCAGTCGTTTCCGGCGACGTTTATCTCGCGGCTGGCTGAACATGCTTTACGTGCTGATCGGCGCGCTTGGTCTCGTCCTCGGCGCGAAATTGGCTTCGGCACGCGTATTTGCGGTCCTCGCGTTCGCCGTGTTCTTTCTGCTGGCGCTCGCCGGTGTCGCAACCGAGGAGATTCTCGGACTGTTCCCGGGTGACCCGGCAAACAGTGTGCTCCAAGCGATAGTCGCGGTTTCGGCGATGATGATCGCGATGGCTCCGGACTTCGCTTCGGGCGAAGATGATGGTGACGATCGCACCTCGTGGACCTCGCTCAACGAGGCCAACGACCAGCGCGAACGTTCCAACCAGCCCTAACACCGACGACCGCGCGCCGCGCTGCGAAGCGACACACAGCGATCGAATAGGATCGCTGCTGCGATGGCGGTTTCCACAGAGCGAGAGGTCGTAGAACGTGTACCCAAGGGTGCGCTGATCAACGGCAAGTGGATCGAGACCGGCAAGACACTCCCGGTGATCGATCCGTCGACCGGTGAAGCACTTTGTGAGATCACCGACGCTGGCACGCCGGAGGCGTTGGCTGCATTGGATGCCGCGTGCGCTGCACAGGCCAGTTGGGCTGCAACTGCACCCCGTGATCGCGGCGAGATCCTGCGTTCCGTCTACGAGGTGATGACCGAGCGCGCCGACGAACTTGCGTTGCTGATGACGCTCGAGATGGGCAAGCCCCTTAGCGAGTCGAAAGCGGAGATCGCCTACGCCGCAGATTTCTTCCGTTGGTTCTCCGAGGAGGCAGTGCGAATCCATGGCCGTTACGCCGAGATGACGAACGGCCAGGGCCGCGTGCTGACGATGAAGCACCCGATCGGACCATGCGTGCTGGTCACGCCATGGAACTTCCCCGCTGCGATGGCCACTCGCAAGCTAGGGCCAGCTATCGCCGCCGGTTGCACGATGATCCTCAAGCCCGCGAAGGAGACGCCGCTGAGCGCCTTCGCGCTGGCCCAGGCACTAATGGACGCGGGCCTGCCCGACGGCGTACTGAACATCGTCGTCGGTTCGAGCGCGTCGAAGATCGTCGGTCCACTGCTTGAAGACCCGCGCGTGCGCAAACTGTCGTTCACCGGCTCGACCGAGGTCGGGCGAATGCTGATCGAGCAGTCCGCCAAGAACGTTCTAACCGTCTCGATGGAACTTGGCGGGAATGCCCCGTTCATCGTTTACGACGACGCCGACCTCGATGCGGCCGTCGACGGCGCGATGCTCGCCAAGATGCGCAACAACGGCGAGGCCTGCACGGCCGCCAACCGCTTCCACGTACACGAGAGCGTCGCGACCGAGTTCTCAGAGAAACTCGCCGCCCGCATGGGCGACATGAAGGTCGGCCGCGGTTCCGACGAAAGCGTGAAGGTCGGGCCGCTGATCAATGAAGACCAGCGCCAGATCGTCGCGGAACTCGTCGACGACGCTGTCGCCAAGGGTGCCGAGCCGCTAACCGGCGGCAAGGCGATCGACGGCGAGGGTTTCTTCTACCCGCCGACAGTGCTCGCCGACGTCCCGAAAGACGCGCGTGTACTCAGCGAAGAGATCTTCGGCCCCGTCGCCCCGATCGCGACGTTCTCGACCGAAGAGGAGGCAATCGCCGCCGCGAATCTCACGGAGTACGGCCTCGTCGCCTACGTCTACACCCGCGATCTCGGCCGCGCCTTCCGAACGATCGAGAAGCTCGAGACCGGCATGGTCGGCCTCAACCGCGGCGTCGTCTCGAACCCCGCCTCCCCCTTCGGTGGCGTCAAGCAGTCCGGCTTCGGCCGCGAGGGCGGCTTTGAGGGGATCGAGGAGTACCTGGAGTTGAAGTACGTGGGGATGGATTTTTAGACCAGTCTCACCAGCGCCCTCCTCGGTGAGCGCCAAACGACAGAGATTCGCTGTCGCCTGCCCCGCCAAAGACAAACGCCGCGCTGCGCGGGGGGAGTGCGCAACACGGCGTTTTGCTGTCTGAAGTGCGGTTTCGATCTTCTCGCCTGCTCAGCCGGCTGGTACAGGACCGAAAACCATTGGCATGAGGTAAATCGAAGTCCTCCTGCCACTTCCCTTGAATAGCCGCGCCTCTACATTCCTGCTTCGGTTTGGCTACAAAGGGTGTCGGTCTTTCTGGCCGGTCAGCCAATACCCAAAAACGCAGACCTAGAGCGGGATTGAGCGCAATCCCGCATTTCTATGCGGCGAAATGGGGTGTCGCCCCCATGGACGAATGTCCGGTCGGGGCCGAGGGTCGCGTCAGCGACGAATCTACTGCTTGGGCACAGTGGGCGTGGATACCCGCGAAGCCGGCGCGAGCTCCGGCAGATCGAAGCGTCCAGCGAGATCCGCGAGGTTCGCGGCGGTCTGTGCGACGCGCTGAGCAGCGGCGCTGACTTCCTGTGCCGCGGCGGAAGTTTCTTGCGTTGAAGCAGACACTTGTTCGGTAGAAGCACTCGATTGTTCGGCCACTGAGGCGACTTCTTCGATCTGTTCGCGCACCTGCCCGGTGCCCAACGCGATGCCGTCTGCGAGTTCGCTGATCTCGGCCGAGCTTTCGTGCAGAGAGCGCACAGCTCCGCTGATGTCGACAAAGGTCTGGCGATTGCGATTGACCGTGTCGAATCCGGCCTCGACTCGCAAGACACCGGCCTCCATCGCGCTGACGGCCTCTGCGGTCTGCGTCTGGATGTCACGGACGAGAGTCGCAATCTCCTCCGCCGAAGACTGAGCGTCCTCGGCGAGCGTCCGGACCTCTTCGGCGACGTTGGCAAATCCACGCCCCTGCTCGCCTGCACGCGCGGCTTCGATCGAGGCGTTGAGCGCGAGCATGTTCGTCTGGTGCGCGATGTCGGTAATCGCCTGGACAATCAGGTCGATGTCGGATGATTTTTCGCCGAGCGACCGGACGACCGCCGCCGTGCTCAACGAACTCTCACGGACCTGTTGCATCGCTGCGGCGACCGCGGCGGCCTTCTCGACACCCTCCTCGCTCAGCTTCTCGGTGTCAGCGCTCTGTCGCTGGGCCTCGCGTGCGTGCTCAGATGTGTCGCGCACGGACCGTTCGATCTCGTTGACTACGTCGGCCGCGTGTGTCACGAGATCGACCTGGTGACTGGCGCCTTCGCTGATCGAGCTGATCGCCTGAGCAACCTCGCCGATCGCGTGCCCGGCCTCATCGGAGGTGTGCACCATCTCCGAAGCGGACTGCTTGAGTTCGATCGCGGCGTTCTCGATGCGACTGATCGTGGTGCGGAAGTTGCGCAACATCTGGGCGAACCCCTTTTGCACGGCGCCGTACTCGTTGCCGATCGTGATCTTCGGATCGACTCGTAGATCTCCACCGGCGGCGGCGCGCGCGTCGATCACCAGCTGACTAGTCGCGACGAGCGTCCGCTTCCCCAGACCGTTGCGCACCAGCATTCCGCCGCCGATCGTCAACAAAAGCTGAATCAACGCCCACTCGGGCACGATGTTCTCGAAATCGGTGCGCGCGCTGACTTCGCCGCGTGCGACCGTTCCCTCGGGTGTCGTTTGGGCCGCTCGCACCTGCGCCTGGACCTCTTCGATCTTGCCGTGTGTCTGGCCGATGTAGATCGCGACCGCCACACCCATGATCAGAATCGGTAAGGCGCTCATCGCGGTGCCGATCAGGTACGCCCGAGTGATGTTGACATTGAGCAGGCGACTCACGCGCCGGCGCTCCGCTTGGTCGGTGGCGGCACCATCTCCGCCGGCGCGAGGCCGTGGCGGACCGTGAAACGCTTCGCCAGCTCGGCCAGATTGGTCGCCGTTTGAGCGACTCGCTGAGCCGAGGCCGTTACCTCTTCCGCGGCTGCCGCGGTTTCCTGCGTCGACGCCGAAACTTGCTCAGTCGAGGCGCTCGACTCTTCGGCGACCGATGCGACCTCCTCGATCTGCTCACGAACGCTGCCGGCGTCGTTGGCAATGCCCCGTGCGAGGTCTGTGATCTCGGCAGACCCCTCATGTAGTAACCGCACCGCACCGCTGATGTCGAAAAACGTCTGTCGGTTGCTGTTGACGATCTCGAAACCGCTCTCAACGGTCGCAACGCCATTCTCCATCGCGGCCACGGCCTCTTCGGTCTGCGCACGAATCTCCAGGATCAAGGTCGCGATCTCGCCAGCCGACTCCTGCGCATCCTCGGCGAGTCTGCGGACCTCTTCAGCGACAACGGCGAAGCCACGCCCCTGTTCTCCGGCACGGGCGGCTTCGATTGCGGCGTTGAGCGCCAGCAGGTTGGTTTGAGCGGCGATGTCGGTGATCGATTGCACGATCTGATCGATGTCGGTCGACTTGTCGCCCAGGGAGCGGATGACATCTGCGGTCGCCAGCGATGTCTCGCGCACCGCCTGCATGGCATCTTGGACCTCAGTCGCACGTGTAACGCCTTCTTCGGTGAGCCGTTCGGTGTCGGCACTCTGACGCTGCGCCTGGGTGGCGTGCTCAGTCGCGTCGCGTACGGCGTGTTCGATGTCGGCGACGACATCGCCGGTGCGCGTGATTAAGTCCACCTGATGAGCGGCTCCCTCGCTGATCGAACTGACGGCCTGAGCAACTTCGCCGATCGCGTGGCCCGCCTCGTCGGATGTCTGGGCCATCTCGCTGGCCGCGGTCTGAAGCTCATTGGCGGCCAGCTCGATGCGATTGATCGTCGCCCGAAAGCTTGAAAGCATCTTTCCGAGTGCTTCCTGGATGTCGCCGATCTGACTGTCGTTGTTGCGCACGATGTCGCGTGTGAGGTCTCCGTCCGCCGCCTCGCCGGTGAACTTCACCAACTGGTTGAGCCATGACGTCGTCAGCGCGGGTATGAAGTATGCGTTTGACATCGCGACGACGAAGCCGTAGATCGGGGCCGCAAACAGTGCGAGCTGCGCTCTCGTCGTTGCCGAGTCCATCGCGTTGCTCAAATCGAGCAGGCGCTCCTTGGAGAGGCGGCCGTTGGTCAGCGCGAGGTTGATCGCCGCGTCGTAGTCCGCGATCAGCCGCGACTGGTGCCAGGCGTAGCCGAGCAGCGGCACCACGCCAAGCAATACGAAGGCAGCCGAAATCAGCGGTTTCGTACCGGCGTTCAAGTTCATGAACCATGCCGGAACGATTCTCTGTGGCTCGAACACCCGCGCCCTGGATCTCGCCGAATCTGGCATCGGGCTACCCCGGCGCCTCGCCGAGGTCAGAACCGGCCAGGCCGGTCAGAGCGATCGGGTCAAGCATGATGATCAATCGTTCCTCGACCTTGAACACACCTTCAACGATTGGGTTGCCTGACGCCGGCAGGTCTTCGAACTCCGAGCCGCTGACCGTCAGCACTTCGGAGACGTCATCGACCACTACGCCGGCCATCGAGTCATCGGCGTTGATCAGCACGATCTTCTCCGATTCGCCGTCGCCGCTGGCGGTCAGGCCGAGTGTCGAGCGAACATCGTGGACCGGCACGATTTGGCCACGCAGGTTGATTACGCCCAGCAGAGTTGTGTCGCTGCTCGCGACCGCACGCGGCTGCTGGTACCGGATTACTTCCTGGACCGAACGGATCGGCAGCGCGTATTCCTCGGCACCGAGCACGAAGACGACCAGTTGGCGCGTCTCGGTTTCGCTCTGTGGGCTGATTTCAGGCATCTCAGTGTTGAACTTCGCGGGGCTGGGGACTACCCCTACACCAGGTCGGCGTTTGCGGCGTGAAACTCAAGCGCCGGAGCCGTCTTCCGGCGTCGATGCACGCGCCGGACCGGAGGTCTTGTCGGGCAACTGGAAGCGCCCAGCGAGTTCCGCCAGGTTCGATGCCGTCTGTGCGACGCGTTGCGCCGATGCGCTGACCTCCTGGGCGGCAGCCGAGGTCTGCTGAGTCGAAGCCGAGACTTGTTCGGTCGACGCGCTCGATTCCTCGGCGACTGACGCGACCTCTTCGATCTGCTGGCGGACCTGTCCGGCGCCGAGGGCGATGCCGTCGGCGAGCTCGCTGATCTCGCCGGAGCTCTCGTGCAGCGCCCGTACGGCGCCGCTGATGTCGAAAAAGATCTGCCGATTGCGGTTGACTGTTTCGAAGCCTTCCTCGACGCGCACGACACCGTCTTCCATCGCGGTTACGGCCTGGTCGGTCTGCGTCTGGATCTCCCGGATCAGTCGCGCAATCTGTTCGGCGGAACTCTGGGCATCCTCTGCGAGCAACCTGACTTCCTCGGCGACGTTGGCGAAGCCCTTGCCCTGTTCGCCGGCGCGCGCGGCCTCGATCGAGGCGTTGAGCGCCAGCATGTTCGTCTGGCCCGCGATCCCGGTGATCGTCTGCACGATCTGATCGATGTCACTGCTCTTTTGGCCGAGCGAGCGAACTACATCGGCCGTGTGCAGCGAGGACTCGCGCACGCTCTGCATCGCCTCGCGCACCTCGGTCGCACGCTGGACGCCCTCTTCGCTGAGACGCTCAGTGTCGGCGCTCTGGCGCTGCGCTTCGTGGGCGTGTTCGGATGTATCGCGGATCGAACCTTCAATCTCGTTGACGACGTCGGCGGCGCGCGAGACCAAGTCCACCTGATGACTTGCGCCCTCGCTGATCGAGCTGACGGCCTGGGCGACCTCACCGATCGCGTGGCCGGCCTCGTCGGACGTGTGCGCCATCTCTCCGGCCGCCTGCTTGAGATCGACGGCAGCAGACTCGATACGAGAGATCGTCGTGCGAAAGGCGACCATCATGTTGGCGACGCCTTGCTGCAACTCTCCGAACTCGTTACCGAGCTCGACCTTGGTGACCACGCGTAGATCCCCACCGGCCGCGGCGCGAGTGTCGGTCACCAGTGCGTCGGTGGCCGCGATCGTGCGACGACCCAGTGTCGCGCGGGTGAAGCCACCGCCGCCGAGCATGATCGCCACCATCGCGAAGGCCCACACAACCGCAATGTTGTCGTAGTCCGGATCGGTCGTGACCTTCTTGGTGTCCACACGGCCGTCGGCCGTCGCGGCGATCGCCTGACTTTCGATTTTCTCGACGCGATCGCCCGCACTCAGAAGGTTCATCACAATTAGGACCGTTGCAAGGAAGGTCGGCACGACGTAACAAAGCGTCGAAACGACGTAAGCGCGGACGATCGGCACACTGAACATCCAGCGGATCATTGGTGGTCCTCCGGGCGAAAACGAACTTTGAAGCGCTTGGCGAGCTCGGCAAGGTTGACCGCCGTTTGCGCGACTCGTTGTGCGGAAGCGGTGACTTCCTGCGCGGCGGCCGCAGTCTGCTGAGTCGACGCAGAAACCTGTTCGGTCGAGGCACTGGACTCCTCGGCGACCGAGGCGACTTCTTCGATCTGTTCGCGCACCCGCCCGGCGTCGATTGAAATGCCCTTGGCGAGTGACGCGATCTCAGCAGTCGTCTCATGGAAGGCACGAACCGCCCCGCTGATGTCATAGAAGGTCTGGCGATTGCGGCTAACGACCTCGGAACCGCTCTCGACACGTTCGACGCCGGCTTCCATCGCGATCACGGCTTCCTCTGTCTGTTCCCGGATCTCACCGATCAGCACGGCGATGTCACCGGCCGAGTGCTGTGCGTCCTCGGCGAGCCTGCGAACTTCCTCTGCGACGACGGCGAATCCGCGGCCCTGCTCGCCCGCACGCGCGGCTTCGATCGCGGCGTTCAGCGCCAAGAGGTTGGTTTGAGCGGCGATGTCGGTGATCGCCCGGACGATCTGATCGATGTCACTCGACTTTTCGCCGAGCGAACGCACTACCGTGGCCGTCTGCGCGGAGGTATCGCGCACCGCCTGCATCGCTTCCTGCACCTCGGTCGCCCGAGCGACCCCCTCTTCCGTCAGCTTCTCGGTTTCGGCGCTTTGTAGTTGCGCGTCGCTTGCCGTCGAGGCCGCGTCAGTGATCGCTGTCTCGATCTCGGCGACGACATCAGAGGTCCGTGTCACGAGATCGACCTGATGTGCCGCGCCCTCGCTGATCGAGCTGACCGCCTGGGCGACCTCACCGATCGCGTGGCCGGCCTCGTCGGAGGTATGGGCCATCTCACTGGCCGCGCCGTTGAGCTCGTCTGCAGCAAGTTCGATGCGCCTGATAGTCGCGCTGAAGCTGGCGAGCATCTTGCCCAGCGCCTCCTGGACATCGCCGATCTGAGTCTCGTTGTCACGCTCGATCACGCGCGTTAAGTCGCCGCTGGCGGCCTCGTCGGTAAACCGCACCAGATCGCGCAGCCACGCGGTCGCGAGGCTGCTCGACACATAAGCGCCGCCGAGCGCAACCACGAAGATCCACACAGAAGCTCCGAAAAACGCCCAACGCGCGCGCCAGTTGGCTGCGTCGAAGTCTCTCGTCGCGGACTGCATATCGGCCAGCGATGCCGAGTCAAGGGCGAGCAGGCGCTTGAGATCGCCTTCAGCCTCATGCATATCGAGTCCGGCGACGAAAGCGATCGCCAGCAACGGAACGGCGACGACCAGCATCGTGACCGCGATGACAAGCGGCTTGTGAGCCGTATCGAGGTCGACAAACCAGCGCGGGAGAATTTGGCGAATCGCACGCGTACGGCGTGCTGCGCGTTGCGCGGCATCCATGCCTATGCAGCCACTTTCTTCGTATCGCGCGGCAGCGCGACGTAATTGTCTAAATAAGTCACTAAGTACTGAGATTCGGCGCCGGTAAAACTACACCTACTGTCGGAACCCCCCGGTAAGACAGTGGCCGGTCACACAGTCACCGGTCACACAGTCACCGGCCACACAGTGTGCGCGCCAGCGGCGTACTGCCGGTCGGCTATTCCCCGCCCAGCGCCTTTCCTACCGCCGACGTGACTTCCTCGGGATTGAAAGGCTTGATTACGAATGCCTTTGCCCCCGTGTCAAGACACTCCTGAACGACCGTTTCTTCACCCAGAGCGCTGCACATGATCACGCGCGCCTCTGGAGAGAGAGTCATGATGTGGTTGAGCGCGCCCATTCCGTTGCGCTCGGGCATCGTGATGTCGAGCATCACCAGTTCCGGTTGAAACTGACTGAAGAGCTGAATCGCCTCTTCGCCGTCTTCGGCTTCGGCGATGACGTCGTGGCCCTCGCCGGTGAGAATGTCAATCAGGCGCTTGCGCATGAACATCGAGTCATCTGCGATCAGAACGGTAGCCATATTGAGGGATCCTATTGAAGTGTGCGGGGGAGCTTGACCGAGCGCGCGTCACGCCTCGCGAGTCAGGCCGTCATACGGCCTTCGGGGATCGAATGCAAGATGTCGGCCGGGAAGGTTTCGGTAGCTTGCCGCGTGCGGGCGCTCACACGCGGTGCGCTGGCCGAGGGTTGGCGTCCGATGTTGATCGGCTCGTCCATTCCAGACTTCACAAGCACCCTTCCCTCGCCGGTCAAAACCTGAACGCTGCGTCCGCTCTCGCCGCCGATATCGCGTCCGATGATCGGTATGCCTGCGGCCTCGATCGCGGTGATCGTCGCCTCTACGTTGCGGTCACCGACGGCGGCGAGCTTGCTCTTGGCGGAGTGACCGAACATCTTTGCTCCACCGACGACGACGGCGTAGAGGTCCTCCTCGCGCACGCGCAGAGAGCGGAAAGCACCGAGGATCGCCGGCAGTGCGGTGTCGGCAAACTTTGCCGGCGGCGCTTCGCGCCCTCCGGTCATGCGGCGCTCGGGAAGCACGACGTGGGCCAACGCGGCGGCACGCTTCTCGGGAGCGATCAGAATCATCGCCACGCAGGACCCCAGTCCGACCACGCTGAGGACGTCATTCGGCGCTTTAGTCACGGCCATCTCGCCCATGCGGACGGTCCGTAGGTGGACAGTGCTCGGGCCCGCCGGGAAGTTCATTTGTTTCCGAGGCTGTTGATCAGGGCCTCGACACTGGAGTCGCTCGGAATGAAAAGGAAGCGCACGGTGCAGTTGGCTTTGTCGACCTTCAGTTGCGTGTCAACGAGCACGGCATAGTTCGTGATCACCGACGACATCGCAAGCACGGTGCTGAGCACGGCCCCGAGCATCCCCTCCGCCACCTCCGGTGGCTCCGGCTCGAACGTCATTCCACAAGACTCGGCGATCCCAAACACGTACTGCGTGCCGATGATGTTCGCCATTTCCTGCAGCGCTGATCGTGCAATCTCTGTGCCCGGCTCGAGACTGAGGATCTCGTAGAGCGCCTGCTCGCCTTCTGGATCGAAGACCAACAACACGCTGGCCTCGATCTGACCGACCACGGGCAGCCACGCGACGGTGACCTGCTCGGCGGGTTCGCCGAGTCGCTCGACCGCTTCGGAAAGTGGTAGCACCTCGAGCTGGGGAACCTTGGCCGTCACCGCGGTTCCGAGAAGTTTGGAGAAGGCGTCCGTCGCCTTTTCGGAGATCGACTCGGCGACCTTGCCGAGAGCCTCTTGCTGTTCGTCGGTGATCGGCGGCGCCGGGTCTCCGAGTGGCATCAACATGTTCATAGTTTGCTTGTTATCCCTGTGGGGTCTGACTGTGCCTTGTGAATTGGTTCAATCAAGACTCTTCGAATCAGCTCTTCGCAGTCGACGATGAAAGCGATCTCACCGCTCGCCAGTACCGCGCCGCCAGAAACCGGTGAATCCTGTCTCACCCGCTCCGGGACAGGTCGGGTTACCAGTTCCCGTCGTCCGATCATCTCATCGACCAGAAGAGCTATCTGTCTATCGGCAGAGCGCACCGTGATCATGAACTTCGGCTGATCGCTTTCGCGGTCGAACATCTCCGCGAGATTGATCACCGGCATCGCCCCCTGATCGAACACCGCGACGGGCTGTCCGGCCACTGCTTGAACATTGACCTCGTCAATCTGGAAGGTCCGATCTACCCGGTCGAGCTGCAGCGCGTACGGATCGCCGGCGCAGCGCACAACCAGAGCAGGCAGAATCGCCAGAGTTAGTGGCATACGCAGTTCGGTCGTCGTGCCCTCGCCCACTTGTGAGCGAATCCGCACGTCACCACCGAAGCCGCGCACGGCGGATCGAACAGCGTCCATCCCGACGCCGCGGCCGGAGATGTCGCTGACTGCCTCAGCGGTTGAGAAGCCAGACATGAAGAGAAACTCAATCGCTTGATCGGGGTCGATCCGGTCGGCCACGTCGGCACTCAGCAGTCCGCGTTCGATCGCGCGTTTGACGATCACCTGGTGGTCGATACCTTTGCCGTCGTCAGTTATGCCGATGACGACCTCTCCCCCTTCGTGGCGCGCCGCGATCCGCAACACGCCGAGCTCGGGCTTCTCAGCTGCGGCGCGTATCTCAGGTACCTCGATGCCGTGGTCGATCGCGTTGCGGACGAGATGCATCAACGGTTCGACCAGCGCATCGACGGCAGTGCGGTCGAGCTCGGTGTCGCGGCCTTCGAGCTGCAGATCGACCTTCTTGCCGAGCTGATTGGAGAGATCGCGGACGAGCCGTGGCAGGCGCGCGAACGCGGTGTCGATCGGGACCATGCGGACGCGCATGACCATGTCCTGGACCGCCTGTGAGGTGCGAGTGAGCTCGGCGACGGCGGTCTGGAGTTCGGTGTTGGCGGTTTCTTGAGCGAGTTGTTCGACGGAGGAGCGGCGGACTACTAATTCGCCGATCATGTGGAGGAGGGTGTCTAGGCGGGTGGCCTCTACACGTACGGTGGCGCGGGTTTGGGCTTCTTTTACGGCGGCGGTTACTAGGTCGGGTTGGGGGTGGCTTGATGGGACTGCGTCAGGGGTGACTCCCTCGCCTCTCGGCGAGGGAGTCACCCCTGACACGTGTGCGGAGTCAGGCAAATCCGGTGGAGGTGAGGGTTGCGACCCGGGAGGCGGGGGAGGATCGTCCGACGCGCTCGTCTGGGGAAGAGCCGGGGTGGGCGCGGGGGTTGTCGATGCGGGAGCGTCGGCAGCTGGTGTTGGGGGGACTTCCGACGTCTGGGGTGTGGGTGCGGAGCCCGATGTGCCGGCGGCGGCTAGGGGGTCTACTTCGGCGCGGTCGCGGGTGCGGATTAGGCCGCGGAGGGCGAAGATTAGGGGTTCGGGGTCGGTTTTGGAGGCGCCGTCGGACTCGATCTCGGAGACCAGTTTGGAGAGCATGTCTAGGCAGTCGAAGAGGACGTCGACGGCTTCCTTGGGGAGGCCGGTCGAGCGGTTGCGCAGGAGGGAGAAGACGTCCTCCATAGCGTGTGTCAACGCGGCGACGGCGTCGTAGCCCATGGTGGCGGCCATGCCTTTGACGGAGTGCGCGACGCGGAAGATCGAGTCGAGGGTGTCGCGATCAGCCGGATTGGCCTCGATCGCGACGACGGCGGAGTTGAGCGATTCTAGGTTCTCACGCGCTTCCGCGAGGAACAGCTCGACGTACTCGGGATCGTTGATCTCCCCGGCCATCAGCAGGTCGTGTGGCCCGTTTTCCGGAACACGAAGGGGCGTACGCGCTCAAGACCGAGGTCGACTGGATGCACGATCATCTCGGTCGATCCGAGCACGAGCATGCCGCCCGGCACCAGCGCGTCGGCGAGGATGCGGTGGATCTCTTCGCGTTTGGGACGTTCGAAATGGATCGCGACATTGCGGAAGAGGATTAAGTCCATACCTGTTGTCTTCGCCGCAAACAGGTCTTGAACCTTGAATCGGATCATCTGCTTGAGGTCGTAGCCCGCGGTCCAACCGCCCGAACCGCGCTCGAAGTACTTGTTCAACAACAGCGGCGGTGCGTCGCGCGCGTCTTCGTCGGTGAAGTATCCACGCTTCGCGCGATCGATCATTCGCGGGTTGATGTCGGTTCCGAGCAGCGTGGGCAGCCGGTCGAGCTTGTGCTTGTTCTCCATGCAGAGCACCGCCAACGTGTACGGCTCGGCGCCGTAGCTGCAGCCGGCCGACCAGAACTGCAACCTGCGTGCCCCGGCCAACTCGTTGAGTTCGGGCAGAATCAGATCTTCGACGGCCTCGAAGATGTCGGTATTGCGCCAGAGCCGACTGACGGTGATCGTCATCCGCTCGATGAAGCGGTCTAGCTGGTGGTCGTCAGTCTTCAGCAGTTGGAGGTACCCGTCGAGCGACTCGGCGTTGTGGCGCGAAGCCAGACCACGCGCGCGACGTTCCATTTGATTGCGTTTGTAGTGCGTCAGATCGACGCCGATCAGATCGCGCACCCCGTCGCAAAACGCTTCGAAATCTCCGGGTACGTTCGCCGCATGAGGCAGACTCGAAAAAGCTTCGCGCCCGGCCGGAATCGGCGTCGGAACGCCGCGGGGAGTCTTAGGCGGTTCAGCCACCGGCAGCCTCTCGCAGCGCAGCGCCGATCTCGTGGATCGGCAGCACGTCGTCGGCGAGCCCGGCATCGATGACGGCTTTTGGCATGCCGTTGACGGTCGTGGTCTCTGCTGCCTCGGCGAGCACGATGCCTCCGGCCTCGCGCACCTGGCGCGCTCCAGCGCTGGCGTCGCGGCCCATTCCGGTCAATACAGCCAGCACGATGTTGCCGCCGAACTCGACCACGGCGTCGGCGATCGTCACGTCGGCACACGGACGCAGTCCGGAGATCGGGGGTTCGTCGGTCAGCTTGATCTTGTGTCCGCTGACGTGCATGTGTCTGCCGCCAGGGGCGACGAACGCCTGACCGCGGGCGACCTTCGCACCGCTCTCGGCTTCGCAGACGGACATACCCGAATACGCGTCGAGGCGCTCCGCCAGCGACTTAGTGAAACCGCTCGGCATGTGCTGGACGATAAGCGCGCCCTGGCCGATGCCTGCTGGCAGGTCTGTCATCACGATCGTCAGTGCGCGTGGTCCACCGGTCGATGCCGCGATCACGATCAGACGTCGGCCTCCGGCCGCCTCCGAGCGGGCTCGTGCGACCCGCTGTTTCGAGGTCGGCTTCACGGACTCCGGTGACGGCGGTGCAGGGCTTCCCGGTTTCGCGAACATTGGCCCGATCGATGCTTCGCGCGGGCGTCGTTTGCGCTCGAAGTTGGCCGCCTCAATCTTGACCAACAGATCGTCGAGAAAGTCTTGGAGCTTGCCGGTCGCGGCCTGCTTGGGGACGAGATCGAACGCGCCCTCAGCGAGCGCGTCGACGGCGCGGACTCCGTCAGCCTCGCTGAACGAAGAGACGACGACGATCCGCAGATTCTCCATGCTGCGCAACGAGCGCAGCACCTGAATGCCGTCGACCTCCGGCATCGCCAGGTCGAGTGAAAGCACGTCGGGCTCGTGAGTACGGCATGCCTCGATCGCCTCGCGCCCATTGGCGACCGTGGCGACAACATCCATCCCGGCCCGCGACAAGACGTCCGATATCAACCGGCGCATAAAGGCCGAGTCGTCGGCGATGACTACGCGAGGGGCGCTCATATGAGGTGGATGCTTGATCCTTCTGTGTGGCCGCCGGTCTACCGGCGCCCCACGGGATGACTTTGTGATGTCTACCGCCCGCGTCGGCCGAAATTGATCCCGACCGGAGCGACTGCTCTTAGATCGGCAGAATCGCTCTCAACCTTGTGCACTGATTTCGTGCCGTCTGGGGGCTTGGTCGCGTCGCCGACAGCGAGTGGCGACGCGCCACCGGCGGCCGCGACCAGTTCGCCGTTGATCGCGGCGACCGCAGATTGTTCGTCGTAACCCATCGCCGCGAGCGTCGCCGCGATCTTCTCTGGGTCGCCGCCGAGCGCTCTGCCGAGATCGACCTCGCCGGTTTCTGGCCGACGGATCTGGTGAACGGCTCCGTTGGCGCCCGGGCCGAGTAGCGCCGTGACGTCGCTGGCGAGGATGTTGATCGGACCGGCGCGGCGCTCGAGCTTGCCGGTGATCGTCAGCAACGGCTCGCTACGCACGGTCACGCGGAAACGGTCGTAGACCTTCGGCGTGAGGATTACGTTGACGACGCCGGTCTCGTCCTCGAGCAGTACGAAGACAACGCCCTTGGCCGTGCCCGGCCGCTGCCGCGCAACGACCAACCCAGCAACCTTGACGACCGCGTTCTCGCCGCAGCGGTCAAGCTCGGTCGCCGAGAGCACGTTTTTCTCGCGCAGCTGCGAGCGCAACAGTTCCAGCGGATGACGGCTCGCCGTCAGTCCGGTGGTGCCGTAATCGGCGACCATCTCGTCCCACTCGCCCAACTGCTTAAGCGCCGGGACCGGCAGCGGCTGAAAAGGCAGCGCAAGCTGAGCGCCGGAATAACTCTCGTCGTCGGTGACTCCGCGAATCGTTCGCTCGCGACCGTCGGCGCCACCCCCGCGCGAACGCCTGCGGCCGTTGCGCACGCCGACCGGCTCACCCGCCGGCGCCGCACCGAGCAGCCACAGCGCCTCGCGACGGCCGTTGGCACCAAGGCTGTCACAGGCGCCGGCCCATGCGAGCTTCTCGAGCGTCGCGCCGTCGGCACCCGAGCGCCCAGCAAGATCGGCGATGCCTGTGAACACTCCCCCCTGCTGTCGTGCCGCCACCAGTGCGCCGATGCTCTCGTCCTTGACGCCCTTGACGTAGCCCAGCCCGATACGAATCGCCAGCGTCTGCTCGCCCGGCTTCATCTGCACCGGCCGAGGCGCGGCGCCACCCGGTAGGCCGGTGCTCGGATCGTCGATCCACTCGACCGTGCATTCGGCATCGCTTCTGTTGGCATCAGCGGCGAGCACTGGGATACCCCGGCGCTGGGCCTCGTGCACGAGCGCGTCGGGCAGGTAGAAACCCATCGGCTGCTCGTTGAGCAGCCCACAGACAAACTCCGGTCCGTAATGGGCGCGCAGCCACGAGGTCTGGTAGGCGAGCAGCCCAAAGGCGGCGGCGTGCGCCTTCGGAAAACCGAAGCCCGAGAAGCCGATGATCTGCGCGAATACCTGTTCGGAAATTTCTTTGGAGACACCGTTGCTCGCCGCCCCTTCGAGGAACCGCTCGTGATAGGCGGCCAGCGCCGCGTGACTGCGCTTGCGACTCATCGCGCGGCGCAGCCCTTCGGCCTCGCCGGGGGTGAACCCCGCCAGCGCGACCGCCACCTCGATCACCTGATCCTGAAAGACGATCGCGCCGAGTGTGTCTTTGAGCACCGGTTCGAGCAGCGGGTGCAGGTACGGAATTTCGAAGTTGGGATCGGCCCGCAGCTTCTTGCGCCGGTCGAGATACGGGTTGACCGCGCCACCGACGATCGGCCCCGGCCGCACGATCGCGACCTGCACGAAGATGTCATTGAGATTCTGTGGCTGCGAACGCACGAGCATCTGCATCTGCGCGCGGCTCTCGATCTGAAAGACGCCGGTTGTTTCGGCCTTACGAATCTGATCAAACGTCTCTGGATCGTCAAGTGGGATCCGCGAAAGATCAACCTGCTCACCGCGCGCTCCGTGGATCAGCTCGACCGTGCGCTCGACCGCCGAAAGCATGCCCAACCCCAGCAGGTCGATCTTCACGAAGCCGGCGTCACCGCAGGAGTCCTTGTCCCACTGCACGATCTGCCGCCGCACCATCGAGACCGGCATCACCGGACAGATCTGGTTGAGAGGATCGGTGCTAATCACCATCCCGCCGGAGTGCTGGCTGACGTGACGCGGCAGCTTGTGGATCTCGGGCAGCAGCCTGAGCATCGCCTGCCAGCGTGGCGAGGCGAGCATCCGCGATCCGCCCGGCGAATCGGTCATCGCCCCGCGCACGCGCTCCTCGATCTTGTCGCCGTAACTGCGGTCGGTCGTGCGGACGATCCGCTCGATCTCTCCGTTAGGCAGGCCGAGAGCCTTGCCTAAGCCCCGCAGCGATCCGCGTGTGCGGTAACAAGAGAAGGCCGAGACCAGTGCCGAGTGCTCGTGGCCGTAGCGCTCGTGAATCCTCGGGATCAGCTCGTGGCGGATGTCGCGCGGAAAGTCGAGATCGATATCGGGCAACGCCTGGAGGTCCTCGTGCAGGAAACGCCCGAGGCAGAGCTCGGCCTCAAGCGGGTCGACGTGCGAGAGGCCGGTCAGATAACAGACGATCGACGACACGCTGCTGCCGCGTCCGCGCCCAGGCGGCAAGATTGCCCGCGCCGCCGACGGCCCGCGCACTTCGACGGCGATCTCACGCGCCAACTCCAACAGGTCGTGGTGGATCAAGAAGAAGCCCGGCAGATTGAGTTTCTCGATCACGCGTAGTTCGTCGTGCAGACGGGCGCGGGCCTCTTTAAGTGAGACGTGACGACGACCGACGCTACCGGGGGTCGGCGTCGAGGCGCTGCCGTGAGTGCCGCCGTCACGGCCGGTCGCACTGTTGCCGTAGCGCTCGGTGATCCGCGCCTCGCAGACCTCGCGCAGTTTGCGTGCCATCGCCGGATCCTGGGCACCGGGATAGCGGTAGCCGAGATCGCTGGTGAGATCGAAGTCGACGCGCTCGGCGATGTTGGCCGTTTCGGCGACCGCACGCGGGTGCTCGCTGAAGCGTTCGGCCATCACTTGCGGCGAAACCAGGACGTGCGAGCTGTTGCCGCGCCTGAGTGACTCGGTCTCGTCGACGGTGGAGTTGTGCGCGAGCGCGACGAAGACGTCTTGCAGCGGCGCGCGCTGGCGGCCGTGAGCGTGAACGTTGCCGGTGGCGACGGTGGGGACTTTGAGCCGACCTGCGAGTTCGGTCAGTTCGCGGTTGCGCGCGCGGTCGTGACGGGCGAACGGCCGTTGCAGTTCGATCCTGAAGTTGTCGGCACCGAAGGCGTGAAGCAGTCGTTTTGCGATCCCCTCCGCGACGCCGGCGTCGCCACGATCGATGCGGCCCGCGAC
>JBASTN010000106.1:0-2535 GCA_049274915.1 Solirubrobacterales bacterium
CTCCGCCCGCTCCGGCCCTCCGCGCAACCGCCGACCACTGCCCGCCCGGCGTGTGGCAGACTCGTCGCCATGTTTCATGCGATCTACGACCGGCTGTTCGCTGCGCTCTACGACATCGTGATGGGCCGCAGTGAGCGTGCAGGGTTGCGGGAGCGCCGCGCCGAGCTGCTCGCTGGGGCCTCCGGCGATGTGCTCGAGATCGGGGCCGGCAGCGGCGCCAACGCAGACTTTTACGACCCGCTCTACGACAGCCTCACGCTCAGCGAACCGAGCGATCCGATGGCGGACAAACTCGAAGACACATTGCGTAAGAAGGGTGTCCGCGCCGCGTTGATTCGTGCCGGTGCCGAGTCGATGCCGCTCGACGATCAGAGCATGGACACGGTGATCTCGGCGCTTGTGCTCTGCACCGTGCCCGACGTGAATGCCAGCCTCGCGGAGATCCACCGCGTGCTGCGTCCCGGCGGTCGGCTGCTGTTCCTGGAGCACGTACGCGCGGCGGATCCGAAGAAGGCGCGCTGGCAGGATCGATTCGCCAAGCCCTGGGAGATCTTCGCCAACGGCTGTCGCTGCAATCGCGACACCGAGGCCGCAATCCGCGGAGCCGGTTTCGAGATCACGACGATCGATCGCGGCGAGACGCCGAAGGCACCGCCGATAGTGCGCCCGTTGATCTGGGGCGAAGCGGTTCGGGCCTGAACACGGACGGTGCCACGCAGCCCGACGGCAGCAGGCAAGCCAGCGCCGCGGCTAGCGCAGCAGACGAATCTTGAAGCGCCGCGTCGTGGTGCGGTTGCCGCTCTTGTCGACCGCGTAGACGGCGACCGACAGATAGACCTTGCGGCCGCGGCGCAGTGCAGAACGCACCGCAAGCAACCGCTTGCGCGGGATCGCCAGCTTGATCGTGCGGCGAATGCCTGCCATCGCGCTTAGTCGGCTGCTGATCGAGACCGCGCGGGAGACGCGGGCGCGGCTCGTGGCGTTGAGACTGCAGTCTTCGCCGCAGATAACGCTGAAGCGGATCACACCGGTGCGGCCCACTCGGGCCTTGCCCGGGTTGACGACCTTCAAACTCGGCGCAACGAGATCGGGCAGGGGCTCCACCGGCAACGGTGCGGGCAACGGTGTCGGCGTCGGTGGATTCCCGAGTTCCGTCGGTGGCGGCGGGGTCTCCGGCCAGCCGGTCGGCGGCGGCGTCGCGGCGGCGGATACTGCTTTGTACAGATTCAGCCGTCCGCCGAATCCAACGGTCTGACCGAGTGAAGACTTCGCGTCGAGGTTGCTGACGATCACCGTCTTCACCTGTGACGAGTCGAGTGTCGGGTTCGCCGACCAGACCGCCGATGCGGCCGCGGCTACGACCGGCGACGCCATCGAAGTTCCGCTTGAGTACTTGTAGTCGGACTCTCCGCCGCCGACTTCGTCGGCAGCCGGCTTGGTGCTCAGCAGCACAGAGCCCGGGGCAGCGACGTCAACCGATTCGCGGCCGTAGTCGCTGTAGCTGGCGAGTACGTCGTCCTCGTTGGTCGCCGCGACGCAGATGACGTTGTCGGCGGGGATGTCGCAGGGGTAGTTCTCGCCGCCGCTCGAGCCGTGGTTCTGACCCGAGTTGCCAGCGGCGAAGACGAACAGCACGTCGGGGTTGGCGTCGATGATCGCGCCCATGCCCGGCGGGTTGGACGGGCCGCCGAAGCTGCCGTTGACGACGCGCGCGCCGTGGTCGATCGCATAGCTGAAGGCCTCTTCGATCGCGCCGAAGGTGAAGTCGCCGTTCTCGTCGCCGGCGCGCAGCGGCATAATCCGGCCGAGCGGGTTGGTGCCGGTCACACCGGTCAGGTCGTTGCCGACGGCGGCGGCGATTCCGGCGACGTGGGTGCCGTGGCCTTCGGCGTCGCGCGGGTCGTTGTCGGGCGACTGGCGAATGTCGCAAGGGTCTAGGTCGGGGAGCGTGGCGCAGTTACCGTTCGGGACGTCGGGCACGCCCATCTCGACGCGGTCGCCGATGAAGTCCCAGCCGCGAACATCGTCGATGTAGGCACGCGGCTGCGCGTCGCCGCCGACGTAGGGGTCGTCGTCGATCCCGTTGGTGGCGTTGGCGCCGCTCTCGGCGGGGTTGGTCCAGATGTTGTCGGCGAGGTCTTGGTGTTGCCAGGCGACGCCGGTGTCGACAATCGCGATCGTCTCGCGCGGGCCGGCGTAGGTCGACCAGCCGGCTGCGGGGCCGGGCCAGATCTCCCAGGCCTCGGGCGCGTCGACGTCGGCGTCGGCCGTGCCGGCGATTTCGGTCGTCGGCGAACAGGGACCGGCGCAGGCAAAGACTTGGCCGGTGTTGTGCAACGACCACTGGTACTGCTCGACGAAGTACGGGTCGTTCGGGAACACTGGTGCGAGCTTGTGGAACATGCCCGGAAGCTGGACGAACTCGACGTCGGCGTTGGCGCGCAGCTCGGCGGCGGCGGCGTTGAGCGACTGGCCCTCGGGTACGCGGACCTGTTGCAGCCCTGGCGCGGCAAGCGAGCGGCGGGCGGTTACCCC
>JBASTN010000107.1:0-2055 GCA_049274915.1 Solirubrobacterales bacterium
TTGAGCCAGAGAAATGCGCAGCCGACGGCCTCTCGCCCACCGATTCGGCACCCAACGCCTCGGCCGCCGACCGTCCCGTTCGTCTCTCGAGCTGACGACGATGACGCGAAGACGGTGCGTGGAGTACTACATCCGCGTCGTCGAAGGGTGATCGCCGCGCTCCACGCAGCGAATGATGCGTCGGCGACAATGCCGCCGCGCGCCCGATAAGCTCTCGCCCTCGATGTTCAGCAAAGTCCTGGTTGCAAACCGCGGCGAGATCGCCATTCGCGTCTTTCGTGCGCTTCGGGAGCTGGATGTCCAGTCCGTAGCCGTCTATTCCGAGACCGACGCGGACACGCCCTTCGTGCGTTACGCCGACGAGGCCTACGCGCTCGGCGACGGAGCGGCGTCCGAGACCTACTTGGTGATCGAGAAGATTCTCGATGTCGCCAAGCGCAGCGGCGCCGAAGCGATCCACCCCGGATACGGATTCCTTGCAGAGAACGCGGCTTTTGCCCAGGCCTGCGAAGACGCCGACATCGTCTTCATCGGTCCGCCCGCCAGCGCAATCGACTCGATGGGCTCAAAGACCAAGGCCCGCGACTTGATGAAGGCCGCCGGAGTGCCGATCGTCCCCGGCACGACCGAGCCGGTCGCCGATATCGCCGCGGCCAAGAAGATCATCGACGCCGACATCGGCTATCCGATCGCCGTCAAGGCGGCCGGAGGCGGTGGCGGAAAGGGCTTCCGCGTCGCACTGACCGAGGACGAGCTGGCCGACGCGTTCGAAGGTGCTGCTCGCGAGGGCGAGAAATTCTTCGGCGACGCAACCGTTTACCTCGAGCGCTACCTGCCCAACCCGCGCCACGTCGAAGTGCAGATCATCGCCGACAACGAGGGCAACATCGTGCATCTCGGCGAGCGCGACTGCTCGGTTCAGCGCCGTCATCAGAAGCTTGTCGAAGAGGCCCCCGCGCCGGTCGTCGATGAGGCACTGCGCGCGCACATGGGCGAAGTCGGCATCGAAGCGGCGCGTGCGGTCGGGTATCGCTCGGCCGGCACGGTCGAAGGCCTGCTGCAAGACGGTGAGTACTTCTTCCTTGAGATGAACACGCGCGTTCAGGTCGAGCACACGGTCACCGAAGAGGTCACCGGGATCGACATCGTCAAGGAACAGATCAGCATCGCCGCGGGCAACCCGTTGAGCTTCTCGCAGGACGACGTGACGATCACCGGCCACGCAATCGAGTGCCGCATCAACTTTGAAGACGCCGCCAAGAACTTTGCGCCAGCGCCGGGCAAGATCAGCCTCTACAAGGAGCCCTCCGGTCCCGGTGTGCGCGTCGACAGTGGTGTCGTAGCCGGCAGCGAGGTCTCGCCGATGTACGACCCGATGGCGGCCAAGCTGATCGTCTGGGACAAAGACCGCGCGTCGGCGACCAAGCGCATGCTGCGTGCGCTGCGCGAGTTCGAGATCGACGCGAAGACCTTGATTCCGTTCCACATCGGCCTGCTCGAGAGCGAGCAGTGGGCCAACGAAGAGACTTGCAAGGACCTCACCGAGGACAAGAAGTGGCTCAAGCAGTTCGCCTTCGACAAGCCCGCCGCTCCTGCGGACGGCGAAGAAGAAGTCGAGAAGGTCGAGAAGAAGTACCTCGTCGAGGTTTCGGGCAAGCGCTACGACGTCAAGGTCGTCGGCGAAGCCGCCGGATTCGGTGGCGGAGGAGCAGCTCCGGCCGCTACCAAGAAGCCCAGGCGTGGCGACCGCGCGGCCGGCGCAAGTAACGGCGCCTCGAGCGAGTCGCTGATCTCCCCACTGCAGGGAACAGTCTTGAAGGTTTCAGTCGAGAAGGGCGCCGACGTTTCCGAAGGCGACGTCATCTTCATCATCGAAGCGATGAAGATGGAGAACGAGATCACAGCTCACCGCAGCGGCAAGGTCGAGGAGCTCTCGGCCGCCGAAGGCGCGTCGGTCTCGGCCGGCGACACGCTGGCGATCATCAAGTAGCTCGGCTGCTGCTTAGGCCGCAGGGTTTTGCTGCTGCGTGCCTTTGGGGGCAAATGGATCCGGCG
>JBASTN010000108.1:0-6434 GCA_049274915.1 Solirubrobacterales bacterium
GGCCGTGGCGGACCAGGCGGCGGCGGACGTGGACCGGGTGGACCCGGCGGCGGACGTGGCCCCGGCGGTCAAGGCCAGGGCGGTCAAGGCCAGGGCGGTCAAGGCCGTGGACCGGCTCCTTCTACGCCGGCGACTCCTGCTGCTGCGAGCGAGGCTCCCGCTCCCGAGGTGACACCAGATGCTTAGTCCCAAGCGCACTAAGTACCGCAAGCACCACCGCGGTCGTATGGCCGGCAACTCCCGTGCGGGAACGCGCGTCGAGTTCGGCGAGTACGGCCTCAAGACGACCGAGCGCGGTTGGATTACAAACCGTCAGATCGAAGCGGCACGTATCGCGATGACCCGCCACATCAAGCGTGGTGGAAAGGTCTGGATCACAATCTTTCCGGACAAGCCGACGACGAAGAAGCCGGCCGAAACCCGCATGGGTTCCGGTAAGGGTTCTCCCGAAGGCTGGGTGGCCGTCGTCAAGCCCGGACGCGTGATGTTCGAGATGGCCGGTGTCAGCGAGGAACTCGCCCGCGAGGCGATGCAGCTGGCCGGAGCGAAGCTCCCGGTCAAGACAAAGTTTGTCATTCGCGAAGGCCAGGAGTTCTAAATGGCCCAGAAGATCGCCAACAAGGATCTCCAGGACATGAAGGATGACCAGCTCATCCATTACATCCAGGACTCGCGCGAAGAGCTGTTTAACCTGCGCTTCCGGCACGCAACCGGAGAGCTCGAGAACACTTCGTCGCTGAGCGACGCAAAGAAGGCGCTGGCCCGCGGATTGACCGTGGCGCGCAGCCGGAAACTAGACGTAAATAGAGAGTTGCAACGTGGTTGATGAAGAGAACAACAACGAGCAGGTAGACGAGTCTCCGGCCGAGGAAACTCCGGCCGCCGAGACTCCGGCACCTGAAGAGACTTCGACGGACGCACCCGCCGAGGACGCCGCCCCCAGCGAGGCGGCCTCCAGTGGCGACTCGGAAAAGCCCGGCGACTCGGAAGAGCCGTCGGAGCCCGTCGAGCAGCTGTCGCCGACCGAGCGCCGCAAGCGCAAGAAGTCAGCGCGCAATCGTCGTCCGAAGTTCACCGGCACACCGGCCGAGCGTCACGCTCAGCGCGTTGAACTGCGCAAGAAGAAGGCCGTCAAGCGTCGGGCACAGCGCCTCAAGGACCGTGAAGCCCACAAGGCTGCCGGTCCGCGCGAAGGCACGCCGCCCGTCGTACGCGAGCCGGGCGCCAAGAAGTTTCAGCAGGGCACCGTCGTCTCGAACAAAAACGATCAGACGATCGTCGTTGCGATCGACGTGATGGAAGCCCACCGTATGTACAAGAAGGTCGTTCGTCACACCAAGAAGCTTGTCGCGCACGACGCGACTAACGACGCCAACGAAGGCGACGTAGTCCGCGTGATCGAAAGCCGTCCGATGTCTCGCACCAAGCGCTGGCGCCTGGTCGAGGTAGTGGAGCGTGCCCAATGATCCAGAACGAATCCCGACTGAAGGTCGCCGATAACACCGGCGCCCGCGAGATCCTCTGCATCCGCGTCCGTGGTGGCAGCCAACGTCGCTACGCGCACGTCGGCGACACGATCGTCGCAACGGTCAAGGCCGCTGCACCGAACGGAACTGTCAAGAAGGGCGAGGTCGTTCGCGCCGTCGTCGTTCGCACGAAGAAGCAGTTCGGTCGTGAAGACGGCACTTACATCGCCTTCGACGAGAACGCAGCAGTGATTATCGACCAGCAGAACAACCCGCGTGGCACCCGCATCTTCGGACCGGTCGCCCGCGAGCTGCGCGACGCCAACTTCATGAAGATCATCAGCCTTGCTCCGGAGGTGCTCTAGCTATGAGCGGACGCGCCAACGAAGTCATGAAGTCAAAGATGCCACGTATTCGCCGTGGCGACCGTGTCCGCGTACTCGCAGGCAAGGACAAGGGTCACGTCGGCGAGGTTCTTCGCGTCGATCTGATCAAGTCCAAGGTCTACGTCGAGGGCGCGATGATCCAGAAGGTCAGCAACAAGGCAACGCAGATGCGCGAGGCCAACAGGGGCGGCAATCAGACGGGCGGTATCATCGAGCGCGAGGGTCCGATCCACGTTTCGAATGTCGCACTGATCGACCCGAAGGACAACAAGCCGACTCGCGTCAGCATTGTCCGCGAAGACGGCGGCCGTTCGCGCCGTTCGGCGCGCACCGGCGCGAAGCTCGACTAGTTCGAATAACTCAGTTTCTCCTAACGACAGACCAATTACTCATGCACGCAGATAAATCAGAAAACACCGAAGCAAACGACGCAGGCGCAGCCAAGGACAAGCCGGCTGCCGCTAAGCCCGCGCCGCCGGCTCGCCTAAAGGCCGAGTACTTCGAGAAGATTCGCCCAGCGCTCCAAGAGCAGCTCGGGCTGGCCAACGTCATGCAGGTTCCGCGTCTCGAGAAGATCACGCTGAACATGGGCGTCGGCGAGGCCAAGCAGGACAAGAAGCTGCTTGAGCAGGCGCTCGGCCAGCTCGCTTTGATCGCCGGCCAGCAGCCGAGCATCCGACGCGCGCGCAAGTCGATCGCGACCTACAAGCTGCGCGATGGCATGCCCGTCGGTGTCGCCGTCACGCTGCGCGACGTGCGCATGTATGAGTTTCTCGACCGTTTGATTTCAATCGCGATTCCGCGTATCCGCGACTTCCGTGGTCTCAACCCGAAGTCGTTCGACGGACGAGGAAACTTCGCGATGGGCGTGCGCGAGCAGATCATCTTTCCCGAGATCGACTACGACACGGTCGACCAGACCCGTGGTCTCGACGTCGTGATCACCACCAGCGCCGCCAACGACGAGCAAGCCCGCGCACTGCTCGACGCCTTCGGCTTCCCGTTCAAGCGCCCGCAGAACCAGGAGCAGACGGCCGTCGCGGCCTAACGCTCTGAAAGGCAAACAAAATGGCAAAGACTTCACTCAAGGTAAAGCAGTCCCGACCGGCCAAGTACTCGTCCCGCGAGTACACGCGCTGTCGCAAGTGCGGCCGTCCGCGTTCGGTTTACCGCAAGTTCGGCATCTGCCGCATCTGCCTGCGCGAACTTGCGCACCAGGGCTACATCCCCGGCATGACCAAGTCCAGCTGGTAACAGCGGTCCGATCCCTTTAAACACCCTTCCGTAAAGAGTTTCTTCATCACATGAGCCATACCAACGACCCGATCGCAGACTTCTTGACACGTATCCGCAACGCGCTGGCCGTCGGCCACGACCAGATCACCCTGCCTTCTTCGAAGGTCAAGGTTGAGGTCGCCCGCGTGCTCAAGGAGCAGGGCTACATCGACGACTACTCGGTCGCTGAGTCAACCGACACACCCGGCGATCTGCTCAATGTACGTCTGCGTTACGACGACGACCGTCGTCCGGTTCTGACGGGTCTCAAGCGCATCTCTAAACCCGGCCGCCGTGTGTTCGTCGCTCGCGACGACATCCCGCGCGTGCTCGGCGGAATGGGCACCTCAATCGTCTCGACCAGTGGCGGCATCATGACCGGTCACGAGGCCAAGAAGAAGAACCTCGGCGGCGAAATCTGGGCGGAGGTCTGGTAGCTCGCGCTGCCCAAGGAATTTTCTCATGAGTCGAATCGGTAATCAACCCATCACAGTCCCGAGCAGCGTCACGGTGACGATCAATCCCGGCGTGGTCGAAGTCAAGGGTCCCAAGGGCGAGCTCACACAGACCCACACCGAGGACATCAAGCTTTCGCAGGAAGGCGACGTCCTGACGATCACGCGCCCCTCCGACACCAAGGAGCACAAGTCGCAGCACGGCCTCGTGCGCGCTTTGGTCGCGAACATGGTCAACAACTGTGCCAACGGGTACTCCAAAGAACTTCAGATCCAGGGCGTCGGTTATCGCGCCGCGCTAAAGGGCAAGTCGATCGAGCTTTCGGTCGGCTACTCACACACCGTCATCATCGATCCGCCCGAGGGCGTGACGATCGAGGTGCCGCAGCCCACTCAGGTGATCGTCAGCGGAGCCGACAAGCAGGCGGTCGGCGAGATTGCCGCGCGCATCCGCAAGACGCGTCCGCCAGAGCCGTACAAAGGCAAGGGCATCCGTTACAAGGACGAGTACGTCCAGAGGAAGGTTGGTAAGCGCGCATGAGCACTGTTGCTCTCAAGCAGGCGCGCCGCGTGCGCCGCAAGCGCCGCGTGCGCTCAAAGATTTCCGGCACCGCCGAGCGTCCGCGCATTTCGGTCGTTCGTTCGAACCGTGGTGTTTCGGCGCAGCTGATCGATGACCGCGCTGGTCACACGATCGCGGCCGTCAACTGGACCGAAGCCGAGCTGCGCAAGCTCAGCGGTTCAGAGCAGGCGACCAAGGCCGGCGAGCTCCTCGCGGAGCGCGCCAAGAAGGCCGGCATCGAAAGCGCGGTTTTCGACCGCAATGGATTTCTCTACCACGGCCGCGTCCAGGCATTTGCCGAGGGCGTGCGCGAGGGCGGCTTGACCGTCTAACACTTCAAGTAAAGGTTTTCTAGGCAACTAATGGCAGTCAAACACCGCATCACCAATGTCTCACCCGACGGACTCGACCTGCAAGAGCGCGTCGTTGACATCAACCGCGTGGCGAAGGTCGTCAAGGGTGGACGTCGCTTCTCGTTCACGGCCCTAGTGGTCGTCGGTGACGAGAACTCGGTCGTCGGCATCGGTTACGGCAAGGCCAACGAAGTGCCGATCGCGATCCAAAAGGGCGTCGAGCAGGCCAAAAAGAACCTTTTCAAGGTGCCTAAGTACAAGAGCACGATCACGCACAAGACACTCGGCCGCTTCGGCGCCGGACAGGTGATGCTCAAGCCAGCGTCGCCCGGTACCGGAGTAATCGCCGGGGGTGGCGTACGCGCCGTGCTCGAGCTGGCAGGTGTACACGACATTCTCGCCAAGTCGCTTGGCAGCCAGAACCCGATCAACCTCGTCAAGGCAACCGTCGACGCGCTGCAGTCACTGCGCCGTCCGGAAGAAGTCGCCAAGGCCCGTGGCCTGACCGTTTACGACGTGCTCGGCATCGACAAGCCGAAGGCGAAGAACATCGAGGACACGGCCGCCGCCGACGGTGACCCTGCGGTACCCGCAGCCGATTCTTCCGCCGTTGAGGTAGCACCGGCCGAGGCCGCCGCGACCGACGCGCCTTCCGCTGAAACACCGATTGTTGAGACACCTATTGTTGAAACGCCGGTGGCCGGATCAGTCGAAGCCGCCGTCGCCGAGACTTCCACCGACGCCCCGGTCGAGGTGGCCACTGAAGAGGCGCCTGCCGCTCCCGCGGACGAGGCGCCTGCGCCGCAAGCACCAGCAGCAGAAACACCGGCGGCCGAGGCACCGGCCGAGTCCGCCACCGACGCAGCTCCTGAGGCACCCGTCGAAGCGCCCGTGGAGGTTACGCCCGAGGCCGCCGCCGAAGAAGCTTCACCCGCTCCTGCCGACGCTCCCGAGACGGAGAAGGCCGAATCATGAGCAAAATCAAGATCAAGCAGGTCAAGTCCGCCAACGGCACCAATCACGCCCAGCGCGAGACGCTGCAGTCACTCGGTCTCGGAAAGATCAACAAGAGTGTCGAGCGGCCTGATTCACCCCAGCTTCGTGGCATGATTCATCGCGTTCGCCACTTGATCGTGGTCGAGGAGTAGACCCAATGGCCGAGACACCTAAGACAACAACTTCTAAGCTGAAGCCCGAAACTGAAGAGTTGACCGCGCAGCAGATGATGCGCCCTGCTCAGTCAAAGAATCGTAAGCGCGTCGGTCGCGGACACGGTTCAGGCACCGGCAAGACTTCGGGCCGTGGTCACAAAGGCCAAGGTTCGCGTTCGGGCGGCAAGCCCGGTCCGGCATACGAAGGCGGTCAGACGCCGATCCACATGCGCATGCGCAAGCTGCGTGGGCCGACGAAGAAGACGTCGATGCCGATGGAGCCTTTCCGTACCCGCACGCAGCCGGTCAACGTTGATGACCTTGAGCGCCTGTTCGAAGCTGGCGACGCCGTCAACGCCGAAACGCTGGCAGCCAAGGGTCTCGCGACGCGTAAGAACTCTCCGATTAAGGTGCTCGGCCGCGGCGAGATCTCAAAGAAGCTTGATATCACGGCAGCAAAGTTTTCCGCCGAAGCGCAGAAGAAGATCGAAGCCGCGGGCGGATCCTGCAAGGTGATCGGCGCCTAGGGGAGGGCGCTGACTAATGCTGCAGACACTCGCTAACGCACTTCGCACGCGAGAAATCCGTCTCAAGATCGGATTCACTGCCGCGATGTTTTTGCTTTACCGCATCGGTGCCTACATTCCCTCGCCGGGCGTCGACGGCCACGCACTTAACGACTTTCAGAACCAGTTCGACGGCGGGGACATCCTTGGCTTCTTGAACCTGTTCTCCGGAGGCAGCCTTTCACGGCTCTCGATCTTCGCGCTGGGCATCATGCCCTAC
>JBASTN010000109.1:0-1589 GCA_049274915.1 Solirubrobacterales bacterium
CCCACGCAGCATTCCCTGGCCGCAACCGAAGATTTGATTGTCCGTGCTCACGATGAAATCCAGTTCAGATCGCTCGTCGAAGTAGCATGCCCGTGGTATCGCCCCAATATCGGGGCAACTGAACACGGGCGGAGACAAGTGGACAAACGATTGAGGGAGGAAGGTTCTGCCCGGTCGCCGAGGGAGCCGAAAACTGAATCGAGTCGGTAAATAATCAACCATTTAGTTGAATGACACCGGATCCGCACGATTCGCTCCCAGAAAAAAAACAAAAAACATGCGGAATTAGTCAATAACCGGTGGCGAAAAGCCGATTACCTGAGTGAATGGCAGACTCATGGCTTATCCGCGACGGCATGGACCGTGAACGGATGCTCGACATGGACCGTCGAATCCAGCCTCTGCGCCTCGCTGCGTTGAGTATTCTGGCGGTTTGTCTCGTGGCGTCCGGGCCTTGGCTTGGCTACTGGACGTTGATCCTGCTGGTCGCTGCGGGTGTGTTTTTCAAGATCGCGGGTTCTCGCACCGGCCATGTCGAACGCCCCGAGCGGACGCTCTTTGCGGGCTGGGCCGCGGCGGAAACGATGATCATGATCGCGGTCGCCCTGACCGGCGGCGTTGAGTCGCCGATGATGGCCTGGTTTGCGATTCCAATCGTCACCTTGAGTGCGCGCTTTTCCGTTAGAGGCGTAACCGTCGGGGTGATCACGGTCATGCTGATGATGATCGGCGTGACGGTCGCCGTCAGTGCTGATGCGCTCGTCGACAGCCCGCCCCATCTGATGGCTCCGATCGCGCTCGTGATCGCGGCGGCGATTCTTTCGACCGCGTTGATGCAGTCCGACGTCGAGCATCGCACCGAGGCCGTGATAGACCCGTTGACCGGCCTGCTCAACCGCAACGCGCTTAAGCACCGCACGGTTGAGTTGGCCCAGCGCTCCGAACTCACGGCGGACCCCGTCGGCGTGATCGTGGCCGACATCGACCACTTCAAACGGATCAACGACACTCACGGGCATCCCGTGGGCGACGCCGTGCTGAAGGACCTGGCGTATCTGCTGCGCGAGGAGCTGCGTGCCTTTGACCTCGCTTACCGAATCGGCGGCGAGGAATTCTTGATTCTGTTGCCCGGCGCAGACATCGACGAAGCGGTCGTCTTCGCCAACTCGCTACACGATCGGGTTCGACGCAGCAAGCGCGGCGGCGTCGACGTAACGATGAGCTTCGGCGTCAGTTCCTCCGGCCACGGCGAGTTGTTTGATTACGACAGAGTCTTTGCGGCTGCCGACATGGCGCTCTACGACGCGAAGAATTCGGGCCGAGACCGGGTCTGCGCGATGCCGTCGAACGGCGACGGCGGTGCCGAGGCGCGTTTTGGCTCGCGTCCACGAATCGCAATCTAATCCGCCGCCTCCGTTGCTGCAGCTGGTAACCGGCTCGGGCGGCATCTTCTTCAACGCCGAGTGAGGCGCGGAGTCCAGTCCGCCGATAGCGTTTCGCCAATGACCTCTTCCCCACCGCACATCTCAGGCGACGGTCGCGTACTGCTGATAACCGGGGCGTCGTCCGGCATCGGCGCCGATACTGCC
>JBASTN010000110.1:0-36164 GCA_049274915.1 Solirubrobacterales bacterium
GGTCGGGATCGCCCGGATCCCCGTCGCCGCCGGAGGCCGTCGAGCGTGTGGCGGTTCGCTGCGCGGAGGGTTTCTTGGTGTTACGCAGGTCCTCAAGCGCGCCCATCGTGACATTGAGACGGCCGGCGACGACGCGCAGCTGTTCGTCCTTTAGGGCGCCCTGCGGAATCAGCTCAAAGATCGGAACGAGCTCGGCAATCAGGGCGTCTCGCTCGCGAGCAGTGTCGAGATGGGCGTTGGCGAAGGTCTGCGAGATCTCGAACTCTACGACGGTTACCGCCTTGTCGATCAGCGTCGTAAATGCCTCCACACCTTCTTCGGCGATCAGATCCGCCGGGTCCTTCCCGGCAGGCAGCTCGACGACCGACAGTGCGATGCCATGACGGTCGGCGACCTTGGCGGCGCGCACCATCGCGTTGCGACCGGCGCGGTCAGCGTCGAGAGCGAGGTAGATGCGCGGCGCCAGTCGGGCCAGCTCGACCACTTGTTCGTCGGTCATCGCAGTGCCCATCACGGCAACGCTCTCTTCGATGCCGGCGTCATGCAGGGCTAGGACATCGGCGTAGCCCTCGACCGCGATCACGCGGCCTCGCTTGGCGGCGACGCTGCGAGCGTGATTTGCCGCGAACAACTGGCGGCCCTTGTTGTAGACCGGGCCGTCGGCGGAGTTGAGGTACTTCGGCTTGTCGCCGTCGGTCATCGCGCGAGCGCCGAAGCCGCGGATGCGACCGCGGGTGTCGGCCAGCGGGAACATGATCCGGCCACGGAAGCGGTCGTAGATCTGTGCCTGGTTCTTGGTGTTGCGCTGCACCAGTCCGGCGGCCATCAGCTCTTGCTCCGTAAAGCCCTGGCGCAACGCGGGCACGAACAGCTTGTCCCATGCCTTGGGCGCGTAGCCGACGCGAAACTTGGCGATCACGGCGTCGCTGAATCCGCGCGCGGCGAGATACTCGCGGGCCGGCTCGGCCTCGTCGGAATCAGCGAGTGTGCGCTCGTAGAACTTCGTCGCTCGCTCAAGCAGTTCGTAGAGCCGCTCGCGCTGCTTTTGACGTTCGGCCTCTTTGGGATCGAGCTCTTCGTACTCGAGATCTACGCCGTAGCGGTCTGCGAGCCACTCGATTGACGCGGCAAAGTCAAGTGATTCGAGCTTCTGCACAAAGCTGATCGAGTCTCCGCCTTCCTGACAGCCGAAGCAGTAGTAGAGCTTCTCGGTCGGGTTGACGCTGAAGCTCGGAGTGCGTTCCTCGTGAAACGGACAGAGACCGGTGTACTGCGTGCCCGCACGACGCAGGTCGGTGTAGCCGTTGATCAGGTCAACGATGTCTACGGCGTCGCGCAGCTTGTCGAGCGAAGAGTTTGTGAAGCGAGCCATCAGCGCGAACTCATTGGCCGCGAACTCATCGGCACCGAGAGATCCTCGAAGACCCGAAACGCGTAGCGATCGGTCATTCCAGCGATCCAGTCGGTCACACGCTCAGCGAGGTCATCGGCCGCTTCGCCGGTCGCATCACCGAAGGCACCGGTCGGGATCTGGTCGGGATGATCTGCGAAGTGGTCGAACAGCGAACGCACGAGATTGCTGACACGATCGGCCTCGGCGCGCACCTGCGGCCCGAGATAGACGTTGTCGAACATGTACTTACGCAGCCGCAACATCGCGCCGCCGATGTCGGATGACTGGGCGATGTCCCCCTCTTGCGCGCTGGTGGCGACCAAATCCTTGACCAGCGTGTCGATGCGTTCGCTCGGTGTTTCGCCGAGCAATGCGATCTCGCGCTGCGGTAGATCCGCCGGCTCGATCACACCGGCGCGCACGGCGTCGTCGATGTCGTGATTGATGTAGGCGATGCGGTCGACGATCCGTACGATTCGTCCTTCTTGGGTGGTCGGCTTGATCGGCCCGGTGTGGTGGAGGATGCCGTCGCGCACGGGTGCGGTCAGGTTGAGGCCGGCACCATCGCGCTCGAGCACCTCAACGACGCGCAGCGAATGCTCGTTGTGCTTGAACTCGCGACCGAAGCGCCGTTTGACGCATTCACTGAGCACCTGCTCGCCGATATGTCCGAACGGCGGATGGCCGAGATCGTGGCCTAGCCCGATCGCCTCGGCAAGATCCTCGTTGAGTTCGAGCGCGCGCGCAACCGTGCGAGCGACACCGCAGGTTTCGAGCGTGTGCGTTAGGCGTGTACGGAAGTGGTCACCCTTCGGCGCGATGAAGACCTGCGTTTTGTACTTCAGGCGTCTGAATGCCTTGCAGTGCACGATTCGGTCGCGGTCTCGCTGAAACGGCGTGCGCAGCGGTGAATCGGGTTCGGCGACGTGGCGGTCGGCGGGGTAAGAACGAACGGCAAGTGGCTGCAGGATCACGTCCTCGCGGGCGTCGATTCTGGCCTTGAACCGATCGGCCGGCGAGACCTGCGTAGTCGTACCCGTTTGCTGCTCCATCAAGCCCACAGTCTGACAGCAGCGGATGTCGCGTCAGACGAGTTGGCGGACGCGAACCTGCGCGTGGTAGGCGAGCGTGTCGGTGATCGCGCGATCCGTCTGGCGTAGCGCCTCGGGGCTCGCATCGGGTGCCTCGGCCAACGGCGCACCGATCGCCCCGCTCATGAAGACGTAGGCCTCGCTGCTGAAGTCGAAATCACCGGTCTCGCGGCAGTCGACACAGACCAGACCACCGGCCGGCGGCGAGAACGCCACCAATCCCTCGGCGGTACCGCACTGCACGCACGAACCGAGCTCGGGTGAGAACCCGCTGGCCAACAGCATCTTGGCGCGGAAGGCCAGCCCGACCTCGCGGCCCGCAGCGCGCGGATCAGCGTCGAGCAGGCCGAGCATCGTCGTGATCAGGTTGTAGGCGGGGTCGTTGCGCTCGCGGCCGTCGAGCAGCCGCAGCACGAAATCGCCGACCTTGGCCGCGGCGTCGAGCGACTCGGCCCGCGTGCGCAACTGCGCGTAACCGTCGAGCGTCTCGGCGGAGGTGATCGTCGCGAGGTCACCGCGCCCCTCATGGAGGATCAGTTCGAGCCGGAAGAACGGCTCCAATCGGCCGCCGAAACGCGATCGCGACCGACGCACGCCCTTTGCGATCGCCCCCACCCTGCCCTGTTCGCGCGTGTAAAGATGCAGAATGCTGTCGGCCTCGCCGTAACGGAGCTTGCGCAACACGATCGCTTCTGTTTTGAAGTTCTGAGCCATGATTTGGGCAAGTTTGTGCGGCCGTAGGTACACGGTCCGAACCTACAATGTGATCGTCATGGAGGACAGGATCAATCCGGCCGTACAACCCGCGGCAACGCTCTACTCAAAGTCGAGTTGCAGCTCGTGCGTGGCGGCCAAGGCGATGCTCGATCGGCTGGGCGTCGACTATCGGCTCGTCGACGTCAGCGGCGACCTCGATGGCATGCGCCGCGTCGCACAGCTGACCGGCCAAGTGACCCTGCCCCAGTTTGTGCTCGGTGACGAACTGATCGGCGGGTACGACGACCTCCGGCTCGCGCTGCAGAACCCGCGGATTCGCGAGCAGTTGCTTCCGGCCTAGTATCGCCGCGTGCCCGAGCTACCTGAAGTTGAGACGATCCGGCGTCAACTCGCGCCGATGATTGAAGGCCGCGCGATCGATGCGGTCGAGATTGCCGATCCTCGCTGGATCGCGCCGGCGACAACTGCGAAGTTTCGCGGGGCCTTGGTCGGCCGAACGATCGTCGAGGCCGCGCGTCGAGGCAAGTACTTCCTCTTCTATCTCGACGATGACGCAACGCTGGTGATGCACCTGCGGATGACCGGCAATCTGCTTTACCTCAGCGAACGCGCAGCGATACCTGAAGCTCATCTGCGCGGTTCCCTGCTGCTCGATGGCGGGGCGGCGATCGCGTTCGTCGACCCGAGGCGTTTCGGTACCGCCGAGATTCTGCCGTCACGGAAGCTGCTCGATCGATACCTCGCATCGCGTCTCGGGCCGGAACCGTTCGACGACGAGTTCTCCGGCGAAATGCTTCACCGTCAGACCCGTGGCCGTAAGACCCCGATCAAGGCTGTACTGCTTGACCAGCGCCAAGTTGCCGGAGTCGGCAACATCTACGCCGACGAGGCTCTCTACCGCGCCGGAATCGCGCCTCAGCGCCGTGCAGCGCGCCTCACGCGCGCCCAATGCGCTGCGCTGCGCGACACGGTGCGTGACGCGCTGACGGCCGGGATCGACGCCAAGGGGGCCTCAATCGATGACTTCCGCGACGCCTACGGCGTGCAGGGCAGCTTCCAGGACCAGTTTCTCGTACACCGTCGAGAGGGCCTGCCGTGTCCTGAATGCGGCACGACGATCATCAAGACGCGCGTCGCGGGGCGCGGCACGTACTTCTGCAAGCGCTGTCAGCGCGGCTAGCTGACTTCTTGCAACACGGCACGTGGGTGCGCGCCGAAGTACACGTCCTTCAACCGCTCGGTCGAGAGATGCGTGTAGGTCTGGGTCGTTGAGACGTCGGCGTGCCCGAGCATCTCTTGTACGGATCGCAGATCGCAGCCGCCGTTGAGCAGGTGCGTGGCAAATGAATGACGCAGCGTGTGCGGGCTCATGCGATCCTCGAATCCGGCGCGAACCGCGTACTTGCGCACGATCTTGTAAAGGCCCTGTCGCGTTAATTGTCCTCCACGGAAATTAACGAAGAGGTAGCGCTGCGGACGATCTTTAATCAGCTGGCGACGAGAACCGCGCAAGTACACGCGAATCGCGGCCAACGCTGCCCGCCCCACCGGGACGATCCGCTCCTTGTTGCCCTTGCCGCGCGTACGCAGGATCGCATCGTCGAAGTCGATATCGCCGACCTCAAGACCGATCACCTCCGAGACGCGTAGCCCGCAGGCGTACATCAGTTCCAACAGCGCGCGGTCGCGCACGGCAATCGTCTCTTGACCCTTGACCTGGTCAATCACGTGGCCGACCTCGGATCGGCTGAGGACCGACGGAAGTTTCTTCGTTTGAGCCGGCGCCTTGACGTCGGCCGTCGGGTCGTGGTCGATCGAGCCCTCTCGGCGCTGATGAACGTAGAACGAACGCATCGAAGACAGCTTGCGATGCAGCGTGGTCCCGGCGACCTCGCCGGCCTCGGCGAGCGTCTCGAGGTAATCGATCACGTGACGGCGCTCGACGGTCAACGGATCTTGGCCCGTCAGCGAGAGATGCGCGCCGAACTGCATCAGATCGGTTCGATAGGCAATCAGCGTGTTCTCGGCGCAGCGCGCCTCGAACTCGAGATAGGAGAGGAACTCCAGCAGAAGATCCTCGAAGCGCGGCTCGATCGCCGGCTTGGCGTTGGCAAGTGCGGGTGTCATAACTGCTGACTTATCGGTCAGCAGAAATTCTCCGCTAGCCCCTGCACCGCCCCGCAAGCGGGATTGCGTCTAGAGAAAGCGCTTGTCGGTGACGATCCGGAACGGCGCTTCAACCGGAACCGACCACGAACGCGCGACGTCTTGCGCGGTCGCGCGCAGCACCATCGTCGACGCCGGCAGCTGTCGCCCAGACACGATCGGCGAGAACTTCACCTTGTTTCGCCCCGCCTTCAGGCGACGCACGAACGTGACCATCTCGCGCTTCTTGACCGTGCCCCTAAGCACCTTGAGAATCACCCGGGCCGGCTTGTTGAGCGTGATGAAGAAGTTCGTCGATGCACGCTTGCAGCGCGAGGTCTTCTTCTTGCAGACTCGGTTCGGCGAGAATCGGAATGAGCTGATCACTGGGACATCGAGCTCGCCGGGGCCGGCGTAAACCTGCGCGCCAGGCGCACCGATCAGTTCGTTGCCGACGACATCGACGACCCTGCCGCTACCGGTGGCGGCGAGCGACCCGGCTTCTCCAGCCGCCCACGGGTCGTTCGTGTCGAGAAAGAGTGAGTTGCCCACGACGCTGGCGGCCACGACGGCCCGCGGCCTACTCGCGATCGTCATCGCGAACGCCGTGGGGATCGCGGCAGATGGCGAAAGCGTCTCGGTGAAGTCAACTCGAACGCGCGAGGTAGATACGGCCACGGCGCTGGCGAGCGACGGCGACGTGATATCCGCGGGCACCTGAACGCGCGTCGCGAAATTGGATGTCCGTCCTGCGCCGGTGGTGGTCGCCGTCACGCGGTCCCCGGGGGAAAGCTCGGGTGTTGGGACATAGCTGTACGTGCCGGCACCAGAGACACTCGCGATCTTCTCCTCGGCCTCACGGCTGCCGATCGTCGGGTCGGTCGCGTCGAAGATGTCGATCGCCGTTCCGCCCCCAGTCGAGCCGCTGATCGGCAGCGTGCCGTCGAATCGACGCGGACCGATCGCCACGCTCGGAGGCGCGATCGCCGACTCGATCGCGCGATTGCAGACGTTCGAGATCGGGATGCCACGGATGCTGCTCGGGAAGCCGTCGGGATCGGTCAGATCGAGCGCGTGGTCGTTGGTGGCACAGTCAGACTCATATCCGGCGGTGCCGGTGATGTTGACGCCGCCGATACTCGGCACCAGCCCGTTGATGGTCACCGGGTCAGACGGCGTCGGTAGAGGTGCGGCGATCTGAAGGTCGGTGACGCTGAATCTGATCTCGTCGGCGATGCCGTCGCTGGCATTAGCCGCATTTAGCGCTGCGCGCAGAGTGCAGGTAGCTGGGCAGGCTCCAGCCGCATCGCCGGTGTTATTGACCGTGATGACCGCCGCGGACGCTGCCGACGGCGCTGCGAACGCAACTGCGCATGCCGCGATAGCACTCAGCAGCGCGACGCGCGCGACGGCGGCTCTCGAGCGCGTCGAGGCGCCTGACGATCGTGAATATTTGTGGCGAATTCGCAAGGTCAGCTATTCAACTTACAAAGCTCTTGCCCAAACCAACACGGTTCGCAAGCAGAAGTACCGGCGGATGCCATCGACTGCGGCGATCAAACTGCGTCGGCCAACGCGTGACCGCCGGCCAGCGCCGCTTCGAAGAACAATCTGTCCTGCTCTAGGGCGCGGCCCATCGTGCGTGAAGGCAGCCCGCTTGCCGCGTAGGCGTCGAGGTCTGGATCCGATCGGAAGATCTGATGGCGCGCCGTCTCGTCGGTCGGCTGCATGGTCGGGCCGAACCCCACGGTGACCTCGCCGAGCAGCATTTTCAAGACGGTACGTGTGTGGTGTGAGATGCCTTGATGACGTTCGCGCTCGTCGCCGCTGGAGGCGCGCGCGACCATCACGGTCGGACAACCAAGCGAAAGTGCTGCGTGCGCGCTGTCGAGCGCGACCATGCCGCCGTGTCCGAGTGGCGTGGCCGACCCGATGATCCCAGGGCCAGGTCCGGCGATCGCACAGTCCCAGCCGCGATCGGTCAGTCCGGCGTGCAGTGCGCCGGCGGTCGACATCGCCTCGGCCTCTCCCCCGTATGCCGGAGCCGCCGTGATGTGGTCACAGAGCAGTCCGCGCTCGCATAGCTCGATCACCGTCGAGGACAATGCCCCCGGGAGTGCACCACCGGCCGTCTGGACGTACCCGGCCTTCAGCCCGTCGCGCTGTCGCGCTGCCGCCCACGCCACTGGTGCGAGCTGACCGTGCAGCTGGAACACCGCTACCGGCTTTGAGACGGGCAGAGTGAGTTCGCTTGCCTCTACGGGATCGACGCCGTACTGAGTCGGCGAGTAGTTGAGTTTGACGACGTGGCGACCTGGATCAGCGGTCGCGCCAAGACCGCGGGTGAGATTCGCAACAACCACGTCGCTACCCCCGGAACCGAGCCCGAGATCGACCGCCTCGACATTGACGATCACCTCGTCGCCCTCGCTGCACGGACCGACCATCCCGATATCGGCGTACGCGGCGCGGTTGATGCCGTCGACGAGGATCACGAGGTATTCGATCCCACGTACGCCGACGGCGGCGCGTTCGACCTGTACAACCTGTCCGCGTCTAAGGCAAAGCATCTCGAGGCGAAAACCTACGGGAACGGGCGGAGGGGCACTGCAGTCACCCGTTCAACGGACGTGATGCTCAGCTGATCTCAGAGCCCTGGACACTTGAGCCTTGGACACTTGAGCCTTGGACACTTGAGCCTTGGACACTTGATCCGGCGATGCTTGATCCGGCGATGTTCGAGCCGTCGGGATCGATCACTTCGATCTCACCGCTATCGGCGTCTTCGACGGCGACCGGCGGTTTACCGTCGGGCGTGCGCCGCACTGCGGCGCCGATGAAATCGCGGAACAAAGGCTGTGGGCGCAGTGGGCGCGACTTGAACTCCGGGTGGTACTGCGACGCGACGAAGAACGGGTGCTCGGGGATCTCGACGCACTCGACGAGGCGTTCGTCGGGCGATGTGCCCGAGAAGACCATGCCCTTTGCCTCAAGGCGCTTACGGAAATAGTTGTTGACTTCGAAGCGGTGGCGGTGACGCTCGTAGATCACGGCTTCGTCGTAGATCTCACGTGCGCGGGTGCCCTCGTGCAGCTTCACCGGGTCGGCACCCAATCGCATCGTGCCACCCATGTCGGCGATTTCCTTTTGATCGGGCAGCAGGTCGATCACCGGAAACTCTGTCTCTGGGTCGAACTCGGTGGAGTTGGCGCCAGCGAAGCCCGCCACGTGACGCGCGAAGTCGACGACGGCCATCTGCATTCCAAGGCAGATCCCGAGAAACGGGATGCCCTGCTCGCGGGCGATCCGCGACGCTGCGATCTTGCCCTCGACTCCGCGAATTCCGAACCCGCCCGGAATCAACACTCCGTGCGCCGCGCGCAGGTGACCCTCGATCTGCTCGATCGTCAGCTTTTCGCTGTTGAGCCAGTCGATCTGAAGTTTGCGGCCGTGGAAGATCGCGGCGTGGCGAAGAGCCTCGGTGACAGATAGGTACGCGTCTTGCAGACCCATGTACTTACCGACCAAGGCAATCCGCACCGGCTCGGCCTCTGCGGCGAGTTGTGCGCGCTCGACGAGCGACTCCCACTCGGTGAGGTTCGGTGGGCCGGTTTCGACGCCAAAATGTTTGAGGATCTGATCGTCGACTCCCTGGGCGCGGTAGACCAGCGGAACCTCGTAGATGTCGCGCACGTTCTGGCCGCTGATCACTGAATCGGTCGGCACGCTCGTGAACAGTGCGATCTTTTCGCGCATCTCGTCGGGCAGCGGCTCCTCGGACCGGCAGATCAACATGTCCGGTTGAATACCGATGCGACGCAGCTCGTTGACGGAGTGCTGCGTCGGCTTGGTTTTGAGCTCGCCGGCGTGCGCGATGTACGGGACCAGCGTGAGGTGCACGAACATGCAGTTGGTGCGGCCGGCCTCTTGCTGGAACTGTCGGATCGACTCAAGAAATGGCAGCGATTCGATGTCGCCGACGGTGCCGCCGATCTCCGTGATCACCACGTCGACGTCTTCGGACTCGGCGACCATGTGGATGCGCGCCTTGATCTCGTCGGTGATGTGTGGAATCACCTGGACGGTGCCGCCGAGGTAGTCGCCGCGGCGTTCCCGGCGGATCACCTGGTTGTAGACGGCTCCGGTTGTGACGTTGGAACCGCGCGAGGTGTTGGCGCCAGTGAAGCGTTCGTAGTGACCGAGGTCGAGATCGGTCTCGGCACCGTCTTCGGTGACGAAGACCTCACCGTGCTGAAACGGGCTCATCGTGCCCGGATCGACGTTGATGTAGGGATCGAACTTCTGGATCTGGACGCTCAGGCCGCGGGCCACCAGCAGGCGGCCGATCGCGGCGGCTGCGATGCCCTTTCCGAGAGACGAAACGACACCGCCGGTGATGAAAATAAAGCGTGTATCGCGTCGTTCAGGCATCCAGAATCAGGCTTCCTTTGTTCGTCCTAAAAGGTCGATGAACCGTAACACGGGCGTCCGATCGATTAACTGGGAGATCGAGCGGAACTCCCCATATAGCGTGATCAAAAAAACCACGGCAAGCGCCACCAGTTGAGCCGTGGTGTCCATCACCAACACCATCCAGATTCCGACGATCGCACCGAGTGCGTTGGAACCGGTGTCGCCGAGCATCGCGCGCTCGGACAGGTCGTAGTGCGTCAGCACCGGCAGGGCACCGATGAAAACTCCCAGCGTCCATAGCGGTTCGAGAGTCCAGAAGCCCAGTGCGAGAGCGGCGATCAACCCGTAAAAGACCTTGAAGGCGCGCCCGGGCCGCAGGTCGAGCAGATTGAAGAGGTTCGTCGTCAACACGACGAGCGCGATCGCCAGCAGGTACTCCCAATCTCCCGGCACGATCAGGCCGATCGCGAAAGCCGCGAGCCCGAACGCGCCGATCGCTTTGATCGCGCCGGTCGAAAATCCGCCGGCCAGCGCGGCTGCGGCGTGACCGCGCAGCCCACGCGGATCCTTACGACCCATCTCATGTTCAATCGCCGGAGTGCCGAGCAGATCGTCGATCGCACCCAGCAGGCAGACCCCGATCACGTAGAGCATCACCCCGGCCAACCCTGCCCCGGCGAGAATCCGCTCATCGGCGAGGCGGTCGAGCGGCGCCACCACCCCAAGCGTCGCAATCGCCGCCAGCGGGATCAACAATCCAGAAGGCACAGCCACCTCGCGACCGGCGAAGTTGGTGCGGACGAATCCGGCCTCGCGGAGGCCGCGGACCAAGACCGGCACGATCGCCAGCGAAAAGATCAACGCGAGAACCAGTGGGACCGCTTTCACGCGCTCGACGGTAGCGAGCGCTGCGGCAGCCAGCCGAGGCCGCGTCCGGCGAGACTGCGCGTAAACCGACAGCGTGGCCGTTACGGCGCGACCGGCGGGACCGGCGCGTCGGCGCTGTCCTTATAGCCGTAGTCGCCCTTCGCACCGGCGAGCACGAGTACCAGCGCGTAACGGCCGGCGTAGCGCTCGACGTCATCGACAGTCGACAGGCCGCGATCGTTGTACCAGCTGACGTTCGATGGGTCGGCGCCGGTTGCTTCGATTCCGACGACGCGACTGGAATTCTCGGACAGGCCGACGACGATGCCACTCTGGAACGCGTCGTAGAGACTGCCCGACTCTTCCTTTAGGTCTGCCGGCGCCTGACGCGCAAAGGCGTACTGGCGAACTCTCGAGATCGAACCGCTGAGACGGCTGAAAACGAGACGGCGCAACACCAACCGCTCGCGGCCGCGCGCGAGTCGTCGTCCGACGGCGGCACCCAGCCGCTCGGTCTGTTTGGTCGTCACGGCATCTGCGGTGATCACCTCGGGAATCCTCAGAGCCGCAGCGAGTTCGGCGTACTGGGGCTTGGCGACCAGTTCAGCGGTGTATCCGATCTGCGCGCCCGCCGGCTCGACTGCGCGGTTGACACTCTCGAGCACGCCGCGAGTGGCGCCCGGCGAACCGATCACACCGAGTCGCGTCCCGACGAGGCGACCGCGAACCATCTGCGGGTAAGCCACGCGAATGAACTCGTCCTGATCCTCGATCCGCCGTTTCATCTCCGATGATTCTTGGCGCGCGTTGTTGACGTCTTCGCGCAGTGAATCCTCGATGTTGCCGCGTACGTTTGTCAGCAGATCGGTGTCGCCGATCGTTACGCCGAGCAACAGGCCGAGCGTCAGCGCGACGAATACAGCCGCCAGCGACATTGCGTGGTACCGAAAGTCGATCATTCAGCGCGTAAGAGAATCAGATCACGATCGGTCGATGCTCAACCGATACCGAAGATCACTTTGAGCTTCAGCCAAATCAGGTCGACGAGGTTGTTCAATCCAGGCGACGCAAACACCGCGACGATCAGTGAAAGCAGTCCGGTGCCGAGCACTACGCCGACCGCCCGGTTGGAAGGTTTCGGGCGATAGAGCTTGCTCACACCCTTCGCGTCGATCAGGATCTCACCGATCCGAACTCGCGTCAGGAATGTCGACGACATGCCCTTGCGGTTCTTGTCGAGAAACTCGACAAGGTTGAAATGCGCGCCGACGGTGACGATCAGCTCCGCCCCTTCTTCTGCCGCCATCAGCATCGCGATGTCTTCGCTGGTGCCCGGAGCGGCGACGGCCTTGTAGGCGACCCCGAGCAGCTCAAGTCGTTCGCGACCGGGTGCGCGGCCGTCCGCGTAGGCGTGCACGATCAGCTCTGCGCCGCACGAAAGAGCGGCGTCGCCGGCGCTGTCCATGTCGCCGACGATCATGTCGGGCGAGTAGCCCTCGCCGACCAGCGCGTCGGCCCCGCCGTCGACACCGATCAGGATCGGCTTCTCGTCGCGGATGTAGCTGCGCAGGGCGCGAAGGTCCTGCTGATGATCGACCCCGCGAACCACGACGAGAACGTGACGATCGCGAAACACGGTGTCGAGCTCGGGTAAGTCGATCTTGCCCGAGAGCAATTCACTCTCTTGGCGAATGTGGTGGATCGTGTTTTCAGCGAAGCGCTCCAGCGCCTGTCCGACCTGGCGCTTTGCCGCGTCGTAGTGTTCGGTGACGACATCTTTCGAGAGCACGCGGCCCCGGGCGATCACTTTGCCGTTCTTAATCACATCGCCGTTCTTAACTGTGATCTGGTCGCCGTCGGAGACCTTGTCAAAAAGCTCGGGGTCGTCGAAGTCCACGAGATGCACACCGGCCTCCGCGATCAGCACCGGCCCGGTGTTCGGGTACTCGCCGGTGGATGAGTGAGCGACGTTGAGCACGCAACTGACACCGCGACGCACGAGCTCCTCGCCCGAAACTCGGTCGATGTCCTTGTGGTCGATCAGCGCGATCTGCCCGGGCTCGAGTGTCTTGGTCAGCACCTTCGTCCGTCTGCCGGGTCTGATCACGCCGGAGATCTCCACCACGCGCTCGCGTCGATCGCGCAGCGCGAGGTTCTCACCCGTAGTCCAGGCCATTGATGGACGATAGAACAGAGTCGCCCAGCGCGGGTTGCGCGCAAATTGTGGCCTGGGTATTGGCTGGGCTTACGGCTGGGCTTACTGCTGGGCTTACGGCTGGGCTTATGCCGCCGCGAGCAGCTCGCGCGCATGTTTACGCGCGCCGGTGTCGGTGCCGTCGGCGCCCATCATGCGACAGAGCTCGTCGACGACCGCGCGCGACTCAAGACGGTTGACGGCAGTGCGCGCCTCGCCGCCCGCGGAAGATTTCTCGATCTGGAAGTGACGCTCAGCGGCTGCGGCAACCTGAGGCAGATGGGTGATGCAGATCACCTGGCGAGTGGCGCCGAGCAGGCGCAGCTGTTCGCCGACGGCTCGGGCGGTGTGCCCGCCGATACCTGCGTCGATCTCGTCGAAGACGTAGGTCTGCGAGCCATGTTCGTCGGTGGAGCCGGCGACATCCTTAGAGTCAGCATCGCCCTGGGAGTCAGCATCGCTATGGGAGTCAGCATCGCTATGGGAGTCAGCGCGGCCCGATGCCGTCAGCAGCGCGAGCATTACGCGCGACAGTTCGCCGCCGGAGGCCGTCTCGCGCAACGGCGTCGGCGCGATACCCGGGTTCGGCGCGATCAAGAACTCGACGCTGTCCGCGCCGGTTGGTCGCAGATCGCTGGCGTCTGATTCGATCGCGATCTCGAATGAGGCGTCGGCGAGCGCGAGATCGGCGAGCCGCTCGCGAACGGCGGCCGCCAGCTTGGGTGCAGCCGCACGACGAGACTTGGTGATCTGACGTGCGTTGGCTAGTTGTTGATCCTGTAGCTCATCCAGCTCGGCGTGAACGCGTTCGATCTGTTCGGTTGAGCCGACCAAGCGGTCGCGATCTTCACGACAGTGTGCGGCGTGAGCGAGCACGGATTCGACAGTTCCGCCGTGTTTACGCTTGAGCCGCTCGTAGACGTCGAGACGATCCTCGACGAACGCGAGACGCTCCGGATCGGCGGCCAAACCTTCGATGTGGGAGCGCAGGTCGGCCGCCGTGTCTTGCAGCTCAAGTGAGATCGCGTCGACGCGAGCGGCGAGCGCGTCTAGTTGTGAATCGGCTCCGGCTGCGGCGGCAAGCTGCGACGCCGCCAGCGCGGCCATACCGGCCGCGCCGCCAGAGCCATCCGCGGATGCATCTGACGCCGTGTCCGACAGCGCTGCGACAGCAGACTCCCCCGCGGCGCGCAACACGTCGACGCTACGCAGCCGGTCGTACTCGGCCCGCAACGCGACTTCGTCGGCGACCTCCGGTTGGACTGCTTCGATCTCGGCCAACTCGAACTCGATCAGACCGAGCTCGCGTTCGCGCCGGCCGTCGACGAGTTCGAGTTCGGCGGCTTCTTGACGTAGGTGGCGAACGCGGTCGTGAAATGCGGCCGCGGCCGCCACACGCTGGCGATGGGCATCGCCGCAGAAGCCGTCGAGCGTCGCCAGCTGAGCCCCGGCGAGCGTCAGCTTGCGATGCTCGTGCTGACCGTAGAACGACACGAGAGCGCCCCCCAGCGCTCTCAGGTCGGCTGCGGTGGCGGCGCGGCCTTCGATGTAGGCGCGCGTGCGGCCGTCGGGCGTGACACGGCGCGCGAGCGCGATCTCTGACACTCCCACCCCTGACACTCCCACCCCTGACGCCCCCGCCCCTGACGCCCCCGCCTCTGGAACTCGCGCCTCTGGCGAACCCGCCTCTGAACGCCCGAGATCCGGAAGGCGTTCTTTTAGGTCGGCGAACTCAGGCCGGTCGAGCAGCCCTGCGGGCAACGAGAACAGCCCCTCGACATATGCCTCCCCTGCACCCGGCCGCACGATGCCGCGACGCGACTTGCCACCGAGCAGCAGATCGATGGCATGGGCGAGCATGGTCTTGCCGGCGCCGGTCTCGCCGGTGATCACGTTGAGGCCGGCGTCGAGCGCCAGCTCTGCACGCTCGATCAACAGCAGGTTCTCTATTCGCAGTTCGATCAGCACTGCGGTATTTCTACCGAGACCTCCGGACGAACAAACGTTCGTGTCGCGCTACGTCGCGAGTTTGCCGAACTTGTCGCGGAAACGGTGGTAAAAAGTCGCGCCCGGGAGCTGTGCGAGCGCGGCGACATCATCCTCGAAGGTGACCTCGGCGGTTTCGCCCACCGGCAGCGTTCCAACCAATAGCCCGTCGACCATGATCTCAAGTTCGTCCATGCGACCGGAATTCGTCACCTGCAGCGCGTCGCTGGGCGCAGCGACCAACGCGCGAGCCGTCAGCGTGTGCGGAGCGATAAAGCTGACGACAAAACCCTCGACTCCCCAGGCGAGGATCGGCCCGTTGTTGGCGAGGTTGTAACCGGTCGAACCGGCGGGCGTCGCGGCGACCACGCCGTCGCATCTAACGCGCCCTACCTGCTCGCCGGAGAGCGCGTAAGCGATCTCAGCGAGACGTGCGCCCCGCGCGCGGTCGAATGCGACATCGTTAACAGCGACCGTGTCGATCTCGCCGAACTTCAGACGCAGGGCGGGCAGCGGCAGGATGTCGAAGTCGCCGGTTAATGCTCGCTGAATGCCGTCCTCGAGCTGGTCGGGTTCGACCGTCGCGAGAAACCCGATCGCGCCGTAGTTAAACCCGAAGGTCGGCACACTGCGGTGGGCGTAGGTGCGCAGCGAACGCAAAATTGAACCGTCGCCACCAATCACCAGTGAAACGTCGACTTGTTCCGTGGCGAGATCGGCGTTGAGCACGATTCCGTCGCCTGGTTCTACGCCGTGTTGCTGTGTGTCGTGTTCGTCAAACAGCAGCTCGCAATCGAACTCCGGGGCAAGTTCGCGCAGCCGATCCAGCGCCGGAGCCGCATTGTCGTGCGGAAAGTGATGTGTGATGACCGCGGCGCGCATCGTCTTCAGCCAACCGGCAACGGTTCGACGGACTCGGCCAGCGAATGTAGGTCGTCGGCGGCACCGGCACGGTCGCGCTCGGCAAGCCAGAGAAAAGCTTCGAGATTGCCAGCTGGCCCAGGAAGACCGGACGAGGTCGCACCGATCACCGAGTAGCCGGCAAGCCGCGCGCCGACGGCCGCGTTCTCGATCGCCTCGATGCGGGTGGCGCGATCACGCACCACCCCACCTTTACCGATTCGCTCTTTTCCGACTTCAAACTGTGGTTTCACGAGCGCAAGCATGTCAAAAGCGCTGGACGCGCAGCTGCGGATCGCTGGCAGCACCTTCTCTAGTGAGATGAATGAGAGATCGGCGACGATCAGATCTGGTCGGTATTCGAGCATCTCCGGCTTCATCTCACGGACGTTCGTGCGCTCGATCACGGTCACTTGAGGATGATCGCGCAGCTTGTTGTGCAGCTCTCCGTAGGCCACATCGACCGCGATCACATGGGCCACACCGCGCTGCAGCAGACAGTCGGTGAAACCGCCCGTGGAAGCACCGGCGTCGAGTGCATGGCGTCCGGCGAGTTCGATTTCAGGAAACGCCGCTAAGGCGTTCTCGAGCTTGATGCCGCCGCGCGACACGTAGCGACTGCGTTGAGCCACCCGCAAGACCGCCTGGTCGTCGACCATCTGGCCGGGCTTGTCAACCCGCCGGCCGCTGGCGTCGAGTTGGACATCGCCGGCGAGTACCGCTGCAGCAGCCTGCGCGCGTGACTCGAAGTGACCGCGGTCTACGAGCAGGGTGTCGATTCGCTGCTTTGGCATAGGTGCGAGCTTAGGCCGGGTCAGCGCCGCCAAAAATCAAATCCCGCGTGGGATAAAACGGTCCCAGAAAGAGACGGTCCCAGAAAGAGACGGTCCCAGAAAGAGGAAGACCCGGCGTTGGGCCGGGTCTTGCTCTGGGGAGGATACTGCTGTGTCTCTGAGATATCCCGCCTTGGGGGAAGTGGGATATCTGAGGAGTCGGTTCCGAAAATTCTTGGAGTCGACTTCCGTATCTGGAGACAAAGATACGCGCTTTGTGTGATCTGTGTGTGAGATGGCTCACACTCGTTACTACCTGCCGGTAGGCCGCTTAAACCGCGGTCAAGAGGTCGTCGCGCCCGAGAGGCTCGCGAGCCGGTCCAGCACTCGCTTAGCAACCGAAGGCCCGGTGAAGCCAATCTCGTCGTAAAGCAGCGACGGAGCGCCGTGCGTGACGTACCGATCAGGCAGGCCGACGCGCAGCACCGGCGCTGATAGTCCGCTGTCGGCGAGGTGTTCGAGCACCGCAGCACCGAAGCCACCGGCGAGCACGTTTTCTTCAAGCGTGACGAGCAGGTCGTGACCGTCTGCCAGTTCGTTGACGAGCTCGGCATCGAGCGGTTTGGCAAAACGTGCGTCGGCGACGGTCGCCTCGATGCCCTGATCGCGCAACGCCTGGGCCGCGGCTTGGGCGACACCAACGCCGGACCCATAGCCAAGCAGCGCAACCGAGCCGTCGCCGCGGGCCAGTACCTCGCCCACGCCAATGTCGATCGGCTCGGCGATCTTTGGCAGCTCGACACCGGTGCCGGTGCCGCGCGGGTACCGAATCGCGACCGGTCCGTCGTCGTAGACCAGAGAGGTGTGCAGCATGTTGACGAGCATCGCTTCATCGCGCGGCGCCATCAGCACAATGTTCGGCAGTGGACGCAGGTAGGAGACGTCAAACGCTCCGTGGTGCGTCGGCCCATCGTCGCCGACCAATCCCGCCCGGTCCATCGCGAAGACGACGTTGAGCTCTTGCAGGCAGACGTCGTGAACGATCTGGTCGAACCCACGCTGCAGAAAAGTCGAGTAGATCGCCGCGACCGGCTTCATGCCCTGCAGTGCGAGTCCGGCGGCAAATAGCACGGCGTGCTGCTCGGCGATGCCGACATCGAAGTAGTGCTCGGGCATCTCCTTCTGCAAGATCGACAGGCCGGTGCCTGAGTTCATCGCCGCAGTGATCCCAACGACGCGTTCGTCGCGCGTGCACTCACGAACCATCGATTCGCCAAAGACCTGCGTGTACTGCGGTGGCGGCTTCTTCGCCGTCGCGGCGCCGTTGGTCTTCGCGGCGACGGCAGGCTTGCGGTCGACGATGCCGTTCGGCTTGACCGCGTGCCACTGCTCCATGCCCTCGAGCCCACCCTCTTCGGCGGGAATGAAACCCTTGCCCTTAACGGTCGCGACGTGCACGACTACCGGACGGTCGGCGGCCAGCGCCTCGCCGATCGCCTTGCGGAGTTCTCCGACATCGTGACCGTCGACGACGCCGATGTAGGCAAAGTCAAGTTCTTCCCAGAACAGGCCAGGTGCCCAGAACGCCTTGACTGACTCTTTGAACTGCGGTCCGAAACGCTCGAACGCTGCGCCGATGCCGGCGGGCAACTTGGATAGGCCCGACTCGACGTTGTCGCGAGCCTTGTAAAGCTTCGGATTGAGACGCACGCGGTTGAAGTAACGCGACAGCGCTCCGACGTTCGGTGCGATTGACATGCCGTTGTCGTTGAGGATCACGACCAGCGGCGTGCCGAGGCCACCGGCGTTGTGAATCGCTTCGAAGGCGACGCCGCCGGTCATCGCGCCATCCCCGATCACTGCGACGACCTTGCCGTCGGGTCCGGCGCCGTGGCGCATCGCCTCTTTGATGCCGACGCCGTATGAAATCGATGTCGAAGCGTGCCCCGCACCGACGATGTCGTGCTCGCTCTCGGGGATCGAGCAAAATGGTGCGAGGCCGCCGTACTTTCGGATCGTGTGCAGTTGGTCGGCGCGCCCGGTGAGAATCTTGTGCGGGTAGGCCTGGTGACCGACGTCCCAGATGATCTTGTCGGTCGGAGAGTCGAGTAGCGAGTGCAGCGCCACCGACAGCTCGCATACACCGAGGTTGGCGCCGAAGTGACCGCCGATCTCGCCCACCGTGTCGATCAGCTGCTCGCGCACTTCCTGTGCGATCTGCTGCAGCTGCTGATCGTCGAACTCGCCGAGATCGGCCGGACAGTTGACTGTCGGCAGCAACGGCTCAGGCGGGGTTTTCTTCGACTTAGGCATCAAATACTGGCGTGTGGTTCGTGCGATCTAACGGTCTCGGCTGTAGATGTATTGACTGACAGCGAACAGGTCACTCGCATCGCCGCCAAAATCGAGCGCATCGAGCTGGTCACTGACCTTGCCGTAGCTCTCATTCGCGAGCGTTGTTGCGCGCTCCAGTCCGAACACGCTTACATATGTCGCCTTGCCGTGCCGCTCGTCGCTCCCACTTGGCTTCCCAAGGTCGGCGTCCGAGCCGGTGACATCGAGGATATCGTCGATGATCTGAAAAAGAACCCCTAACTCGCCGGCGAAAGCACCCAGTCGCGCGACAGTCGAAGGATCGGCTCCAACACACTGCGCCGCACCCTTGACGGCAGCGCCAATCAGCCGACCTGTCTTGAGCTGATGCATCTGCGTGAGTTGCTCCGCGGTTTCGACGCTGCCAGCGATGTCGATGTACTGACCGCCGACCATGCCGCTGGCACCGGTCGCGGCGAGCAGTTCGTCGAGCGCAGCGACGACGTCAGCCGGCTGTCCCTGTTGGCGAGAGGTGATCAGCCGCAGTGCCTCGGCGAAGAGAGCATCGCCAGCCAGAATCGCGACGTTCTCGCCGTAGACGACGTGACACGTCGGCTTACCGCGCCGCAGATCGTCGTCGTCCATCGCCGGAAGGTCATCGTGAATCAGGCTGTAGGTGTGCACGAGTTCGAGTGCCGCGGCCCACGGCATGACGAGGTCCGGGTCGTGACCGAGCGCCTGAGCCGTGCTCAGAGCGAGCACCGGCCGGACGCGTTTGCCGCCCGCCAGCAGCGAGTAGCGCATCGCATCGACGACGCCGCCGATCGGTTCAGTCCGGTCGAAATCGATCGACTCGAGGTATCCGTCGACGCTCTTTCGCTTGGCGTCGGGGAACTGCGAGCTTGTCGCCGCAGAGCCCGATTCTCCGGCCGCGCCCACGGCGGTCACCGCGAGGCGTCGTCGAGTGTCGAAGCGGCGCGAGCTGCGAGTTCGTTGAGGTCCCGCAGTCGCGATTCGAGCGTCGCCGCGTCGAGCTCGCCTTCACGTAATGCAGTGACCTGTTCACGCAGTTCTCGGAGCAGCGTCTCAAGCTCGGTCAAAGAACCTGCGGAAACGACGTCGGACTGCGCTGGTGATTGGGACTCGGGCGACTCTGGCGATTGGTGCTGGTCTTGAGGTTCGGTGTCAGTCATCTTTTTCGGCCTCCGGCGCTGGTGCTGGCAGTTCCCTCAGAATTGCGCCCAGAATACCGTTCACAAACTTCGGCGCGTCTACCGAGCAGTAAGACTTGGCAAGTTCGATCGCTTCGTCGACGGCAACCGCGCGTGGCACATCATCGCGATTGACCATCTCATTGACCGCGACACGCAGAATGTTGCGCTCGAGCGGTGCGATCCGTTCAAGCGTCCAGCCCTCGACGATGTGGGCGCGCAGCAACTGGTCGATCGTGCCGCGGCCGGCCAAGGTCTGCTCGGCCAGCTGTCGCGTGAACTCGGTTGTGTCGCGGTCGAAGAGGTCGTCGAGCTCGCGCCCAGTGAGATCGTGCTGGTACAGCGCGAAGACGGCGAGCCGGCGCTGGTCGGACCTACGCACGCGACATGTACTCGCCGCTGCGCGTGTCGATCTTCACCTTGTCGCCGGAGTTGAGGAAGAGCGGAACGTTGACGCTCTTGCCGGTCTCGAGCACGGCAGGCTTGTTGCCGCCACCGCTAACGGTGTCACCCTTGATGCCGGGTTCGGTCTCGGCGATTTCGAGCACGACCGACGCGGGCAGCTGTAGATCGGAGAAGTCGCCGTCGATATAGAGCGCCTCGACCTCGCTGTTGGGCTGCACGAAGCCGAGCGGCTCGGCCAGTTTCTCCGCGGGCACCGCGACTTGGTCAAAAGTTTCGTTGTCCATGAAATGCGCGTCGCCACCGTCGGCGTAAAGGAACTGCATCTTCTTGACCTCGGTGCGTACGGCGCGAAACTTCTCGCCCGCGCGGAAGGTCTTGTCGATCACATTGCCGTCGGAGGTGCGCTTGAGCTTTGTGCGCACGAACGCGCCGCCCTTGCCGGGCTTGACGTGTTGGAAATCCACGATCTTGAAGACGGTCCCGTCCACGTCGATGTGGTTGCCGTTCTTGAACTGGTTGGTTGAAATCATGAGGACAAGCGTACTCGCGCGTGGCGGATCAGCTGTTCTCGCCGGTCTTGTCGCGGCGGTCGGCGTGACGTTGCCAGGCGATGCCGGCTGCAAGCACGAGGACGGGCGCGAGGTAGAGCAATCCGGCCAGCCAATGGCTTGCGTGTGCGATCAGGGGAGTCATGAAGTTTCGCGCGAGCCGCGATCTCAGCCGTTGGCCTGCGACAGCAGCCACAAACCCAGGTTAGTGAAGCCGACCATCACGATCAGCATCCAGACCTGCGAGCGCACAGCTGCTCGCGCCTTGCCGAACACCGCGAGCGCCTTATCGTGGGCCACCGCCAGCGCGGCAGCGTGACCGATCACCAAAATCGCGGCCTGAAAATACCAGATCGCGCTGGCCGAGAGCCACGTGAAAACGATTTTTCCGTCGGCCGCACCGAACCAGTTTGAGCCCTCGCCGAGCGGATCTGACAGCAAGAACCAAAGCGCTTGGCCCTGGAACATAATGAACGAGAAGTAGTGCGCCAGCACGTACGCCAGAACGATCGGAACCAGCGACGGCGCGAACATCTGGGCGAGGTCGCGCCCCGACTTGTCGATGCCTCCCCGGCGCATTCCCGCGACACCGGTCCGATAAATCCCGGTGATGATGAAAATCGATGCGATCAGACCGACGGTGAAGGCGATCTGCAGCGCGGTCTGAGTCGAGAACCCGAAATCGGCGAAGAAGCGTTGCAGCGACATTGAGCCGTCTTGCCAGAGCGCGCCCTCGGACGCGCCATCAAACGCCGTGATGCCGATCGCGGCGCAGAAGAACACAACCGTGCCGCGCAGCGCGGTGATTTCGGTTAAGCCCGACAGCGGCGGGCGCGTCGACAGATAGCCGTCCCGCACCGTCAGCGGTGAGATGCGCGAGAAGGCGTTGAAGTAGATATTGAACGCGTCACCGCGTTCGAGCCAGCGCTCGACACCGAACAGCGTCATGCCTGCGAGCTGAATCACGGCGTAGGCGAGCATCATCGTCGCGAGCATGTCCGGGTCTTGGCCGGAGGTTGCGACGAGTTCGAGAAAACCGAAGCCGAACAGCAGCGCGACGGCAGGCCAGCGTCCGAGCCATTCCGGGTAGTCGAATGGCGGCGGCATCTGCTCGCCGCTGGCACGGCCCGTCAGCCAGCCACCCGCCCGACCGATCGCCCGCCACGGGTTGACTGCGCGAAACAGGTCGCCGAAAACCGCGCTGAGAAAGGGCAGGAACGACCAAAAGAAGACGTACACAAAGGTCGGGACGATGTTGTCGGTGGCGACCTGAGTTCCACTGAACCCCGCCCAGAGCAAGAAGATCAGACCCGCCACACCCAGTGCGCCGGCCAGCACCTCGACCGCTACGGGAACGCGTATACGTCGTTTAGGTACCGCGGTTTCGAGCCGCGGCCGCTGCCAAAGCGCCGCAAAAGCGAAGAATGAGATCGCCAAGACGGCCGCGGCCGCCCAGCCGAACAGCCAGTCCGGAATCGGCAGGTCAGCACGGCCGACGAGGCCGTGAGCGGCCGCCATCGCCGGAGTCAACAGTGCGATCAGTGCTCCAGCAACGGCCGCTGCACCGATCCGGACGTGGCTCAAGGCGTCACCCTCAACTCGGCCACGATCTCGCCGGTGCCGTGGAGTTCGATTTCGAAGACTCCCTCGATGTTCGCCTTGAAGCTGTAGGTGGCAGTTTTGCCGGGCGGCAGCTTGACGTACTTGTCGTAACCGTGAATGTGAAGTTCGTCTGCGCTGTCGGAGCGCGCGCGAAACCGAACTGTCTCCCCGTTGCTGACGGAAATCTCCTTCACGCTGCCTGCGCGCAGTAGCGGGCCGTCGGCCTCGACCCCAGCACCTCCGTCGTCGGCCTGCGGACGCGTGCCTCCGCTGTCATCACCCGGCTCTGTTTCTTTCGGGCGGTCTTGATCAGTGTGATCGTCGCCGTCCGACGATTCGGTGGCACCCGTCGCACCGGTTGGAGTCGTTTGGCCGGTCGGCGGTGAGTCGTCGGTGTCGTTTGCAGTGTCGGTATCACCGGTCAGCAAAATGGCGGCGACAACGAGAACGATCACGCCAGAGACGGCGAGGGCTATTCGTGTACGAGTACTCACGACGACTGACTCCTTGAGATAGTGGAAGGCGGCAAAAACATTACATCGTTTGGTGTCACATAGGTTCAGCCGACAACGAGCAGTTCTTTACTGACGTTGGTCAGGACACGCGGCTCCTCGGCTGTGACTACAACCAGGTCTTCGATTCGCACGCCGAACTTCCCCTCGATGTAAATACCCGGTTCGGCCGTGACGACGTGGCCTGGCTGAAGTGTCGATGTCGATCGCGCCGCGAGCGTGGGCTGCTCGTGCACTTCCAACCCCACCCCGTGGCCGGTGCTGTGTCCGAATCGCTCTCCGTGCCCGGCTGCTTCGATCTCGTCGCGCGCGGCGGCGTCGACCGCCTTGCACTCGACGCCCGCAGCAATCGCAGCGAGAGCGGCGAGCTGGGCTGCGGCGACGATCTCGTAGATCTCTTTTGCTTCGTCGCTGATCGGCCCGCTGGCAAACGTACGTGTCGCATCAGAGCAGTAGCGGTCAACGACCACGCCGAGGTCGAGCACGACCAACTGGCCCCGCTCAATCTGGACGTCGCGTGGCTCGGCATGTGGCAATGCGCCGTGGGCGCCGCCGGCCACGATCGGAGGAAACGAAAGACCCTCTGCCCCGCGCTCATGCGCGAGTAGCTCGACGCGCCGGGCGACTTCGCGTTCGCTGCGTCCGGCAAGACCTTCTTCGGCAAGCGTCTCATAGATCGAGTCGGCGATCGATGCAGCGGCTGCGATCGATTCGATCTCGTCGGCGCCCTTGATCGCGCGAAGGTCTTCGACCACGCCGGCGGCCGGGGTCAGCTCGGCGGCGTCGGCGAGCAGCTCGACCAAAGCGACGTGAGTCTTAACACGCATATCTACGTCGTCGAACCCGGCGCGGCCACCAACCGCAGCGAGCAGTCCCACGAGAACTTCACGGGGTTCAGACCCACCATCGAGCACGTCAAACCCGGGCGCCTGCTCGGCGGCTTGACCGGTGTAGCGGAAGTCCGTCAGCAGCGAAGCGGAGTCCGCTCCGATCACGAGCATCGCGTTGGTGCCGGTGAACCCGGTCAGGTAGTGGATGTTGACCAAGTTCGTGACGAGCAGCTGATCGAGTTCACGCTCGACAAGTTGCTCACGAAGTCGCGCGAGGCGAGCGCCATGGTCAGCGCTTGAACGATCAGACATCGAGCTTCTGCTTGAGCGCGACGAGCGCGTCGCGGTAGCCGTCGCGGCCTCGTCCGCCGATCGTTTCGAAGCAGTGGTCGCTGATCACCGAAGTCTGGCGCCACTGCTCGCGTTTCGACAAGTCGGAGATGTGCACCTCAACCGCCGGTAGCGCTGCGATCTCAAGCGCGTCGCGGATCGCCCAGCTGTAGTGCGTCCAGGCTCCGGGATTGACGATCAACCCGTCCGCGAGCTCCGGCGAGCGGTGCAACCGTTCGACGAACTCGCCCTCGCTATTGGTTTGAAAACAGGCGACCTCAAGCTCGAGCTCGCGCCCGTACCCCTCGATCTCGAACTCCAACTCACTTAGCGTGAACGTGCCGTAGTGCTCTGCCGGTCGGCGTCCGAGCATGTTGAGATTGACTCCGTGCAGAACTTCGATGCGGTTTCTCACTTCAACAGCTCCTCACTTCAACAGCTCCTTGACGGCGGATCGAATATCGCTCTCGGGAATGGTATGTCCGGGCGTTACCCGGCCGGGCGCTTCGACAAGCACGAACGGGACGCTGTCGCCCTTGCGTTTCTTGTCCAGTTTCAGCCGGTCGAGAACCGTGTCGACGTTGAGCCCTTTGGCTTTGACCGGCAGGCCGGCGTCGCGACAGATCTCGATCACCTGCGCACGTAAGGCGTCGTTTCCAGACAGTCGCATCGCTCCGATCAGGCCGATGCTGACGGCCTCACCGTGGCGGAGCTTGCCGTATCCGGCGGCGGTCTCGATCGCGTGGCCGATCGTGTGACCGAGGTTGAGGATCTGCCGGAGACCGGCGTCGCGCTCATCTTGGGCTACAACGCTCAGCTTGGTGCGTGCACACTCGAAGACGACCCACGGATCGAACGGCTCGGCGAGATCAACGCCACTGCTAATCCGCTTCCAAAGTCGTCCACCTGCGATCAGCGCGGTTTTGATCACCTCGGCGTAGCCAGAGATCAGTTCAGCACGCGGCAGCTGCGTCAGCGCGTCGGTGTCGACCAGCACCCCGTCGGGCTGGTGATAGGCGCCGGCGTAGTTCTTGGCCGCTGGAAGATCGACGCCGGTTTTGCCGCCGTAGGCGCTATCGACCTGAGCGACCAGCGAGGTCGGAACCTGAACGAACGGCGTTCCCCGTTGGTAGATCGCCGCCGCGAAGCCAGCGAGATCGCCGACTACGCCGCCGCCGACGGCGACGAGTTGCCGACCCGACACAAACTCTCGCTCGGCGAGCTGAGAGCAGACGTTCTCAACCTCGGCGAGCGTCTTAGCCGTTTCACCAGGTGGCACGACGATGCCGTCGGCGAGCCACGGGTAGAGCTTCAGCAGATTCCTGTCTGTGACCGTCACCGCGTCGCGTCGCGCCAACCAGAGATCCTCGCGTGTCAGTGCTCCGGGATCGAACACCGACGGGTATGCCCAGCTCTTGCCGCTGGCCCAGATCAATCGCGGGCCAGTGGGCCGCGCAAGCAAGTCTCTGAGATAGGGCAGCGATTCGCGCAACGCACCGCGCGGTTCGTTGGCGATGATCGCATCGGCACAGTCCTCGTAGTGGGCACGTCGCTTCGTCAATAGGGCGTGAAACGCCTTCTCGTCGGTGGCGAGCGGTCGCTTGGAGCTGCGAACGCGTTGCCATGCCATGCCCGGATCGACCTCGAGGTAGACGACAAGATGATCACTCAACGCGTTGCGCGTTTTGACGGACTGCAGCGCCCCTCCGCCAAGGGCTATCACGGCCGCTTCGTCGTCGGCCAGAAGTTCAGCGATCAACTGCTGCTCACGCTCGCGAAACTCGGCCTCGCCGTGGCTGGCGAAGAACTTCGGAATCGATTTACCCAAGCGCTTCTCGAGCAGCTGGTCGCTGTCGATCGCAGGGCGCCCGAGCGCTTTTGCAAGCCGGGTCACCGAACTCGACTTGCCGGCGCCCATGAAGCCGGTCAAGACGAGGTGACGGTTCATGATTCTTTGCGGATTCTGCTGCGGTAGGCGGACAGTGCGGCTTTGGTGTCGGCCACATTGTCGCCACCGAACTTCTCAAGATAGGCATCGGCGAAGACGAGCGCGACCATCGCCTCCGCCACGACACCGGCCGCCGGCACCGTGCACGAGTCGGTGCGTTCGCGCAGTGCCTGGGCGGCCTCACCGGTCTCGATGTCGATGCTCTGAAGCGGCTTGGTGAGCGTCGGAAGTGGCTTCATCGCGCCCTTGATGACGATCGCCTCGCCGTTGGTCATGCCGCCCTCGATGCCGCCAGCGTGGTTGGTCGTTCGGTGGAAGCCGTACTCGCTGCCGCCGGGAAACATCTCATCGTGCGCCTGTGATCCAGGAATTCCAGTCAAGCCGAAGCCGTCGCCGAAGCCGACGCCCTTGATCGCCTGGATCGAACAGATCGCCTGTGCGAGGCGCCCTTCGATCCTGCCGTCCCATGTCGTGTACGAACCGAGTCCGGGGATCACGCCGAAGACCAGTACCTCGAAAATCCCGCCCAGTGACTCGTTGGCCTTGCGCTGCGTGTCGATCTCACGGATCATCGCGCGTTCGGTTTCTTTGTCGAGACACCGGACCGGCGATTGATCGACGTCATCGAAGTCGGAAAGCTGCAGTGCGGTCGATCTCTCAGGCGCATCGACACCGCCGATTCGAGTGACGTGACTGCGAACCTCGACACCGAGTTCGCGCAGGAAGGCGCGAGCGATCGCTCCGACGGCGACTCGTGCAGTCGTTTCTCGCGCACTGGCGCGTTCGAGAACATTGCGAACATCGTCGTGGCCGAACTTCTGAACACCGGCGAGATCGGCGTGGCCTGGGCGCGGCAGATGGACCGGCGCCACATCGGCATCGACCGGCCACGGGTTCATCCGCTCTTCCCAGTTCGCGTAGTCGCGATTAGCGATCGACAGCGCGATCGGGCTGCCCAGCGTTTTGCCGTGGCGGATCCCCGACATCACCGTCGAGGCATCCTTCTCGATCTTCATGCGACCACCGCGGCCGTGGCCGAGCTGACGACGTGCCAAGTCGTCGTTGAGATCCTCGGGCGACAGGGTCAAGCCAGCGGGGATCCCTTCGATCACGGCAATCAGGCCGGGGCCGTGGGATTCGCCGGCAGTTGTGAAACGTAGATGCATCGGCGCGAAGCCTAGATCATGCCGACGGTCGCGAAAATGCACCTCGCGGCGCGTACGCGGCTAGTTCTTGGCGGCCGGAACGAGTGACTGCGAGCCGCCAAAGCGGATCGTGTACTGGACGTCGTCGCCCTGAATGTTGCGGTAATCGGCGAAACGAACGACGCCGCCGGGCGCGACCTTGATCGTCCGCAGCGGATAGCTGTAAGAGATCTTCTTGCTCTTGTCCGTCAGCACCTCGACGTCGGTGACGACGAACAGCTCTACCGCCTTGGCGCTGACCGACACGACCTTGACCGTCGGCTGCCCATCGAAATCAAGCCATCCGCCTGAGCGACGCCTGGTCTTCATCCACGGCGTGTAAGACGAGTAAGTCGTGAAGTTGGCCGCGAAGAGCGAAGGCTTGGCAGTGGCGGGCGTGGCCGAAGGCGCGTTAGCGTCGCGCGTCTTAGCCTTGGCCTTGGCTGCTGCAGCCTTCTTCTTGGCGACAGCCTCCTTCGCCTTGAGTTCGGCCTCATAGCCCTTCGCCGCGAACGGGTCGCGACTGTCGCCGCCGACCAGTGCCGCGGCCGTCTCGGGTGTGACGCCGGCGAGTTTCGGTGAGTTGGTGTCGCGATCTGCCGCCGCCGCCCGTGCCTCTGAGCGCGCGGCCGTGGCCTGCTCGCCGCTGGGCGAAATCAGTGCGACGCCGGCAAGTGCGATCAATAGAGCGCATGCTCCAGCCATGACGGGGCCGGGGTTCGGAGCAAGGTTGGCGAGACGTTCGGTGAGCGACGGCCCGCGGCCGATAATGATCGCCTTCTGCCGAGGCGAACCGTCCTGGGAAGGCTTGGACCGCGAAGCTTCGGACTGATCATTACGCTTGCGCGAGAGACGTTTAGCGATCGCTCCGGCGACCGGGATTTCACGCTCGTAGACGACTGGTTTTTCGACGATCTTTTCGACCACGCGATCGACAGGCTTCTCGACAATCCGCTCGACGACGCGATCGACGGGCTTTTCGACGATCCGCTCGACGACGCGGTCGACGTTGACCCTGCGCTCGACCACGACCGGCTTCTCGACGATCTTCTCGACGATCTTCTCGACGATCACCTCCTTCTCGTAGACGACCGGCTTCTCGACGAAAACGGACTTCTCGACGACCTTCTCGACGATGATCGGCTCGATGTCGTCGAGCGGTTCGATCCAGGCAAAAGTAGAGGGCTCAAACCGTACGGGCCGCGCATGGTTTGCGCGGCCGTGACGAGACTTTTTGCGTTTCGCCGCGGCTGCGGGACGCTTCTGTGATTTCAGCTTGCCGGTCATGGCGTTACGCGCGCCTCTACTTCGTGACCTTGCGGATGGAACTCAGGCGAAGCGTGTGAGCGATGTTGTCCTGACCGGTCAACACGACTTCGTCGCCCTTCGCGAGTTCGAAGGTGCCGAGCTCTTGGTCGGCTACCGCGCCCTGCACGGAGACTCCGTCACCGAGGACGAAGATCGCCTTCTTCGCGCTGTCGTTGGGACCCGCGTAGATCACCGTCGCGTCGCCGCTCTTGGGGACCTGATCGCCGGCGACCAGGCTCTTAAATGTCTTGCCGTCGAAGGTCAAGTCGACGACGTAGTAGGTCGTCGTCGTTTTCTTCTTCGGCGTCGAATCCGGGTTCTGCTTGTTCGGGTCAGGAGTGCCTCCCCCACCGCCGCCGGTTCCGCCGCTGGCTCCTGCTTCGCCGGTCGCACCCTCGGCGGCCTTCTTACACAGCGCGCTCTCGTCGGACTTCATGCAGGCGTAGTTGACGACCGTGCTGCCGATCACGCAGGTGTACTCCTGCGGAAACGACGACTTAGTGGTGCGGCAATTGGGCTTGGTCTTGAGCGCGAAGGGATCGTCGGATCCGTACTCTGGAGCCGAAGCATCGAGCGGTTGTGCGGAAACAAAAGTGAGGTTCGCTGCTTCGGCGAGTTGGGGCTGCTCGGCCGCGTTGGCTGCAACCGGCGCGGTCTGGATCGGCGGCGGCGGCGTTGAGCTCTTGGGCAAGACGAACATCACGGCGATGATCGCGACCAGCAGCACACCGGCAGGGATCGCCAAGTTGCGCGCGTGCAAGTCGGTAATCACGTCGCTCGCTTGGCGCTTGAGATTGTCGAAGTCTGTCGGTTGATTGTCAGCCATGACGTTGCCTTTCCTGTCTTGCTACTGCGCGGGCGCCGGGGTTGTAGCTGCCGCCGGGGCCGGCGTACCGGCCGGTGCGACGGCGGTTGCACCTGCGGTCAGACTGGTGCCGGCCGGAAGCGAATAGCCGGTCATCTGGACCGTCGCATCGAGGTCCGGGAACGACCCTGCATCGAAGTTGATCGTGTTGATCTGCAGCAGACGGCCGGTCACGCGGACCTTGCCGTTGGCGCGCTTGGTCATGCCCAGCAGACGGTTGAAAACCTTGTGCAGCTTGAAGAAACTGCCCTTGAAACGAAACTCATAGGTACTGACCTTCAGCCCGGCCGATGCGGCCGCGAGGTCAGTCAAGGTCGGTGCCTCGAGGCAGTCTTCCGGGTCGGCGGACTGCTGATCGGACTTAGCCGCCGCCGAGTTGGCAGTGGCAGCCCCTGCATTGGCGTCGTTGACCTGCTGGCCAACAGCGCTTTGAGCCTCGGTTGCGCCGGTCGCGCCGGTCGCGGAAGTGGCACCCGCCAATGGCGGCGCGGCGCCGGCTGCACCGGTCGGATCACAGCTAGAGACCTTGCCGGCGGGCGCGCTCGGGCCAGACCCTGCGACGCCTTCTGTTGCGGTCAAACTGATGAAACGCACGTCGGTCTCGTCGGTGATGTCGTTGACCTGAAGCACCAACCCGGCGTAGTCCGCGTCCTTCGGGATCGCCTTACCAAGCTTGACCACCCGCGAGTAAGACACCGGGTACTTCTTCTTTTCGGCCTGGCCGGCCTTCTCGGTGGCAATCGCCTGCTCGAGCTCGGCCTGAGCCGAAGTCTTCGCGGTCTCGGCGTCGGCGACGGCCTGACGCTTCGATCCAAGGATCAAGAACCAGTAACCGCCCAGTACGACGACGGCCATTAGGACCAGCAAAAGCTTTCTATCTCTGTCAGTCATTCCCATGGTGATCCCCTACTGCGCTGCGCCGGTCGCGGCGGTCGCGGCCGCTGGGTCGGTGGTCGCGGCTGTCGCACCGGCCGGCACGGCGCCAGCGATCTTCGGCAGACCAGTCAGGTCAACCTGTTGCGGTGCGTAGAAAACTTTGAACGAGAAGGAGAGCGGCGAGATTCCACAGTTGGCTTTACGGTTGGCGCCTTCTTCGTTGTCGGTGGCACTGTCGCCAGTGTTGTCGGCCGGGTCCGAGTTGCTTGAAGCCGGTGTGACGTCGCTGACGCCAGGAAGATCCTTGAGGCGAACAAGGAAGCGTGAGGCGCCGTACCAACCAGAGGCACAGCCTGTGAGCTCGAGCGTCGCCGAGTTTGCCTCGGGCGCAGCGGCGCCTGCGGCCGGAGCGGCAGCGACGTCTGAGCTGGTGCTGGCGATGATCGTGTCGAGCGTGACGTCTTCGGGCATCGCACGTGAAAGATTGAACAGCGTGCGGTCCCACGGGAAACGACTTTCGGCGAGACCACCGACGAGCAGCGTGCGCGACTGGACCACGTCAGCGAAGTCATTGAAGGACTGGACCGGCTTGATGTTCGCCTGGTGACGCTGCGTCTCGGCCTGGATCGCGGCGGTTTCGTCTCGCAGCGTTGTGGCCTTGTTCGACTGCACGACGGCCAGCAGCACCATCACGAGCAGAACACCGAGTCCGCCGACGATTCCGTACGCGACCTTCGGGTCGCCGCTTCCGCCACCACCGCGGAGCTCTGCGGGTACAAGATTGACTGGTCTCATAGCGCGGCAACCTCCTCGAGCGCGAGGCCGGCGGCGATCGTCAGGCGACGCTCGTCAATGCCTGAACCCTCGATGCTGCCGGTGTCTAGCGCGCCCAGCGGGGCCGGTGTCTCGACGATCAGCCCGGTGCGTGCGGCGAGACTCTCGGTCAGACCGGGAATCGATGCGCCCGGTCCGGAGAAAAGGATGCGCGAGACGTGAGCCATGCTCTCTTGTGCGGTGTGGAAGTCGATCGAAGCGGTGACGTCGTTGCTCAGCTGATCGACGGCAGTGGCAAGCTCTTCACGCGTCGCCTGGATAATGTCGGGCTCACCTTGTAGCGACTGCAGGGGTGCCGACAAACCGACGTAGTCGGCCCACATCTGAGCGTGTTCGTGCGTCAGATTGACGCGCTGTGAAAGACGGGCAAGCATCGCTTCGTATCCATTAGGAGTCGCTCGCGTGAACTTGCAGACCTGACCTTCGGCGATCGTCACGTTGACCATGTCGCCGAAGTTGACGTAGGCGAGCGTCTCACCATCGGCGGCCGATCCCGGGTACTGCGCGCGGATCAGCGCGAAGGCGGAAAGATCGATGCCTTGAAGTTTGATTCCGCCACGGCGTGCGGTTTCGCCGATCGCGTCGACTAGGCCACGGCTGGCGGCGACCAGCAGGACGAGCAGCTTGGGCGCCTCCGGCGAGTCGATGACGCGCAGGACCTGGTGGTCGATCACGGCTTCGTCGAGCGGCATCGGAATGTGCTCTGAAGCCTGGAAACGAACGGCAGCGTTGAGCTGCTTGCGGTCGGCGATCAACGGCATCTCGATCGTACGGATCACGACGCGCGGGCTGGCAACGCCCATGCGCACCTTCTTCGGCATGCCGTTGGCACTGAAGAAGTCGGCGATCGCGCTACCGAGAGCCGCCGGGTCGGCGATCTCCCCGTCAACGATCACACCGGGGTCGAGCGAAGCGAGTGATGCGGTGCGGACACGGCCGTCACTGACACGCGCGGCGGCGAGGCCGGTTGCCGAGACCTCGAGTCCGACCAGCGACTCGGTCTTGGCCTTGGGGTCGCGGAAGCTGTCAGGAGTGACTGCTTCGGGCGCCGATGCGCCGGCTTCTGGCTTCTTATTTGAGAGTTTGAGCTGCATTTCTTAAATCGCGGAAAGATCTTTCGCCCAACTTGGACGGACGGCCTAGTTCACTATCGGCGGCGGCGGCTCCGGCCTTTACACATCTGGCGCGGAAAGCAGAACTGCCAGCGAAATCACGCCGTCCTCGGGCTATGGCTCGTTACACAGGCAGGCCGGCGACTGTTCGCGGAAGCGGCTGATGCGCCAACCGGAGAGCGACGGCGTGAGGAAGTACGGCGGCGTCAGGTAACGCAGCCGGTAGTCGTAGTTGTAATCCTTCGCGTAGCCGCTGGTGCCACGGCGCACGACGCCACGGTAATTCTGCGTCAGAGCGCCGCGGATCGTCAGGACGCCGAGGCCACTGCCACATGCCCATTGGTCAACCATGAATGAGTGCTGAAGGGCGAGAATCGCCGCCTCAATCGTGTTGACACGGCGGGTTCCCGTGTTGCTACAGCTGTCGGAGGGTAGGTTTCCGGCCGAGTCGCCGGTTGTGTAGTGGCGCACACGCACGTACTGGTTCGCGATCAACCCGAGCACCGCGTTCGGCGCCGTCGCAGCCGCGACGATGTCCTCTGTGATCACGATGTCGGCCTCGGCCGCGATCGTCAGCGGCACCGTGTAGGTGCCCTCAACCTCGACCGTGCCGCAGGCTGCCGGGTACCAGTAGTTCTGGTTGATGTTGTAGTTCGTGCAGCCGACACCGTTCTTGATGTAGATAACGCCATTCGCTGGCGGACTTTGGTCCGTTCGCAGGATTCCATTCTCGGTGATGTCGAGCAAGCCGTTTGACTTCATCACGATGCGGGACCGTCCATTGATCACGAGTCCTTGCGGCGATTCGGCGTAAATCTGAAGTTCTTCGTTGGCTTCTGGCAGCTGCAGCACCGGGGCGTTAGAGCCGGTTACGAGCGTGCCGTTGTAGGTCGGGCTGGTCGTGCCGCAGCCGCTGCGCGTCTGTCCGCGCACCGGGCACGTGTCGGCCGAGATCTCGATTCGGTCGTCGCCGCCGGGGGAGCCGAAGACGGCACCACTGAGCGCGAAAATGCTGTCATTGGTGTGGAACGGTCCATTGATTTCGTCGTCGTTACCGAACTGAATCTCGGTGCAGCCGGTGTTCGACGAGCGACCGTCACGGAAGTACTCCGTGCAGTTCGCCGCCGCGTAGGTCGGATCCGACTGGACCGGCGGGTCCATGCCCTCGCGATCGGTGAAGTAGGCGAAGTCCAAGAATCCACGCCGACGAAAGTCAGCAACTACTGAACGGCGCTTCCAGCGCTTCTCACGCCACTGCTTGACGCTGGCGGCGGTGCGCGCGACAAAGACTTCCGGAGCGGCCGGGTCTGGGTTGATCGTCGAAGACGTCGGTACCGGCGGCCCGGCGCGGCCCGTTACACGGATGCGAAATGTTCCGTTGTTCTGATTGATCATCGTCTCAGCGCGGTTGGCGTCGTCTTTGCACTCGTCATAGCCGGCCTTCGGCAACAGGTCGATCGTGTACTGGTAGGTCATCGCCTTCTCGGTCGGCGAATCGAAGGCAGGGTTCGGCAGCCACTGGCGCGTCGGCGCCGATGTCACGTTGTCTACGTCTCGATCGTTGACACCGGGCAGCCGCTGTGACGTGTCAACCGGGTCTTGGTCGCAGAAGGACCAGTAGTTCGAGTTCGCGGAAAGGCGCTGGACGTAGTCGGTCAAGCCTGCCTGGGCGGCTGTGAAGGCGCGCTTCTGCCAGCGATCGTGCTGTTGCAACTTGACGTCGGTGGTGGCCGCCGTCCAGGCCCCCAAAGAGATCAGACTGCCGACGAAGACGGCGGTAATGGCCGGCAACATCGAGAAGCCGCGCTCGGACGCGAGACCTGGCGAGAGCCGGTAGAACGCTTGTGAAATCGTCTTGATCATTTACTTACTCCGTTCGCCTTTCCTACTGACAGCGGTCCGCGACAGTGCGGAGATAGATGTCGTTGCGAAAAACTGCTGTGCGCTTGTCGACCGCGCTCGTGCCGACACGCGTTTCGTCTTTCCATCCAGAGCCGAGCACCTTGAATCCGACCGTGATCCGAGAAATCGTCGCCAGCTCCGGTGCCGGGATCGCGCTGATCGCAGCGCTGGGAAGAATCTCAACGTCGTTGGCGTCGTAGTAGCGGAAGAATCCGACCGTCGGGCCCGTCGCGCCGACCGGCGCTGACTCGCCAACGGTGTTGGTGACGCCGTCGATCACGAGCCGACGCGTGACCGGAGGGAGCGTGTCCATCGTCGACTGCGGGGCCAGCGACGCGAGCGTGCCGGCCGGTGAGATTGTGAAGTTGAAAGGAGCGGTGTTGTTGGTCGCTGGACGAGCGCCTTCGAGGATCGACACCTTGCGTGCGTCCATCGTGCCCGCCGTGCCGTTGGCGCCGACGTAAAGCCATCGCATCTGCGGCGCGAACCCAACCGATCCGTTGCTCGATGCGCCTGCACCGGTCGCCCCGAGATCGCCGAAGTAAACAAGCCTGGTGTCGTCCGCGTGGATGATCGCGGGGGCCGGTCCGGCGGCTGCGGCGCTGCCGTTGATCCGGTACTCGCCCGGGAACAGACAGGTCTGAGAACGCAGCTGCTGCTGAATCTGCTCCATGCCGACTCGCCCGGTCGCGGCGGCATTAACGCGGTCGGTGACCCGGCTTGACGAATTGACGGCGATGATCATCATCGAGATCGCTGCGGTGATCACGAATCCGCCGATCAGTTCGGCGACCTGCAGCTCGAGCAAGCTGAACCCGCGCTCGTCACGAAGACGTTTTGAGAGACCGGCGAACATCAGCTCCAGCCCGTGTCAGAGCCGGTTCCGATTGCGCTGCTGCTGCCGCACAAAGCGGACGAGGTCGATCCACTGCTGCGTACGTCGAAGGTGCGGGTCGTCGGTCCGGGCCAATCGTTGTCGACATCCGACAGCAGCATGTATTTGGTGTAGCTAGCGCTGCTGGAGCCCCAGCCGGTTGCCATGTTGCCGGTCTGCCGGACACAGATGTCGTAGCGGCCAAACGGCAACGCGTATGAGGCGTCGGGCAGCCATCCTGAAGTGTTAGTTTCGCCGGGCAGCCGGACCCACTGGTTGTAGAGCGCGGCCTGGGCACCGCACGCGGCGCTAAGCGCTCCGCCGCCGATACGGTTGCGCAGGCGAACCTGCACACGCCCGGTGTTCGCGACACCGGTGGACGTGATCTGAGAGCGAAGGCTCGGGACCCGCAGCACGGGCGCCGGCGCGTAAGTCGATAGCGGCGACCAAGTTAGGTTGTTCGCCGGCGAGGGAATCGTCACGAGGCTTGTGGCGGCAGGCTTGTTTAGGTCGCACGGGCCGGCCCACGTGGTATAGCCACCCTGGTCCGGATACATCTTGTTTGCAATCGCGGACGTCGCGTGTGGCATCTGCGAGACGCCGTCGGTGCCAGTCACGAAGAACTCTGTGCCCGATGCGCGGGTGATCTTCGTAGAGGCGGCAAGCCAAGGACCGATGAAGCGGTTGGCGGCGCTAGCGACGGTGACATCCGCGCCGGCGGTGACAACCTTCGTTGCGAATGTCGGATCGACGGTGACCGGCGCGGCAATGTCAATCGTGCGCGTGATCGCGGCACGAGCCGTCACCCTAATCGGCACGACTACGGGGTTTGATGTCATGTAGATGTCGCGCTCTGCAGTGGCCGGGTCGGTGCCGGTCGGTATGCGGATCTCGTAATCGCCGCGAGCGAGGCCGGTCCAAAGTTTGCAGCCGGTGGTCGTTGTCACGACGTTGCCGCCGCTCTGTGTTCCGGCAGGCATCTTGTGCAGGGTCACGGCGCGTCCCGCACGCGGTGCGCCCGTCTGGTCGGT
>JBASTN010000111.1:0-32929 GCA_049274915.1 Solirubrobacterales bacterium
ACAGAGAGCTGTCAAGCCTGCCCTGAGCCAACAGTTGACCGAGCGCCTCAAATGCGTCGACGTCGGTCATGTCGTCACCGACATAGGCGGCGTGGCGAATCGCATAGGTCTCGATCAACTTGGTGACGGCGACGCCCTTGTTGAAGTGCACCGGTGGGCGGATCTCCAAGACTTTGCGGCCGTGGTGGATCTCGAAACCTCGCGCTAGGGCGTCTGCCTCGATCTCGCGCACCAGTTGTTCGGCGGTCTCGTCGTCTTCGGCACCGCGCCAGTGCAGGGCCTGGATGAAGTCTTTGTCCTCCAGACGCACGCCGCTGCGTCGCAACTCGGTGCGATCGAGCCCGGCTGCAAAATCGTGCACCGGCTGACGCCATGCCTCAAGCTCGGGCGTACGTTCGATCTCGCCGGTCGCTGGGTTAAGCAACTCGGCACCGTGGGCGCCGGCGTAGACCACGCCGCCGACACCGACCAGCCGCTTGGCGTCGGATGCGGTGCGGCCCGAGACACAGGCGACCAGTCGCAACTTCGCCGAGAGCCGTCCGAGCAGGCGGCTTACTTCGAGCGGGACGCGGGCCTCGTCGGCACGCGGGACGACCGGGGCCAGGGTTCCGTCGACGTCGCAGAAGAGGGCGCACTGGCGCGGTGATTCGCCCGCGGCGTGCAGCCAGGTATCGAGTGCGTCGGAGTTCACGCGTCTAGTATCGCTGACGGATGCAGCTCGCCGGGTCGGACAACGGGCGGTCCGGCGGGATCGCGCAACTGGCGGCCATTGGTGTGGCCGGTGGAATCTTCTCGGGCTTGTTCGGCGTTGGTGGCGGCACGGTGATCGTCCCGCTGTTGGTGCTCTGGCGCGGCTTCAACGAGAAGCTCGCGACCGGCACCTCGTTGCTGGCGATCTGTCTGATCGCGACCTACGCGGTTGCGGGCAACTTCATCTTCGGCAGCGTCGATATCGCCAAAGGCGTACTGATCGGCATCCCCGCGATAGGCGGTGTGATCGCGGGTACGGCAATTCAGCAGCGCTTGAGCGATCGGACCCTCGCCGCGCTCTTCTCGCTGCTGGCTCTGGCAATCGCAATCTATTACGTGCTCGACTGATGGCGGTGATCTGATGGAAGTCGTCGAGGTCATCGCGATTGGTTTCGCCGCTGGCATTGTCAGCGGCCTGTTCGGCGTCGGCGGTGGCGTCTTGTTCGTACCCGCGCTGGTGTTCGCGTTTGGACTAAGCCAGGCCGAGGCGCAGGCGACCTCGCTGTTGGCGATCGTCCCGGTCGCGGCAGTCGGCGCGTTTCGCCAGAAGGGCTACGGCAACGTCGCGATCCGCGACGGGCTGTTGCTGGGCGCGCTTTCGTTGCCGGGGGCGATCGCGGCCTCTTGGGCGGCCAACGAGATTCCCGAGCGCACGCTGAAGCTGATGTTCGCTGGGCTGTGCGTTTACGTGGCGTTTCGCATGGCTAAGCGCGCGATCGATCTCGGCCGTACGGCCGAAACGTCGCGTTAGTCGTCTGACCGTAAGCCGTCTGCCCCTAAGCCGTCTGCGCGAGCGGCGTTTTACGCCGGGCTGCCGCTGAGTGATCCATGCTCGAGCGCACCCTTGATCTGGGCATCGACGGCATTGAGGCGGAACAGGGCCAGCGCTTCGGCACTGCTGAAGCGCCCAGCGCCCGCAGGAGGACCGTGGTGCGACAGCACGCAGTTGAGCAGCGCAAGCTCGCGGGAAGGGTCGATTCCGCCGCTGCGGCCCGCCAGCTCGCGCACGATCTGAGCGCCCAGCTGCAGATGCCCGAGCATCCGGCCTTCTTCGGTCGTGGTGATCTCGGCACCGAAGGCGAACTCGCGTGTCTTGCCGATGTCATGCACGAGCGCTGCGGCGATCAAGAGGTCGCTGTCGAGCCGACGATGCAGATCGCTGGTCTGTTGCGCCAGCATCGCGACGGTGACGGTGTGTTCGAGCAGGCCTCCGAGGTACGCGTGATGACCGTCGCGCGTGCAGGGCGCTGTGCGCAGCGCGTCGCGCAGCTGGTCGTCGGCGAGCAGCGTGTCGAGCAGAGCGCGAAGTTGGCGGTCATGCAGCTCGCCGGCGAGATGTTCGAAAAAGCCCTCTAGCTCGTCGACGTCTCGGTAGGCGGCCGGCAGGAAGTTACGCGGGTCGGCACCGGCGGCGTGTGGTGCCTTGCGGATCGACCGCAGATTGATCTGCCGTTCGTTCTGAAAAGACTCGACGCGGCCGGCGATTTCGACGATGTCACCACGTTCGAACTGTCCGGCGAGGAACGTCGCGTCGCGAAAAGCCCGGGCGCCGATGCGCCCCGTCGCGTCACGCAGTTCGACCGAGAGATAGGGCGTGCCACTGCGCGCGGTCAGCTTCTCTTTGCGGGTGCAGGCGAACAGTCCGTCGACATCAGTGTCGGGCAGCAGGTCGGCGATTTTGGTGTTGGCGGGCATCGAGATCACGCATATTGTCGCCGCTGCGGCGGATGGGCGAGAAGCATGTGCGGATACGGACGAATGAGCGGTGACCGGTCGCCAAAGCGCTCTTGACCGGATAGTTTTTACTGATGCGCGAAGGAGCAATTGACGCCGTCCATTGGAGCAACGCCGACGCCCCACGTGGACCGGTAATGGTGATCGCCTTCAAGGGCTGGAACGACGCAGGCAGCGCAGCCAGCGCCGCACTCAGCTTTCTCGCCCAGACCGGCGAGCCCCGACTGATCGCCGAAATTGACTCCGAGCCGTTCTACGACTTTCAGTCGCATCGACCACGTATCAGCATCGTCGAAGGCGATGTGCGCAGCGTCGAGTGGCCACGTAACGCGTTTTACCTCTCCGAGATCGACGGCCTTCCCGGCGGCGTTCTGATGATGGAGGGCGAGGAGCCCTCGATGCGTTGGGAGACCTTCTGCGATGCCCTGATCCACATCGCCCGCGAGTGCGAGGTCGAGACCGTCGTTCTACTGGGCTCGCTGCTTGCTGACGTTCCGCACACCCGTCCTTCGGCGATCAACGCGATCGCCACCGATGCCGAGGTGGTCGACGGCCTCGGCTTCCGCGAGGCCAACTACGAAGGCCCGACCGGCATCACCGGTGTAGTCCAGCATTCGATTGATAAGGCCGGATTCACCAGCGCCAGCCTCTGGGCTGCCGTGCCGCACTACGTAGCTGCCACGCCGAACCCGCCCGCCGCGCTCTCGTTGGTCCGCGCGTTCGAGGCCGTCACAGGGGCGATTATCGACAGCACCGAACTTGAGACCGCCGCCGATCGTTTCCGTGATCAAGTCAGCGCCGCGGTCGCACAGGACGAAGAGATTTCAAGTTACGTTCGCACGCTCGAAGACAACGCCGACGAAGAGGACGATGCCGCACTCGGCGGCGGTTCGATCCCCTCAGGCGACGCGATCGCCCAAGAGATCCAGCGCTTTCTGCGCCAGCAAGACGGCTCTTAGGCCGTTACGCCTCGGTCGCGGGGCAGACGTGGTTGAAGGCGCAGAACTTGCACTTCGAGAACTCTGGATCGGGGGCAAACTCTTGGCGAACGATCGAGTCGGCGACGCTGTTGATCGTTTCGCGCACCTCGGCGATTCGCTCGTCTGACGCGGTCGCCTCTACGGCCGCGTTGCTGTGCTCGAGGAAGTAGTAGATCAGCGAACTGGCCTCGATCCCGAGCGCCTCGGACGCCGCGATGCGGTAAAGCGCGAGTTGTAGGTCCTTGGCGACTTCGCCGGCGCTCTTCTTGGCGCCGGTCTTGTAATCGATCACCCGTGCGCTGCCGTCGTCGAGTTCCTCGATGCGGTCGATCTTGCCGTTGACCTGGATGCCTGACAGCAGCCTGCCGCCGACCGGGATCTCGGTCATTGCTGGCGAGGGCGGCAACTGCAGGCTGAACTTGATCTCGGTCTCGACTTTTCCGCGGGGCCGCGCGTAGTCACTGCAGGCGTAGGCGGCGAGCATCGAGCGCGCGCGCTGCAACAGCTGGCGGTCGTCGTCGGAGTCGCCCCAGCCGCCGGTCGCGATCGCGGCATCGAGCAGCTGCGAAACTCGTTCGTTGCACCCGGCCTCGTCGGGCACGTTCGCGGGGTCGAGGTCGCGGTGGTAGCGCTCGAGCACGTTGTGCACGAGGATGCCGAGCCGCAGCGCGCTCTGTTCGCGCGTCGGCACGCGCAGCACCTTCTCGTACTCGTACATCTTCGGGCAGCGTTGGTAGACGCTGATGTCTGACGCACTGAGGCGCAGGCGCTCGCCGATCACGGGGATGTAGTTGCTTAGTTGCGGCGAAAGCCGCTCGATCGTCGCGGCCAAGTGGTTGAGGCTCTGCTCGCTGGCGAGTAGCCGCTGATCGAGCTCGGAGTTCTCGAACTCGCTGCGCTGGGCCGGTGACATCGAAATCTTCAGCATGTCGTTGATCTCCGGCAGCGCGGTCGCGATCGTCTGGCCGTGACGCAACCGGTGGGTGATCGCACTGAGCTTGATCAGTTCGGCGAAGTGGGCGAAATCCGCTGGGGCCTCGCTGCCGGCGTCGAGGCGCATCTCACCGAGGCCGGCACCGGTGTCGTCGATCGCGTGCATCAAACGCGAGCGCAGCGACTCCATCTCGGCATAAACAAAGTCGGCGGACTCGAACGGCCGCTCTTCGAAGTCGAACTCATCGCCGTCGGTCAGGGTCAAGGCCTCGGTGTAAAACGGCGAGACCTTGTGTCCCTGTTTGTCGGCCTCGAACCAGCTGAGCACCAGCTGAGTTCGTGCGCGCGTCATCGCGACGTGGATCAGGCGGCGCTGCTCCTCGATGTGCGACTCGCGCTGTGGGTTCTTGCCGATCGGCGGCGATACCGGCTCGCGAATCAACGCGGCGGGAATGTCGTACTTGCCTCTATTGCTGGCGCCGGGCCAGCGCCGGCTGTTCATCCCAGGAACGAAGACGTAGTCAAATTCAAGGCCTTTCGAGCCGTGAGCGGTCATCACGCGGACGCTGTTGGGGTCCGCTGCGGCGGTCTCGCACGCCTCGTCGAGGCCGGCGTCGGCCATCCCCGTGATGTAGAGCGCGAACTCGCGTGCCGTCGCCTGCGGCCGTCTGGCGCTGAATTCTTCGGCGAGTCGCTGCAGCTTTGCGAGGTTGGCGAGCCGGTCAGGAGCACCGCGGCCGCCGCGCAGCGCGATATCGCCCTTCAACGAAATGCGGTTAATCAGACGGATGACGAACTCGCCCGGCGTCAGTTCGTCGAGCATCCCGGCGGCGGCGTCGTAGGTCTCGACGAAGACACGGATCTTGTCGAGTGTTTCGGGCGAGAACTGTTTGCTGCGCCCGGCGGTGCGCAGCGCGGCGACCACGTGCGGATGCTTGTTCTTGCTCATCCAGCGCATCAACGCTGCGTACTCGGCGCTGTCGAGTTTGATCGGCGCGGCGGTGAGCATCCGCCAGGCGTCCTCGTTGAGGGTCGGGTTCGCGAGCACCTTGAGCCAGCTCAGAGGTACGCGGATCTCGGCTCGCCTGAAGAAATCTTTCGAGTCGAGGACGTAGGGAATCTGGTGAACCGCGAGGCGCTCGACCAGCGCGTTGACGTGCGTGCGCGCGGCGGCGAGTACCGCTATCTCACGCGGTTCAACGTTCTCTTCAGAAATCAGGCGTTCGATCTCGGCGACGATCGCCTGCGCCTCAGCGACCTCACTGGCGGCGTGCCAGAACTGCACGTTGCCTGGCTTGTCAGTGGCGGCGGTGAGGTTCTTCTCCACGCGGCGGTCTGGATCGATAATCCCGACGACGCTTCTCGCGGCGTCGATGATCGCCGGGGCCGAGCGATAGTTGAGTTCGAGCTCGACGCGGCGGTGTTCTCCGAAGCGGTCGCCGAAGTTGCGGATGCTGCGCGGCGAGGCACCGCGAAAGCGGTAAATCGACTGGTCGTCGTCACCGACTGCGGCGATGTTGCGGTGGTCTTGGGTCAGCATGCGCAGGATCTCAAGCTGCACGTAAGACGTGTCTTGAAACTCGTCTACGAGCACGTGGTCGTAGCGACGGGAGATTCGGCGGCGGACGTCTTCGTTGCCGGCCAACAACTTGTAGAACGCCAGCTGCATGCCGCCGAAGTCGAGCGCTGCGGCCTCGCGCAGGAACTGGTCGTGCATCGCGTAGAACTGCGCCTGCTCGATCAGCAGCTCGGCGTTCTCGCGCGCATCGGGATCGATCGCGTCGGCGAGCGCGCTGTCGGCGTAGCGCAGCAGCTCGGCGGGGTCGACGCACTCCTCCTTTAGGCGGTCGATGAAGCCCAGCATCTCACCGATCACGCCGGCGGCGTTGCCGCGCAGCGCGAGCCGGTCGAAGCTCAGCTCGTTGAGCCGGGCGAGCATGATCGCGACGCGGTCGGCATCCATCGCAGTCGAAAAGAACGGGTTCAAGCCGGCGGCAGCGGCCTCGTCTTTGAGCAGATCGATGCAGAGCGCGTGGAAGGTCGTCGCGTTGGTGTCTTCGATCTGCTCGCCGAGTGCGGCCTCGATTCGTTCGGCGAGCTCGGCGGCGGCGTCGTTGGTGTAGGTCAGCGCGAGAATCCGCTCGGCCGGAACCCCGCTGCGCACCAGCCACTCGAAGCGCTTGGTCAGCGTGCGCGTCTTTCCGCTGCCGGCGCCGGCGACGATCAGCAGTGGCCCGCCGAGATGCGTGACCGCAGCTCGCTGCGCTTCGTTGAGCCCTTCGAGCACGGCCTCGCGGTCGTCGGCAAGCGTCGCGGTCGCGGTCGGCTTGCTCTGCTCGGAAATCTCGCTCACCTCTTTAGGATACGGTGCGCGAATGGAAGCAAGCCGTCTCAATCCGGCGCTGTCTGAGGCCGAACAAGCCGCCCTGGATCTTGATTGGACGCAACTCTGCCGCGAGATGGTCGCGGACATGCGCGTCGCACTCGCCCGCTTTCCGACGTACACGGATCGCAAAGAGGGCATCGGTCATGGGGCCGGCGGCGATTTCACACTGGTGATTGATGAAGCCGCCGAAGACGCCGTGTTTGCCGTCCTCGAGCGCGTCGTCGCCGATGGCGCGGCGTTCACCGCAGTTTCAGAGGAACGCGGCACCGTCGACTTCGGTGGCCAGACAGTCAAGGTCGTGATCGATCCGATCGACGGCTCGCTTAACGCCAAGCGGGTAGCGCAGTCGTACTCGCTATCGCTTGCGGTCGCCGACGGCGAAACGATGGCCGATGTCGTGTACGGCTACGTCTACGACTTCGGTAGTGGCGAGGAATGGGTCGCGCGGCGCGGGCAGGGTGCGTGGCTCGATGACAAACCGCTCGACCCGGCTGAGGCCGGTAACGAACTCGAGGTGGTCGGCCTCGAATCGACCAAGCCCGCGTTTCTTACGCCTCAACTGCTTGGGGCGTTCGACGGCAAGGTCCAGCGCATCCGTTCGATTGGGTCGATTGCGCTGACGCTCTGTCAGGTCGCCGCCGCTCGTTTCGACGGGATGCTTTCACTGCGTGCCTGCCGCAGCGTCGACGCGGCGGCGGGGCAGTTAATCGTGCGCGAGGCCGGTGGCCACGTGATCTTCGGCGACCCCGACTCCCCGCTCGATGCGCCGCTGGATCTAGCGCCGTTTAAGCCAGTTGCTGCCGGGCGTGACGAGGTGCGCGCCCGTTTCCTGATTGGCACGCTCGAGCCCTAGCCGGCCCCAGAGCGTCCAGCTGAAACTGCACAGTCCAGCGGAAACTGCCCGCAGATCCCGAGACGGGCATGTATTTCAGCCCTGTGGTATTTACTCCCAGATGACAATCGAGTCACCGTTCGGATCTGAGGGCGTGCCGGCAATTCTGCCGCGCGGTCCCCACGGGCTCGATCGTGAAGTCGTGCTCGCGTCGCAGCGCGGGCGTCTGTTGGCGGCGTTTGTCGAGGAAGCTGCCGAGAAGGGCTACTACGCCGTCACGATCGCCGACATCGTGCGTCGTGCCGGTACCGCCAAGCGCACTTTCTACGAGCACTTCGCCGACAAGGAGGAGTGCTTCGTCCGGGCATTTGAGGCCGGTTCATCGATGCTCGTGGGCGAGACTGTGCGTGCTGGCGACGCTGTAGAAGATCCGATCCTGCGGATCGAGGCCGGTATCCGCGCCTACGTCGACGGCCTCAACGCGCTGCCGGCCTGGGCGCGCCTGTTCCTGACCGACGCGATCGCCGCCGGCCCCGCGGTCGCCGATCTCTGGATCGGCTGGATCGAACTGCTCGCTGACGGCCTGATCGGCTGGCGCAGTGAATCGCGCGTGAGCTACCCACAGCTTCCTGAACTGACGAAGATGCAGGCCGTCGCAGTTCTCTCGGCGATCAACGAGTTGATCCGCTTCGAGATCCATCGCAACGGGGTCGAGGGCGTTGTTGCGATGGCCGACGAGTTGACGCGCCTAGCGACTGCGCTTTTGACCGTCGATGTCACTGCGCCTTAGCCGGGCGCTCGCGTGACCGACAGGTCTGTGCCGGTTTACCCCGCTTGACGCAACCGCGTCCAGCGCGATCGCAACCCTCGGACTATCTCGCCGAAAGGTGTAACGCATGCGCGGAGCATGTGTTGTATAGTTTCGACATTGTTATTTCTAACAAACTTAAACTTCTAACGAATTAATTAACGGAGGAAGGCGCTTATGGCAGCCACCGCCACACCGAAGCAGCCGGCAACCCAAAAGCCGGCAACCCAGAAGCCAGCAACCAAGAAGGCCACGACGAGCAAGGCCACGACGAGCAAGGCCACGACGAGGAAGACGACTGCAGCGCGCAAGACGACCGCAGCTCGCAAGACGACGGCCCGCAAGACGACGGCTCGTAAGCGTCCGACAAGCACGACGACGCAGGCGAAGGCCACCGCGACGTCCGCCAAGACGACGGCGAAGAAGGCCAGCGACGACGCCCGCAGCACGTTCGAGACCTATGCCGAGAAGGCAGTTCTGGTCCCGGTCGGCTTGGCCCTTGAGGTCCGTGACGGAATCGTCGATTTCGTCGAGCCCTACACCTCGGTTGATGGTGTCGAGAGCAAGCTCAAGAAGTTTGAGAAGCGCGGCAAGACGTTCAGCAACAAGATCGAGCGCGAAGCTCGCAAGCAGCGCACGCGCGCAGAGCGTGAACTGCGCAAGCAGCGTAAGGACATCGAGAAGACCGTCAAGACCCAGCGCAACGACATCGAGAGCACCGTCAAGGATCGGCGTAAGCGTCTCGAAGACCGCTTCACCAGCATCAGCGACGACGTCGAGTCACGCCTGAAGGATGCTCAGTCCACGATCGAGACACAGCTCGACCGCGTTCAGGAGCAGTTCGACAAGGCACAGGCCCAAATCGAAAAGCGCCTCGACTTCTAAAGGTCGACTGATCGGGCGCTTGAGATTGACCCGCTTGAACGGGTCACCGGAAAGAGACCCCGCCGCCGTAGTCCACGGCACCTCCCCCAATCCCATCCCCAAGGGATCCAGAGAAAAGCCCCGGCCGGACGTCGGGGCTTTTCTCGTTGTGCGTGCCGCGTCGCCAAGCCATAAACCACTGGGTGACCCTTGCAATCTCCAATCGCCCACGAAAAAGGGCGGCCATCGGCCGCCCCAGTTCGAGATACGAAAGTCCGTTCAGTTACGCGGCGTTGAAGTACTCCGCGTTGATCGGAGCGAAGTTCTTCCATTCGTCGGGGAGCTGGTCCTCGGCGAAGCAGGCGTCAACCGGACAGGCTTCGACGCAGGCGTCGCAGTCGATGCACTCGTCGGGGTTGATGTAAAGCTGTTCGACACCGTCGTACGTCGGCTCGTCGGGGGTCGGGTGAATGCAGTCGACCGGGCAGACCTCTACACACGAATTATCTTTGGTTCCAATACAAGGCTCTGCAATTACGTAAGCCAACTTTGCTCCTTTGGACTTGGGCGAAGACGCATTTTAGACAAGCTTTTCGGCGACTACGGCGAAAATGGTTAGTCCAGTGTTTTTATCTAGCTACTCATGATCCTGCTGACCGGCGCGACCGGAACCCTCGGAAGACCTCTTCTTAGCCGTTTGGTTGGCTCTGGAGCTGACGTTCGCGCGCTCGTGCGCGAGCCCAGGCGGCTCGGCCCGGCACGCGTTCAGGTGCAGATCGCGATTGGGAACCTCAGCGATCACCACTCCTTCGCGCGCGCCGTTCGCGGCGTCGACACCGTGATTCACCTTGGTGCGACGACGCGCGATCAGACGCGTGGATCGATCGAAGAGATCAACGGGATCGGTACCGCGCGGCTGGTCAACGCGGCTCAACGGGCCGGGGTCGAGCGCTTTGTTTACGTCAGCTCGATCGGCGCCTCGGTCAATGCCGCGTCGCGTTTCATCCGAACCCAGGCACTCGCTCGCGACGCGGTGATCGCGGGCGGGTTCGAGTCGCTGATCTTCGATGCGTCAGTGATCTACGCGCCCAACGACTCGTGGATCAGCTTGCTGCGTAAGCTCTCACTGTTGCCGATGATGCCGGTCCCGGGCGACGGCACCGCAGAGTTCCAGCCGATCTGGGCAGAGGACGCCGCTGACGCGATCATGGCGGCTGTGCTGATGAGCGACGATCCCGGGACTGAGCTTCCCGGACTCGCCGGCCCAGGAACTCGCAGCCACGTCACCGAACTAGTCGGGCCAGACGTACTGACGCACGACGAGATGCTGCGGACCGTCCTGCACGCGATCGGCCGCCCGCGTCCGCTCTGGCATCTCTCGCCGAAGCGAGCCCGCAAGCTGCTGCGCCTGCAGGAGTGGTATCTCGGACCGGCCGCAGTAGCGACCTGGGACCAGGCTCAATTGATGAGTTATTCGTCGGTGGCAACGCGTGGTACCGATGACGTCAATGCGCTGGGCGTTCAGCCGTTGTCGATGCACGACGTGCTGGCTGACTAGAACTAGTTGCGCTGCGCCTACGGGCAAAGAAAAAGCCCCCAGCCTTCACAGGCCAGGGGCTCTCTCGAACGATCCGAATGGATCGGTCTTACATCATTCCCATGCCGCCCATGTCGCCACCGGGCATACCGGCACCGGCGGGCTCAGGCAGTTCGGCGACGATCGCCTCGGTGGTGAGGATGTTCTTGCCGATCGAGGCCGCGTTTTGCAGCGTCGAACGCGTCACCATCGCGGGGTCGATCACGCCGGCCTTGACCAGGTCGACGATCTCGCCGGTCGCGGCGTTGAGACCCTCGCCAGCCTTGGCGTTGCGTACATCGTTGACAACGACTGAGCTCTCGAGCCCGGCGTTGTAAGCGATCTGGCGCAGCGGCTCTTCGAGGGCGCGGTGGATGATCATCGCACCGGTGCGCTCGTCGAGGTCCTCGATGCTGTCGGTCTTGATTGCATCCTGAGCCTCGAGCAGTGCAACGCCACCGCCGGCCACGATGCCCTCTTCGAGAGCGGCGCGGGTGGCCTGGAGTGCGTCCTCGACGCGGTGCTTCTTCTCTTTGACCTCGGTCTCGGTGGCGGCGCCGACCTTGACGACCGCAACACCGCCGGCCAGCTTGGCCAGGCGCTCCTGCAGCTTCTCACGGTCGAAGTCGCTGTCGGTGTTCTCGATCTCCGACTTGATCTGGCCGACACGGCCCTTGATCGCCGCTGAGTCGCCCGAACCGTCGATGATCGTCGTGTTGTCCTTACCGATCACGACGCGACGAGCCTTACCGAGCTGAGACACCTGAGTGTTCTCGAGCTTCAGACCGAGTTCCTCGCTGATGACCTCGCCACCCGTGAGGATTGCGATGTCTTCGAGCATGCGCTTGCGGCGGTCGCCGAAGCCCGGAGCCTTGACGGCGACACCGGTGAAGGTGCCACGCAGCTTGTTGACGACGAACGTGGCCAGAGCCTCGCCCTCGACGTCCTCGGCGATGATCAGCAACGGCTTGCCGCTCTGCATGACTGCTTCGAGCAGCGGCAGAACTTCACGCACGGCGCCGATCTTGGCGTTGGCGATCAGGATGTACGGGTCTTCGAGCACGGCCTCCATACGGTCCTGGTCGGTGACCATGTACGGCGAGACGTAGCCCTTGTCGAACTGCATGCCCTCGGTGAACTCGAGTTCGAGCCCGAAGGTGTTGCCTTCCTCGACGTTGACGACGCCGTCCTTGCCGACCTTGTCGATTGCGTCGGCGATGATGTCGCCGATCTCGTCGTCACCGGCGGAAATCGCCGCGACGCGAGCAATCTGGTCCTTGCCGTTGACGTCCTTGGCGCGTTCCTTGATCGCCTCGACGACCTGGTCGACTGCCAGCTCGATGCCGCGCTTCAGCGCGATCGGGTTGGCACCCGCGGCGACGTTGCGCAGACCCTGGCGAACGATCGCCTGGGCAAGCACTGTCGCGGTCGTCGTGCCGTCACCGGCTACGTCGTTGGTCGCTGTGGCGACCTCACGCACGAGCTGTGCGCCCTGGTTCTCGAACGGGTCTTCGACCTCGATCTCGCGGGCGATCGTCACACCATCGTTGGTGATCGTCGGTGCGCCGAACTTCTTGTCGAGCACTACGTAACGACCCTTGGGACCAAGTGTCACCTTAACCGCGTTGGCGACGGCGTCGACGCCGGCTTCCAACGTGGCCCGTGCTTCTTGGCCGTACTTAAGTTCTTTAGCCATCTTGAAAATTCTCCTCTTGCTCTGGGGGGGATGCCTTAGACGACCTTGGCCAAAACGTCCGACTCGCGCAGGACCAGCAGGTCCTCGCCGTCGACCGCGACCTCGGTGCCGCCGTACTTGCTGTAGAGGACTTCGTCGCCCTCGCTGACGTCGAGCGGAATGCGCTTCTCGCCGTCCTCGTCCCACGCGCCGTCGCCTACCGCGACAACCTTGCCGCGCTGCGGCTTTTCTTTGGCGGTGTCCGGCAGCACGAGGCCGCTGGCCGTGGTTTCGTCTTCCTCAACTGCCTTGACGATCAGACGATCGCCGAGTGGCTTGAGATTCATATCTTTGTGACCTCCAAGACTGTCCGCCGGCGCTCTAAATGCCGGTTAAACGTCTATTTAACGGGATTTCTGGGGATTCCGGTGTCTACTTCGACACCGCGATTGTCTCGCGTTTGGCACTCACGAGCGGCGAGTGCCAAAGTTGCTGAGCGCGATCATAGCGCGAACGAAGCGGCTCTGTAGCCGCCCGGCAACCGCCGTATCAGGCGAAACCGAGTTCGGCCAGGTGCTCGTCGCGCAGTTCGAGTTTGGCCGCGGCGAGATTCTCTTCGAGGTGCTTGATTGATCGGGTCCCGGGGATCGGCGCTACGACTGGCGAGCGCCTGAGCATCGCTGCCAGCACCACCTGGTGACGAGTAATCCCAAGCTCCTCAGCGATTCGCCCCGCCGCCTTCGACCCACGCATCGGAAAGAACGGCACGAAAGCGATCGCGTGCTCAGTGCAGTAGTCGATCACTCCGTGGTCGTCGGGATGATCGAGGCTGTACTCGTTCTGCACCGCAGCGATCGGCGTCAGCATTCGCGCGCTGCGCAGCTGCGTGAGTGTCACATTCGAAACGCCGATATGGCGGATGCGCCCGGCATCTCGGGCGGCGATGATCGGTTCCAGCGACTTCTCAAACTGCACCCGCGGGTCGGGACGGTGCAGGTAGTAGAGGTCGATGACGTCGCACCGCAGCCGCGCACGACTCGCCTCGATCGCCTTGGCCATCACATCTGGCTCGGCCCCGTGGTAGCCACCCTTCGTAGCGACTACGACGTCCTGACGTTCGCCAATCGTCTCACCAATCACCTGCTCACTCTCGCCGCCGGTGTAAATGTCGGCGGTGTCGATGAAATTGACGCCACGCTCAACTGCGGCGGCCAAGATCGCCCGCGACTCGCCGTCATCCTCAATTCGATTGGTCCCAAGCCCAATCCGATTGACGCCGAACTCCCCACCGATCGTGAAAGTCATCTCCATCATCTAACAACCAGTCTGCCACTTCAGCCCACCCAAGCCGCAATCCGTGCAACCCGCTACCGAACCGAAGCCCCTCCCCAGCAAGCAAGTAGTGGCCGGCGTTGGGGGTTGCCCGCCCCCGCAGCCCCGCGAGGAGGCGGGTAACCCCCAACGCGCAAGGCCACGAACTAGCGCGCCTCAGTTCTGGTGCCCGGAATCGCCGCGCATACGCTCGACAATCCCAGCAGGCCGCTCGAGAATCTCACTAAAGCGCACCACAGTCACGATGTCATCCATCGCCACGTCACGCGCGTAAATCTGCTCGAGGAAGCGAACCTCGTCGTCGAGCCGACGGAACTCAGGATTGTCAAGCTCGATCTCGCGCGGCGACAGATCGCCAACCTTCTTCACGTCTACCGAGTCGATAACCGCCTCGAACACGCGCTCGCGTGGCGAGTGCTCGGCGCCGATCGTGACCAGCACGACGTGGCCCTTCCTGTACTTGTGGCTCTTGTCGCCGAGTCGCACCGTGGCCTGTTTGCGGCCACGCTTGAGCTGATCGGCGAAGAGCGGGGAGTAGAAGTTGAGTACGTACACGGTGCTGGTGTAAAAAATGCGAGAAGGACGCGAGCCAGAGGTGGTTAAACGACCATTCGGCGCAGACCCTCTGGATCGCGGATCTGCAATCTACCACGGAAGGTCTCGAGCAAATCCGCGCGCTGACAGTTGGCCAGGAAGCGGCTTACGGTCTCGCGCGAGGTACTGGCGAGCTGGGCGATCTCGGACTGGTTGGCACGCACGTATGAGCCCGGCGCGACGTGTCCGTTCTGCTGTTCGGCGAGTCCGAGCACGACGTTGACGATGCGGCCCTCGGTGCTCTGGAAGTACTGGTCACCGATGCGAAAGTTGGCGGCGCGCAGCCGGCGGCTGAGCGAGACGATCACCTTCAGTGCGATCTCGGGGTTGCGAGTCAGCACGCGACCGACATCGCCCGAGGTCAAGGCCACGGCCTTCGTCGGCTCGATGCATTCGACCGTCGCCGAGCGGACCTCTTTGTCGAACACGGCGAGCTCACCGAACAGGTCGCCCGGTCCCATCTCGGTTAGAGCGATCGTGCGACCACCGGAGTGCTCACGCTTGATCAGCACTCGGCCCTCGCGAATCACGTACAGAACGTCGCCCTGGGAGCCTTCTTGGAAGATCACTTCGCCGCGCTGAAAACTGCGCGGCACGGCGACCGACGCGAGTTCTTCGAGTTCGCGATCATTGAGATCCTCGAACAGGGTCAACGCCCGTAGTAGATGTGTTGTGTCGATGACGACCAGTCTCCCGACCGGGATGCTATTCGACCTCAGAAGCAGGCACTCACGCCGGGCGTGCGATATCAGACCCCGGCGCGGATCGCGAACTCGATCGTCGTGCCGTTCGGCGAACTCGCCGCCACGCGGGCGAAGCCGTTGTGCTGCTTCGCGCAACTGGCGACGATCATCAACCCGAGTCCCTCTCCCTCGGCGGGATTGTCGGCGAGCCGATGGTGGGCGATGAAGACCTTCCTCCATTCGGCTTGCGGGATTCCGTGACCGCGATCGGAAATCGAAAGGACCGCGTACTGGTCATCCGTGCGAGTGGCGATCTCGATCTCACTGCCCGGTGCGGAACTTGCGACGGCATTCTTGACTAGGTTGCGAACAGACGCCTCGACGCGGACCGTCTCGCAGTCGACCTTGACCGCGCCGGAATCAAGTGTGACCGTCAGCTTGTGGTCTGGGGCGAGTGCGCGACAGTTCTCGGCAGCGCTGGCAATCAGGTCGTCGAAAATGACGGTGTCACGGGCGAACGGACGCAACATCCAGTTCGAAAGATCCTGCAGGAAACGGGCCTGATCCTCGATGTTCGTCAGTAGCCCGGCACGTACATCCTCGGGCATGTCTTGGCCTTTGCCGCGCATCGCGGCGGCGAGCAACTGAATCGTCGTTAGCGGCTGGGCGGCCTCGTGGACGATGGTGGCGACGAAATCCTCGATCCGCATTTCGCCGTCGAGCAGCGTTGTCAGTTCTTCCGAGAGCTGGGGGGACGGCGCCTGCGCCGAGTGATCCTTCACACAGCCAACGCTACTCCGATTGGACCGATCTGATTGGCTGGCCGTTAAGCCAGACGTTCAGCGTTACGCGAGTTCGCGGCCGTACTGCCGCTGGTAGTACTCGAGATAGTCACCGGAGCGGATCGGCGCCCACCAGGATTCGTTGTCGCGGTACCAAGCGACTGTACGCTCGAGGCCCTCGAGGAAATGTGTTTGCGGCTCCCAGCCGAGCGCACGTGTTTTGTCGGATGACAGCGAGTAGCGACGGTCGTGTCCGGGCCGGTCGGTGACGTACTCGATCAGCGATTCGTCGCGACCGGTCAGTTCGATGATTCGGCGAACGACGTCGATGTTTGGGCACTCGTCCGGTCCGCCGATGTTGTAGACCTCGCCTTCGTGCCCCTGGCGCAGAACTGCGTCGATGCCGCTGCAGTGGTCCTCGACGTAGAGCCAGTTGCGCACCTGCATGCCGTCGCCGTAGACCGGCAGTTTGTCTCCGGCTAATGCGTTGAGCACGCACAGCGGGATCAGCTTCTCTGGATACTGAAAGGGGCCGTAGTTGTTCGACGCGCGGCAGATCAGCGCCGGCACTGCGTATGTACGGAAGTAGGCCTGGACGAGCATGTCGCCGCCGGCCTTGCTCGCCGAATAGGGCGAGGACGGGTCGATCGGAGACTGCTCAGTGAACGAGCCACTTTCGATCGATCCGTAGACCTCGTCGGTCGAAATCTGTAGGTAGCGGGCGATCTTTGCCTCGCGCGCGGCTTCGAGCAGCACGTGTGTGCCGATCACGTCGGTGGTGATGAACGCTTCGGGATCCTCGATCGATCGATCGACGTGTGATTCGGCAGCGAAGTTGACGATCGCGTCGCAGCCGGAGATCACTGAGTCGACGGCCTGGCGATCCTCGATCGCGCCGTGGACAAACGTCAGCCGCGGGTCGGCTTCGACGTCGGCGAGGTTCTCGCGCCGGCCGGCGTAGGTCAGCTTGTCGAGCACGACGACCTCGTCGTCGGGGTGCTTGGCGAGTACGTAGCGCGCATAGTTGGAGCCGATGAAGCCGGCCCCGCCGGTGACGAGGATCTTCACGGGGTATTCCAATCGGCGGCAGTTGACGGGCCGGTTTCGTCGGGCAGCCCGACTTGCGCGACGCGTTCGGCGAGGTAGGCGTGGAGGCCGTGATCCCAGCGCGGCAGCAGCGGGACGTCTTCGCGGCGCGTTGCAAGTGCTGAGAATGCCGGTCGCGGTGCGGGGCGGTCGAGCATGTCGCTCGTCCCTGAGAGCACGACCATTTCGAGTTGCGACTGACGGAAGATCTCGCGGGCGAAGTCGTACCAAGAGCAGTACTCGCCGCCGGCGATGTGCATCAGGCCGAGTGTCTCGTAGTCGAGCAGATCGACGATCGCGTGAGCGAGCTGCGCGGTGTAGGTCGGGCAGCCGACCTGGTCGCGCACGACGAGCACTTCGCTCTGGCGCTCGGCGAGCGACAACATCGTCTCGACGAAGTTGGGGCCGTGCATACCGAACAGCCACGAGCTGCGAACGATCATGTTGCGCGGGTTTGCCTCGGCGGTGGCGATCTCTCCGGCGAGCTTGGTGCGCCCGTACGCCGATCGCGGATTGGGCGCGTCCGCTTCGTCGTAGAGCTCGCCCTTGAGGCCATCGAAGACGTAGTCGGTAGAGGGGTACACGACTTTCGCGCCGACCGCGGCCGCGGCAGCGGCGACGATCCCGGCGCCGGTCGCGTTGATCAGATGCGCCGTGTCTTCGTCGGTCTCGGCCGCGTCGACATCGGTGAACGCGGCACAGTTGACTACCGCCTGCGGTAGTTCGCGATCAAACGCGGCCTTGACGGCGTACTCGTCGGTGATATCGAGCTCTTCGCGAGTTAGCGCGGCGACTTCGTGATGGACCGCGTCCGCCGCGGCCGCGACATCGTGGCCGAGCATCCCTGCGGCTCCGGTGATTAGAACCTTCATACCAGCGAAATCTCGCAGTTATCGCCGACCAGTAGCCGGAACGTCCGCGGCATCCCGTCGGTGCGGGTGATCTGCGAGTGCTTGCCGATCAGGCTGGCCTCCATGCGGGCGCCGAGGTCACTGATGCGTGAGTCCTCGAGCACGATCGAGTACTCGATCTCGGCGCGGTCGACGTGTACACGTGCGCCGATCGAGGTGTAGGGCCCGATGTAGGTGTCGGTCAGCTGCGCGTCGGCCGCGATCACGGCGGGGCCGCGTACGACGGTGCGCGTTAGCTTGGCGCCCGGCTCGATCACGACGCGACCCTCGACGCTGCTCTGGTCGTCGAGCTCGCCCTCGACCCGGGTCTCGAGGTCTTCGAGCACGAGTCGGTTGGCCTGCAACATGTCTTCGAGTCGTCCGGTGTCCTTCCACCAGCCGTCGACGAGATGTGGCTCGACGTTGAAGTCGTTGTCGACGAGGTGCTGAATCGCGTCGGTGATCTCGAGTTCGCCACGCGAACTCGGCTCGATTGCTCTGGCGGCGTCGAAGATCGAAGTCGTAAACATGTAGACGCCGACCAGAGCGAGGTCGGTCTTCGGCTCGGCCGGCTTCTCGGCGAGTTGCACGACGCGGCCGTCGGCGAGTTCAGCGACTCCATAGTGCTCGGGATCGGGCACGCGCGTCAGCAGGATCAACGCGTCGGGGCGGTTGGCGCGGAAGCTCTCGGTCAGGCCGACGATGCCCTCGCGCAGGAGGTTGTCACCGAGATACATCACGAACGGCGAGTCGCCGATGAACAGCTCGGCGGTCAGCACTGCGTGCGCCAGTCCGAGCGGTTCGGCCTGCGGAATGTAGGTGATCTGGGCGCCGAACTGCGACCCGTCGCCTGCGGCCTCGCGGATCTCGTCGCCGGTCTCGGGGGCGATGATGATGCCGATCTCGGTGATCCCTGCTTCGACCATCGCCTCGATGCCGTAGAACAACACCGGCTTGTTGGCGACAGGCACCAACTGCTTGGCGCTGGTGTGGGTGATCGGGCGCAGGCGCGTGCCTTTGCCGCCGGAGAGGATCAGCCCTTTTAGGTTGTCGGAGTTCGGCGTCATCGGTGGGCCAGCCTATACAAGCGGGTCGTTTCGCCGCGCGCGCTCACGCAGTGCCTGGCCTGCAACAAGTACAGCAAAGTGCGGCAGCGTCGCGAGATAGCGGCGACCGAGCCGCAGTGGATCACGGAGGATTCGGAACAGCCATTCCAACCCCCGACGCTGCATCCAGCCCGGCGCCTGGCTGACGCGACTGGCGTGGAAATCGAACGCTGCTCCCACACCACAGAGCACCGATGCATCCAGCCGGTCGCGCAGCGTGTGCATCGAGAGTTCCTGTTTCGGGCTACCGAGCCCGACCCAAACAACATCGGGAGAGTCGGCGTTGATCCGTTGAACTAGGGCATCTGTCTCGGCGTCGGTCGGCTCGCGGTGCGGCGGTGAGAGTGATCCGACGATCTCGAGTCCGACAAACCGGGTGGTCAGATTCGAGCGCAACTGGGCGAGCGATCGATCGTCAAAGCCGCCGTAAAGCCAAATCCTCTGGCCGGCGTTAGCGGCGCGCTCGCACTGGGCGAGCATCAGGTCTGGGCCGTAGACGCGATCGGTGATCTGCTCGCCGAGTAGTCGGGCCGCGTAGACCACCCCCATTCCGTCGGGGGTCACGATGGCGGCTTCGGCAAGCGCCGCCCGCAGTCGCGGATCGCGCCGAGCGAAGATCAGCGAACTGGCCGGCGTGCAGCAGATAAAGATCTTCTCGTCAGCGGCGATCGCCTGATCGATCGCGTCGAGCACCTCCGCGTAATCGGTGATCGAAACCGCAGTGCCGATCACATCGCGTCTACGAATCGAGCGAGCGCTCGTGGGCACGGTCGCTCCTAGCGAGGCTCGTCGCGTCCGGGTTCGACCCGGTCGCCTTCGAGCCGCCGCAGTCGCTCCTCGGTCGATGCCAGCTGCTGCGCGAGCATCTTCACCTGGTCGCTGAGCTTGGAGATCGATACAGAGAAGTGCAGCAGCAGCAAGATCACGAAGCCGAGGGCGACCGTGAACAAGGCGTTCGACGGAGTCGCGATGCCGGCCGCCGAGGAAAGCGTCCCGAGCAGACCGCTGAAGACCGCCAGGATCAACAGCACGAAGGCGGCGAACAACCAGAGCAGCGAGTAGCGCTCCATCAAGCGCCGTTGGCGGACCAGTTCGAACACGATCAGCAAAAGGCCGACAGTGCCGACGATCGCGAGGATCTGCAACTTCGAGTTGAGTGCCGACGCGGCTAGCGGCGCGCTGAGTGTTGCGAGCATCACAAACCCTTCGCCGCGGAGATTGACGACTGGTCCTCATGTTCGAACACGCTGCGCGCGCGAAACAGGCCGACAAAAACCGCGAGCAGAACCTTGATCATGTAGTAGCCGGAGTGAATCCAGGTGATCGATGAGCGTCCGCCGTCGCGCGCGTCCATCTGGACCGGGACCTCCGCGGTCACGAGCTGATGGCGGTGCATCATCAGGATCGCCTCGACCTCGGGGTAATCGTGCGGATAGTCGCGGGCGAACAGTCTGATCGCGCGGCGGTTGGCGAGCCTGAAGCCGGAGGTCGGGTCGGTCACGCGCTTACGTGTGATCACCGAGAGGATCATCGCGAACAAGACGATCCCCGCTCGGCGCGCAAACGTCTGCTCATACTCGCCGTGACCGAGAAAGCGCGAGCCGTAAACAAGGTCGACCGACGGATCACTCTCGAGCCGTTCGACGAGTTTGTAGAGCTCGGTCGCTGGGTGTTGACCGTCGCCGTCGATCTGGACGGCCATCTCGTAGCCATTCTCGAGTGCATAGCGATATCCGTTCTGGACAGCGCCCCCGATCCCGAGGTTGAACGGGTGCCGCAGTGTCACTGCTCCGGCGCGTTCTGCGACCGCCGCCGTGTCGTCGACCGAACCGTCGTCGATCACCAGCACGTCGAAGTCCGGCGCGGCAGTTCGGATTGCTTTGACCACGCGCGCGACCGAGGCGCCCTCGTTGAGGGCCGGAACTATTGCGAGTCTCGTGTTCTTGACGGTCATGAAGCGTTGAGGGATGAAGCGTTGAGGCATGAAGCGTTAAGGATCGGGCGGTCTTGCAGCGGTGCGTGGCCGCAGGCCGTGGCGTTGCATTCTGTCAGGCGTCGAGGTTTGAACCCACGGCGACGGCGAATAGACTGCTCGCTTCGCGCAGCCCAGCCGTAGGGCGAATCGTGTAAACAACCGCGGCAGGAACCCAATGAGCTCAGCACCGAAGAAGGCATTGATCACCGGAATCACCGGTCAGGACGGCAGTTACCTGGCGGAGATGCTGCTTGAGAAGGGCTACGAAGTACACGGCCTCGTGCGCCGATCGAGCAGTTTCAATACGGCGAGGATCGACCATCTTTACCTCGATCCGCACGAAGAAAACGTCAACCTCTTCCTGCATTTCGGTGATCTAAGCGACGCGTCTGCGCTCAACCGGATCATCGAAAAGGTCGCGCCCGATGAGATCTACAACCTCGCCGCCCAAAGCCACGTAAAGGTCAGCTTCGAAGTACCGGAGTACACCGGTGACGTCGATGCTTTGGGCACACTGCGTCTGCTCGAGGCGATCCGCGAGACCGAGGTTCCGGCGCGCTTCTACCAGGCCTCGTCGAGCGAGATGTTCGGCCTGGTGCAGGAGGTGCCGCAAAGCGAGACCACCCCGTTTTACCCACGCAGCCCCTACGGCTGCGCGAAGGTCTACAGCTTCTGGATCGTCACCAACTACCGCGAGGCCTACGGGATGCACGCGACCAACGGCATCCTTTTCAACCACGAGAGTCCGCGCCGTGGCGAGACCTTCGTCACGCGCAAGATCACCCGCGCCGTGGCCAACATCAAGGGCGGCCTGCAGGACAAGCTCTACCTCGGAAACCTCGACGCCAAGCGCGACTGGGGCTTCGCTAAAGACTTCGTCGAGGCGCAGTGGATGATGCTGCAGCAGGACGAGGGCGACGACTACGTGGTCGCCACCGGCGAGACTCACTCGGTTCGTGAGTTCTGTGAACACGCCTTCGCGCACGTCGATCTCAATTGGGAGGACTACGTCGAGATCGACGAGAAATACTTCCGCCCGACCGAGGTCGACCTGTTGATCGGCGACGCCACCAAGGCGAAGGAAAAGCTTGGCTGGGAGCCGAAGGTCGGCTTTGAAGAGCTCGTGCGGATCATGGTCGACGCCGATGTCGAAGACCTCGAGCGCCGTCGCGCCGGGTTTTAGATCGACGGCGAGGCACCGATGACCGCCACGGCGGAGCACACCACACCGCCGGCTGGCGAGACACAACTGCCGACGATCTCGATCGTCACGCCGGTCTTCAACGCCGTCGAGACGCTCGAAGAAACGCTCGCGAGCATCGCGGCGCAGGACTATCCGAAGATCGAGCACGTGGTGATCGACGCGGTCTCGACCGACGGCACGCTGGAGATTCTCAAGCCGCTCGCCGAGGCCGGCAAGATCAAGCTTGTCTCCGAACCTGACAACGGTTTGTCGGACGCGTTTAATAAGGGCGCACGACTGGCAACCGGCGATCTCGTCGCGTGGCTCAACGCCGACGACGTGTACCACCCGGGTGCGTTGCGAGCCGTCGGCGAGGCCTACACGACCGGCCGCGATGCCGAGTGGCTGGTCGGCCGCTGCACGATCATCGGCGGCGACGGTCGCGAGTCGCGCAAGGCGGTCACCGCTTACAAAAACTTCCTGCTCAGGCATTTTTCGCTGTCGCTTTATCTGACCAACAACTTCGTCTCTTCGCCGGCGACGTTCGTGCGCCGCGATGTACTCGACGAGATCGGGCTACTGGATGAGCGCTTCAAGTACTCGGCCGACTACGACCTCTGGTTGCGTTTGGCGCGGCGCGGCAAGCCGGTCTACATCGACGCGGATGTCTCGGGATTTCGGATGGCCGAAGGCTCGCTAAGCATCACCGGCTTTGAGCAGCAGTTCCAAGAACACGCCCAAAACGCTCGCGAGAACGGTGCCGGACACCCGGTGGCAGTCGCGGTCAACCGCGGTATGAGCCGCCTGATCGTGTCGATCTATCGATCGATCATGCGCTGGAGGCGTTTGCGATCACGCTCCGGCGGATGATCGCGCGACGCAAGTTACGATCACCGCTGTGAGCGACGCTCAGCCCACATCCGACTTCTTTTCCGGCCGCCGCGTGGTCGTCACTGGCGGCGCGGGATTTCTCGGTGGATACATCTGCGGTCGGCTTGAAGAGCTCGGCGCCGAGCTGTTCATCCCGCGTTCGACCGAGTATGACCTGACCACCGAGGGCGCGGTCGTGCGGATGTACGCCGACGCAAAACCCGAGATCGTCATCCACCTCGCCGCGCGCGTCGGCGGCATCGGCGCCAATCGCAAGAACCCCGGCGCCTACTGGTACGACAATCTGATGATGGGTTCGCTGCTGCTTGAGCACGGCCGCCGCGCCGAGATCGAGAAGTTCGTCCAGCTCGGAACGATCTGCTCGTACCCGAAGTTCTCGCCGATCCCATTTGAAGAGCGCAACCTGTGGGACGGCTATCCCGAAGAGACCAACGCCCCTTACGGCGTCGCCAAGAAAGCCCTGCTCGCCGGAATCCAGGGCTACAGAGAGCAGTACGGGCTAAACGGCATCTTCGTGATGCCAGTCAATCTCTACGGACCACGTGACAACTTCGATCTCGCGAACTCCCATGTGATTCCGGCCTTGATCCGCAAGATGATCGAAGCAAGGGAGAGCGGCACAAGCGTTGAGCTGTGGGGCGACGGGTCACCGACCCGCGAGTTCCTGTTCGTCGAGGACTGCGCCCGCGCGATTCTGCTGGCGACCGAGCGGCTCGAGAGCTCTGAGCCCGTCAACATCGGTGCCGGATTCGAGATCTCGATCAAAGACCTCGCCGAGCTGATTGCCACTGCGGTCGGTTTCGAGGGCGAGGTCGTCTGGAACACAGAGAAGCCCGGCGGTCAGCCGCGCCGTAAGCTCGACACCCGCCGCGCCAAGGAGCTGTTTGGCTTTGAGGCCGAGGTCGGTTTCGAGGACGGCATCAAGCGCACAGCCAAGTGGTTTGACGAAAATCGCGAGTGGGTCAATCGCGATGTGCACGCTCGCGCCGAAGCTGACGCTCGCGCCAACGCGCGCGGCTAGCCAGATCATCTAGCCAGGTCGTCTAGCTAGATCGTCTGGCTAGATCAGCGAACCGGCCTGCCACTCGGCAGGCTCGGGGGTGCGGACCGCGCCACGTGCGCGTGAGCGGTAGGCGTCCAGCAGGCCCTGCTCGACGACGTCGGCCGCCGCCTGCCACGTGCGGGACTTGACGAACTCGCGGCCGGCGATCGAGAGTCGTTTGCGGCGCGGCTCGTCGGTCAGCAGTCCCTCAATCGCATCCGAAAGCGCTGTCGGGTTCGCCTCGGCCAACGTGATCACGGAACCGTCGTCGCCGAAGACCGACTCACAGGCACGCCCGGCCAGCTCAACCACCGGCAGTCCGCAGGACATCATCTCGGCGGGGATCAGCGAGTAGTTCGTCAGCGACAGACTGACACCGATCGTTGCCTCGGCGTAGATGCGTCGCAGTCGGTCGGGACCGACAACACCGAGATGTTCGTAGGCGAATGGCACCGGCAAGATGTGTTCTGTGCCGTAGAGCACGACGCGCAGGTGTGGGTGCCGTTCGACGACGTCGGCCAGCGCGAGCACGCCGAGCTCGACGGCACGCCGCGGCGTGAAGTTGCGCGCATAAAAGACGATCATGTCGTTGCGCCGCGGGAAGTCGAGCGAGAAATACTCATCTCCGTCGACGCCGAGTTCGAAGCCGATTGCCTCGGCGCCGTAGCGGTCGCGCAGCAGCTGAGCAAGCCAAGGGCTCGCGGCGATCGCCGGCATACCGAGCCTGTAGGTTGATTCGGCGAACAGCGACTCCGATCCGGTCGGGTAGAACTCCGGCTCGTGATCTTGGACGAAGTATGCGCGTGCCCGGCAGTTGGGCAACGACATCACGGGGTGTGCGGTCTGCCAACCGGTCGCAACACAAACGTCGGCACCAGCGAACCCGTCAAGTCCGAGCCGCACGCTGGCCTCGATCGGCATGTACTTCTCGATCACGCGGTTTCGTATCGCGGCGCCGGAGTAGGGCTCGAGACCGCCGGGGTCGTGAACATAAATCGAACAGCGGTGGCCACGTTGCTCAAGCGCGCGGACCATCCGGAAGATCGTCGTGTGACCGCCGCTGCCGACGGCGAAGGGCGGCACGACCCAGGCGATGTCGAGCTTCTCGCGCTTCGGGTCGAGCAACTCGGCGGGGACCAGCGGCGCGTGCCCTCCGGCGCTGATCACGCGGATCTCGTCGTATGGCGCACGTTGGACGGGTGCCGGGACGCGGTGGAGCACGCCATCGGAGCGCTCCTCGAGCGAGAAAGCAGCGCGCAGTGCGGGTGAAACGCGGTTGGAGCGAGCACCGATTCCACCCATTACGACCCGACCCGCGTGGTGGACGACGCTGGTCGCTTGCCAGCGCAGCTTGTTGGCGGAGCTGCGGTCGCGCTCGCGGCCGATGTATCGCCAGTCCGCGACCACGGCAGCCGCGACTCGCTTGAGTGCCGTCAGCGGGCTGAGCGCTTCGATCGTGCCGATGCTGTCGTGCAGTCCGCGGTACTCGTCGAAGTAGCGCTTCCAGCTTTCGACCAGGCCGTAGTCGTGCGAGTGCCAGACGGCGGCGGCCGGAGCGTAGACTTTCCGCCAGCTGGCGTCGAGCAGGTCCATACCCATCGCCTGGTCTTCGGCGTAGGCGATGTCGCGAAAAGGAATCTCCTGCCAGGCGCTGCGAGCGAGTGCAGAGTTGGTGTTCGAGAGGAAGGTGATGTCGCCCGGGTGGTGCACCACAGCCTTCCCGTCTTGCGACATTCCGCCAAAGTGGTCGGTCAGCAGGCGTGCCATCAGCGGATTCACGCCGGGGCGCGGCAGATGCGGCCCATATGCAGCGCCGACTCTCGGGTGCAGTTTGAAGGCGTCGATGTAGCCCTGCAGCCAGCCGTCTCCGGCCGGGGTCGCGTCTTGGGTCAAGAAGCACACGAGATCGCCGGTCGTCTGGGTCATGCCGAAGTTACGCGTGCGGCCGTGGCCGTACTCGCTCGGCGGGATCTCGATCAGGCGGACGCCAGCGGTACGGACAATCTCAAGCGATCGGTCGGTCGATCCCGAGTCGATTACCAGCACCTCGTAGGGGACCTCGGCCTTCTGAATGGCGAGGGCGGCGAGTAGTTCCTCGAGGTACTCCTCGCCGTTTAGGACGGGGATGATTACCGAGGCCGACGCGATCATCGGCGCAGAATGCGTCGCGCGCGGCGAGTGACCTTGCGCGCGGTCGACCAGCAACGCAGCGCGAATCGAACCAGAGACGAGCGCGCGGCCGCTTCACGCAAGAACAGTTCGTTTTCCTCGACCCAAGCGATCTGCTCCTGCAGTTCGTTGAGTTGGGCGTCAAAGTTCGCGCGCGTTTCAGTTAGCTCGGACTGAAGCTCGTCGGCGCGTCGGGCGGCGGCGTCGCCCTGCTCGATCTGTGCGAGCCATTCGCGGACCTCTAGGCCTTGTGTCATCAACGCGACTCCGTCGACGGCTGGCAATGCTCCGTTGCCGGCGATCGCGAGCGTGTAGAGCTCGCGGCCCGGTTCGGCGGCGTGGATCTTGCTCGTTTCAACGTCTAGCGGTTGGCGGGGGTCGTCGCTCGCGAAATCGTCGTCATTGAAGATCGCGCTTGCCAGCCAGTTGTGCTGGCGTAGCGGGCGCACGTTCGCCAGTCGCTGCTGAAGCGCGGTGACCAGTTCGGCGGCCGTCAGCTCGCGCTTGTGAAATGGATTGCCCGGCGGGTAGATGCCGCGGTTCGGGGTCGAGATGATCAGCAGGCCATTCTCTTTGCCGAGTACGCGCACTAGCTCGTCGAGCGCAGCTGCGTAATCCTCGACATGCTCGATCGCTTCGAAGCAGACGACTAGGTCGAACTCACCGTCAGCAAACGGCAGTTGCGTGATCGATCCTTCGACGAACTCACAGCCGGGCGAGGCTTCGCCGCTGGCGGCCTTCGGGTCAACGTCGATTCCGACGCAGCCTTTGGCACCTGCGCGTGCGAGTAATGCCGTTCCGTAACCGGTTCCGCAGGCCGCATCGAGGATGCGACGGGACGGCGCAAGCTGCGCGGCGAACAGATAGCGCGAAATGTGTTCGCTCTCGACCAGCCGCCCGCGCATCTGGTCCGGCAGGAATCGTTCCGCTGGGCCAGCCTTATCTGTGCCGGATTCTGTGCCGATGGACGCGTTCGGGCGGTCTTCTGAAGGCTGCTCGGCGGCCCCTGTTTGGGCGGGTGACATCGCTGCAACCCTACCAGCGGGGTGCCTGCGCAAAACCGGTCTGAACCGGGGGGTCAAGGGTTTCGACGAATAGGATCACCCGTTCCCACCGGCGTTCAATGCCGGACGGGGCAACTCACCGTCAATGGCCAGAGCCGACCACTCACCGACGCCAGACACGCGCATCCGCCGCGCTCAGCTTGCCTCGATCGCGTTACTCGCCATCGCCTTTACTGCGATCGCCGCGTATCTGCTCTTTCACCCCGAAGTGCGCCGCAGCGGGACCAACTCGGTTCCGGCGGACATCTTCTTCGTCACGCTCGATCAAGAACATCCGGAACTCTGCGTGCGCGGCGGAACGATCCCGCCCGGGACCGGCGGAATTCGCACGCTGCTCGGCACGTTCGGCGCAGCAGGCCCGCCGCTTCAGTTGACGATCGCCGACGGATCGGGGACGCTGCTGCGCGAGGCGCGATTCTCCGGATACGGCGACGGTGCGCGGCCGGTAATCGCGTTCGACGAACTGCCCGATGCGGTCAAGAATTCGTCGATCTGCCTGAAGATCGCTAGCGGCAAGCTCGGACTTTTCGGCTCGCCAAACGGCAACCTCGATCCGACGGCCGCCGGCTTCCGCGGCAAGTCACCGGCCCCCGGCGATCTCTCGATCGAGTACTTGCGTCCGGGCAAGCACTCGCTGGCCTCGATGGTCGGTGACGTGATGAAGCGCGCTTCGCTGTTTCGGCCGTCGTGGGTCGGACCGTGGACTTTCTATGTCGTCTTCGTGCTCGCCTTCGCGGTGATCGCGTTGGCGCTCTGGCAGCTACTGCGGCTGTCGCGATTCGCCGAGCTCAGTGGACGGCGCTGGCTCTTACTGATCGCGGCCGTGGCCTTCGCCAACGCGGCCTTGTGGTCAATCATCACACCGGCGTTCAACGTGCCTGACGAGCTCGCTCACTATGTGTATGTCGACACGCTGTCGCGCGGCGAACTTCCCGACAAGTCCGTCGCGCCCGGCGAAACCGGAAACGCCTACCTGCCAAGTGACGTGTTGGCCTCGAACTACACCGCCGTTCACGTCATCCTCAAGCCCTTCGTCAAGCCGCCGTGGGACGCGGCTTCGGAGCGAGAGTTCGAACGTGGTTATGCACGGTTGCGCGCCGGGCCCGACACCGCCTACGGCGTGACCCCGGCGGCCGGGTACTCACCGGCGTATTACGCGCCGGCGGTCGTGCCCTACAAGCTTGCTGGCAACGCGGGCGTGTTCGACAAGCTCTGGCTACTGCGGCTGTACTCGGCGCTGCTGATCGCGCTCGCGGCGGTCTTTGTCGCGCTGTTCGCGCGCGAGATTTTGCCGTCGGTCACGTGGTTCGCGCCGGTCGCCGGCCTCTCGGCTGCCTTCTTACCGATGTTCGCGCACGTCGGCGGCGGTGTCACCAACGACAACATGCTGATCCTCGTCGCCAGCGTGCTTTTGTGGATCTGCGCGTGCATTCTGCGTCGCGGGCCATCGACTCGCATGGCTGTCGCGGCCGGCGCGACATTCGCCGTCGGCTTCGCGGTCAAGCCGACGATCGTCGGCATCGCCCCGGCTCTGCTGGTCGCCGCCGCCGCGGTCCTCTGGATGGACCGTGAGAATCGTGGAATCAATGCCAAACGTCTGGCCTGGGGCGCCGCAGCGATGGTCGTGGCTGGCGCGCTCGTCGTCGGAATCTTCGGGCCGGGCAGCGGGCAGGCGGGTTCGCTCGCTGCGGGGACCGGCGACCGACCGGCGACACCGTGGGGAGCGCTCAGCTACATCTGGCAGTTCTTTCTGCCGACGCTGCCGTTTATGTCGGAGTTCCAGTACGGCGGTGGATTGCCGCCTGCCGGGCAGGTCTTTGTCGCCGGATTCACCGGCAACTTCAACCACCTCGACACGAAGTTTCCCAACTGGGTCTACGTCGGAATCGGTGCGGTCGGTGCCATGCTTTTCGCCAGCGCCCTGATCGCGATCAACCGTAGCCGCGAAGCGCTGCGCACGCGCTGGCCGCTGATCGCGATGCCGCTTGCGGCAGTCGGCGGCCTGGTGTTGTTCATCACGCTTACCGCGTATCTGGTGTTTGTGCACGACGGAACCAGCTTCGCTCAGGGTCGCTATCTGCTGCCGGGGATCGCGGTCTTCGGAACCTTCGTCGCGGCTGGATGTCTCGGTTTCGGACGACGGCGAGGGCTTGTGGTCGGTACGACGGTCGTACTTGCGCTGGCTCTGCTCAACGTCGCGGGCATGGCCCTATCATTGACGCGCTTTTACGTCTGACCTACCGCGTCAACTCGCGGCGGCGCGGTGCGACCTAGAGGTCTTCGGCGATGTGCGGCGCCATCCTGATGAAGATCCAGAATCCGGCGATCGTTACGGCCAGCGCGATCCCAACCGGAATCAACAGGTAGATCCTGCCTCCGAGCACGCCAGCGGCACCAGGAGCCGACGGATCAAGCACCCAGTGACGCATCGATGTCAATGTCGCCGAGATAGGACTGGCCGCCAGCACCCGCTCAAGCGTCTGGTTGTTGCCCGGAGGCGCCGTTGCGACGTAGATGATCGGCGAACCCCAGAACAACAGCTGCGTCATTACCTCCCAGATCGGGCCGAGGTCGCGGAACTTTACGTAGAGCGTCGACAAAAGCATCGACGTGCCGATCGCGAAAAACGCGAGTGCGGCAATCAGCGGAATCGCCATCAGCCACTCGATCGTCGGCGTGACGCCGCTGGCCAGATAGAAGATCAGCACGATCGCCAGGTTCGTCAGGAGGTTGAACCCGGTTGTGATTGCCATCGAGAACGGCACGGCAAGACGCGGAAACTTGATTTTGCGCATGATCCCCTCGCGCTGCACCAGGCTCGTGACGCCGATCGACGTGGTCTCAGCGAAGTACGTCCAGAGCATCAGCGCCATCAGCAGGTAGAGCGGGTAATCCTTGACCGACTCGCCGAAGCGCACGATGTGCGTGAACACGAAATACAACACGCCGAACAACATCAGCGGGCGGAGCAGCGTCCAGAAGTAGCCAAGCACCGAACCGAAATAGCGCTGTTTGAGTTCGCTGCGCGCCATCGAGAAGGTCAGCTCCCAGAAGTGACGCCACTCGCCGCGCTTGGGTACGGCCGATCCGGAGACGATGTCGAGTTCGGGATCGTTGCGCAGCTCGGCCGGGGCGACCTGCGGGCCCCAGCGCAGCGTCTCGACTGTCATCGAAGGCGTCATCGCTGGACCTCGATCGTGTGCTTCAGGTTTACGCGACCGCTGGCACTCTGCCGACCGGTGACGAGGAAGCTGCCGCGATCCTGATGCAGGTCGGCGACGTGGATGTTGCCGTCGTGGATCACCGATGGCGAGACGAGATACCGCCCGTCTTCGAGAAGGTTCGTGAACTGCACGGTGTAGGTGACCTCGTCGCCGGGCTCGAAGTGGCCGGTACGGATACCGTCGAGCAACGTGCTGGCGAAGAAGATCGTGCGCTTGTCGTGGTCTCGTACCGAGACGGCGAAGATCGGATTCTGCATCGCCTTCTCGAAACGCACGCGCATCTTCAAGACGGTCTCATCGCCCTGCTTGAAGCGGGTCATGCCGTGACCCTCGGTGTTGAGGAACTGCGAGCTGATGATCTCTGCGGCACCGTCGCCGTAACGCTCGATCTCGGCGGCCTGTTCGGCGACCTCGTCGGTCATCTGGTTGAAGTTGGCCCGCATGTACTCGATGCCGACATCGCTGGGATTGCCAAAGCTGACGATCTCTCCGTGCTCAAGCATCAGGGCACGGGTACAAAACCGCTCGACTAGGGCCATGTCGTGTGTGACAAAGACGACCGTGCGGCCCTCTCGGCGGAAACGCTCGAACGTGTCGAAACATTTCTGCTGGAAGGCCGCGTCGCCGACCGCGAGTACCTCGTCGATCAGCAGAATGTCGGCATCGACGTGCGTCGCGACACTGAACGCCAGTCGGACATGCATCCCCGACGAATAGTTCTTTAGCTTCAGATCGACGTAGTCCTCGAGCTCGGCGAAGGCGATGATGTCGTCGAATCGCTCGTTTACCTCGTGGGCGGAGAGCCCGAGCAGTGAGGCGTTGAGCTCGACGTTGTCGCGGGCCGAGAGTTCGGGGTTGAAACCGACACCCAACTCGATGAAGGTCGCGACCTGGCCGCGCGTCGCGATCTCACCGGAATCTGGGGTGTAGATGCCGCCCATGCATTTGAGCATCGTCGACTTGCCGCTGCCGTTGCGGCCGACGATGCCGAAAAACTCGCCGACGCGGATGTCGAAGTCGATGTCTTTGAGCGCTTCAAGCACCGTCACGCGCCCGCGATTCGGCTGGATAATCCGCTGCTTGAGCGTGTTGGCCTTCTCGTCGGGGATCTCGAAACGCTTGTTTACGTTGCGCACGGAGATCGCTACCGGTGGGCCGGCTACGGGTTGAGATATCGGTCCCGGGCCGGGGGCTTGGGCCGGTACGACGCCCTCTTCAATCGACATGCGATCCACCGTAGCAGCGGCCGATTCGCCCCAATCGTGCCCACTCGCCGATCTACGGCGGTGCGGCGGTATCGTGCAATGCGATAAGTCTCGCGCGCAAGCAGCGGTCGCCGATCGCGGAAACGGAGCACAAGTTGAGTCAGGAACAAAGCGAACTTCGGGTCGGCAAAGGATTCGCCGCCGCCAACCTAGACGGGCTCGGTGAGGGATGGGGATTTCGCAAGATCCGCAAGTTGCTCGACGTCAAGGAGTTCGGCGTCAACGCGATTGTGATTCCGCCCGGCCTCGAGAGCGGAGCCCACTGGCACGAGCGCCAAGAAGAGTTGTATTTCGTTCACCAAGGAACGATCCAGATGACGCTCGGTGAGAACGATGAAGATGTTGTCGTGCTTGGGCCGGGCGGCGTCATCCGCGTCGATGCCAGCACCCAGCGTTGGACTAAGAACATCGGTGAGGGCGACGCGGTGTATGTGGTCGTCGGAGCCGAGGGGGGCTACGTCGGTCGTGACGGCATGAAGCGCGAAGGAGACACCCGGGTCACCGCCGGCTAGCGATCGGGATAGTGACCGGGGCCACTGAGTCCACCGCGCAAGCCGACGGTTACCGCGTGCGGATCTACACAAAAGAGAAAGAGCCGGCATATGCCGGCTCTTCCCGCAATCCTCGGCCTCCGCAGTCGAGGATTGCGATCCAGCTCCCGAGCAGCTCAGAGAACGGGTGCCGGAAGTTTGCGATTCATCCGATTAGGGTTGAAGCTGGTCCGGGAGAAACTCTCTGGCGGCACGCCGATCAGAGATCGTTGCCCGGATCAACTTCACGACCAACGTAGACCGGGCCGCCCCCAGACGCAACCAAGTTGGACTTTCGTCGTAGAACGCAGAATTCAAGTCTCGGCGAATAAGCGGTAACGGTTGGTTCCTGGGCGTGGCGCACGCCGCGTTGCCGCCGCAGCGGATCGCCGGTGCTGGTCTATGATCAGCGCCATGCTTCGCCGCACATTTTTCGGGGTGTTTTCCCGCCTGATGAAGTGGTTCGTGGGCACTCCGGTCGCTCGCGCGATTTGGAAGATCCCGGGCTCGCAACGTCTTTACACCTCGCTGATCAGCCGTCTGAGGCCTGACAAGGTCACGATCGACGGCCACAC
>JBASTN010000112.1:0-15978 GCA_049274915.1 Solirubrobacterales bacterium
GTGAGCGTCGGATTGACACCGAACACAACCGGCGGCGCCGTCGCTACCCGCACGGCCAACTTCACGACTGACTACAACGGATCCGGCGGGGCTTGCCCGGGCGGCGATCCCTTCGTTCCGACCTTCAGTGCTTCGGTCAGCAACACCGCCGCGGGCGCTCACCCGGACCTGACGCTGCAGGTCAACCGCCCCGACAAGAATCAACAACTGCGCAACTTCGACGTCCATCTGCCGGTCGGTCTTGTCGCCAACACGAGTGCAACACCGCAGTGCAGCCAGGCCAATGCCGCGGCCGGTACTTGCGTCGCCGCCAACGCGGTCGGCACGTTTGCCGCCGCCGTTGGTTCGGGAGCCGAGACTTACAGCCTCTCCGGAGGCACGATTTACAACGTCGTGCCCAACGCTGCCGAACCGGCACGGCTTTACGCGAGTCTGCCGGTCGTCGTCGGACCGTTCGACCTCGGAAAGCTGAACGTTCCGGTTGCCACTGCCCTGCGCGCAGACTTCGGCGTCGATGCCAGCACGGTGCTGCCGCAGATCTACGAAGGCGTGCCGGTGCAAATTCGTTCGTTGACGATGGTGCTTAACGGCACAGTCGGCGGCAACAGCTTCATCACCAACCCGAGCAAGTGCCAGGTCAACACGATCAGCGCCGACATGATTAGTCCGACTCCGACGACCGTCACTGGCACCGCGAACTTTACGACGACGGGTTGTCCACAGACATTCAACCCGACGATCGCGGCTTCGGTCACGACGACCGAAACGCTCAAGCCAACTGGCTTCGGCCTGACCGTCAACGTGCCGGCGAACAACTCATCGGTTAAGCGAGTCGACGTCTCGCTGCCGGTTGGCATGGAGATCAATCCGGCCGTCGGCAACGGACCGCTGGTCGCCTGCAGCACGGCGACGATAGACGCTGGCGCCGCTGCCTGCCCGGCGACGAGCGACCAGGGCAACGTCACGCTCAACACTCCTTTGCTGCCGAATCCGGTCACTGGTGACATCTACCTCGAGACCCCCGGCACAACCGCTGCCACGCGCTACAAGCTGGCGATCGTTTTGCGGGTACCGGGCCGCGACCTCGTGCTGCACGGTGGCGCGTTGGTCAATGGCTCGACGACAGTTGCCGCGGGCGCGACTGGCTCGGTCGACAGCGGCACTGGTCAGGTGACTGCGAGTTTCGACAACATCCCCGACCTTGGGTTTACGACGCTGGCGATCAACTTCACCAGCGGTAACCGCGCGCTGCTGACCAATCCGGCCAGCTGCGGCGTTCAGACTGTTACTGCGGATCTGACGCCGAACACGACCGGCGGTGCTACCGCCAACCGCACTGCCACGTTCACCACGACGTCTGACGGCGGATCCGGCGCCTGCGGCGCGACGCCGTTCGCCCCAGCCTTCACCGGAAGCGTCAGCACGACGGTCGCCGGCGGACACCCAAACTTGACGATGACCGCGACGCGCGCCGAGAAGGATCAGCTGCTGCGCCACTTCAACACCCACCTGCCGGTCGGCCTCGTCGCCAACTCGTCGGCTGTCCCACAGTGCAGCCAAGCGCTGGCCGCGGCGGGCAACTGTCCGGTCAACACGACGGTCGGTTCGCTTAGCGCGACGGTGGGAACCGGTGGCGAGACACTCACCCTGACCGGCACCGTTCACAACGTCGTCCCCGACGTCACTGAACCCGCGCGACTGTCGATCACCCTGCCGGTCGTCGTCGGACCGTTTGATCTCGGCAAGATGGTGATGCCGATCACGACGGCACTGCGTAGTGATCTCGGAGTTGACACGCAAACACAGATTCCCAGCCGTTACGAGGGCGTCGCGGTTCGCGTACGCTCCGCCGCGCTGACGCTCAACGGCGTTGTCGGCGGCAACAACTTCATGACTAATCCGAGCAAGTGCCAGGTCAACACGGTGGGTGTTGATCTGATCAGCCCGACGCCGACGACCGCCGCGCGCAGCTTCAACTACACGACGACGGGCTGTCCGTCTAGCTTCGGCACCGCACCGACGATGACCGCAACCATGTCGTCGACCGAGACGGCAAAGCCGGCGGGACTGACCCTCGGCGTCAGCACCAACATCGACAACCCGACGATCAAGCGCGTGCAGGTGACGCTGCCGTCGGGCGTGGAAATCAACCCGGCGTTCGGCAACGGACCGCTGACGTCCTGCACGACCGCCAACATCGACGCGGGCGGCGCGGCCTGCGCGGCCAGTAGCGAGGTCGGCACGGTTTCGCTGGTCACACCGCTCCTAGCCGGCACGCAGACCGGCAAGGTCTATCTCGAGACCCCCGGCACAACCGCTGCCACGCGCTACAAGCTGGCGATCGTTATCAACCTGCCTGGTCAGCGATTGATCGTGCACGGCAGCGCACAGATCAATGGTTCGAGCACGATTTCGGCCGGCGCGACCGGAGCCGTCGACAGCGGTACCGGCCGGATCAGCGCCGACTTCGACAACATCCCCGACCTCGGGTTCACAAACCTGACGATTGCTTTCAACGCTGGCAACCGCGCGATGTTCGTCAACCCATCGGCCTGCGGAACTCACACGGTCGCGGGCACGATCTCACCGAACTCCGGCGGCACCGCCGCCACGCCGAGCGCCAGCTTCTCCACTAGCTACAACGGAGCTGGATCCGCCTGCCCGGGCAGCGACCCGTTCGCCCCTGTTTTCAGCGGCAGCGTCAGCACGACCGTTGCCGCCGGCCATCCGAACCTGACACTCGGCGTGACCCGCGCCGACAAGCAGCAGTCGCTGCGCAACTTCAATCTCCATCTGCCTAGCGGTCTGGTCGCCAACGCAACCGCGGTGCCGCAGTGCACCCAGGCCAACGCCACTGCCGGCAACTGCGCGGTGGGATCGCAGGTCGGTAGCTTGGCTGCGACGATCGGCAGCGGTGCCGAGACGCTCTCGTTGTCGGGTGCGATTCACAACGTCACACCGGGGGCCAACGAGCCGGCACGACTTCAGGCGATTGTGCCGGTCGTCGTCGGTCCGTTCGACCTCGGCAAGCTGAGCATCCCGATCGTCACCAGTATCCGCGCCGACTACGGCATCGACGCCAGTACGCAGCTGCCGAACCGCTACGAGGGCATCGCTGTACGCGTGCGCTCACTGTCGATGCAGATCGACGGCGTCGTCGGTGGCAACAACTTCATGAGTAACCCGAGTAAGTGCCAGGTCAACAACGTGGCCGCCGACATGATCAGCTCGACCGCCGCGCTCGCGACCGGCAGTTTCAACTACACCACCACCGGTTGCCCGCAGAACTTCGTCAGCGCACCGACGCTGAGCGTTTCGGTCAGTCCGTCGGAAACCGCTAAGCCGACCGGCCTGACCCTCGCGATCAGCAGCAACGCATCCAACCCGACGATCGGTCGTGTTCAGACCGCGCTGCCTCTGGGTATGGAGATCAATCCGGCGGTCGCCAACGGGCCGTTGCAGGCTTGCAGTACCGCCGCGATCGATGCCGGCGCGGCTGCTTGCCCGGCGGCAAGCGTGCTCGGAACGGTGGCCTTGACGTCCCCACTGCTGGCCGCTGTGCAGTCCGGAAGTATCTACTTGGAGACGCCGGGCACGACAGCCGCGACGCGCTACCGCATCGCGGTTGTCGTCAACCTGCCGGGTCAAAAACTGATCGTGCACGGTGCCGCGACGGTCAACGGCTCGACCGACGTAACCGGGGGCACCGGCTCAGTCGACAGCGGGACCGGCCGGATAATCGCCGACTTCAACAACATTCCAGATCTCGCCTTCAGCAACTTGACGCTGGCATTCAACACCGGCAACCGCGCGTTGTTCACCAACCCGGAGACCTGCGGCACTCACACGGTCAACGCCACGATCACGCCGAACTCCGGCGGCACCGATGCCTCACCCAGCGCGAACTTCAGCACCAGCTACAACGGCGCTGGAGCAGCGTGCCCGGGCGGCGACGGATTCGCACCAACTTTCAGTGGCGGCGTCTCGACGACCCAGGCCGGCGGACAGCCGGACCTCACGCTGACCGTTACGCGCCCAGACAAGAATCAGCAGCTGCGCGAGTTCAACCTCAGCTTGCCGACCGGACTCGTTGCCGACACGGTCCAGACCCCCCGTTGTAGCCAGGCAAACGCGGCGGCCGGCACTTGTGCCCCGGCTACCGCGATCGGCTCGCTTACGACGGCGATCGGTTCCGGAGGCGAGACGAACAACCTTTCCGGATCGATCTACAACACGACTCCGGACGCCGACGAGCCGGCGCGGCTGACCGCAATCACCGACGTGATTGTCGGTCCGTTCGACCTCGGCAAGCTGAGCATCCCGGTTAACACGACGCTGCGCGGCGATCTCGGGATCGACACGCAGGTAACGATTCCGTTGCGCTACGAGGGCATCCCGGTTCGCGTCCGCAGCATCACGATGGTGCTCAACGGTGTCGTCGGAGGCAACGCTTTCATGATCAACCCGTCGCGCTGTGGCAGCAACACTGTTTCTGCCGAGATGAAGGCACCCGGCGGCGCGACGGTCAATGAGAGCTTCAACTACACCACCACCGGCTGCCCGGCACCCTTCGACCCGACGGTCACGGCCGCCGTGGACACGACAGAGACCGGCAAGCCAGCTGGATTGACACTCGACATCGACGTGCCACCGAGCAGCAGCTCGGTAGAGCGGGTGACCACAGTGCTGCCGCTGGGCATGGAGATCAACCCGGCCGTCGCCAACTACAACGAAGTTGCGGGCAGCCTCCAGGCCTGTTCGACCGCTGCGATCGATGCCGGCGGCGCGGCCTGCCCGGCTAGCAGCGTGATCGGCACCGCGACGATGGACACCCCGCTGTTGCCGACTCAGCAGAGCGGCAGCGTCTACCTCGAGTCGCCCGGCGCCACACCGTCGACACGTTACAGACTGGCGATAGTGCTGCATCTGCCGGGACGCGAACTGATCGTCCACGGTAGCGCGACCGTCGACGGATCCGGCGGTGGCGCGAATGCCGGAACTGGTCAGGTGACGGCCGATTTCGACGAACTTCCCGACCTCCAGTTCGCCAACCTCGAGATCGCTTTCAAGACCGGCAAGAACGCACTTCTGACCAACCCCGAGAGTTGTGGAACGCAGACACTCAGCGCCGACCTAACTCCGTGGAGCGACGACAACGACGCCGACAGTGAGGACTACACGGTCACCCGCACGGCGAGCTTTGTGACCAGCTACGACGGTGCCGGCGCGGCGTGCCCTGGAACGCTGCCGCAGAATCCCGGTCTGACGGCGAGTCTCTCGACCTATCAGGCTGGCGCCAACCCCGACGTAACGATCAACCTCTCACGGCCGGACAAGGATCAGGGCATCAAGAACGTCAAGATCATGCTGCCAAACGGTCTCGTCGGTTCCGCCGTCGCGGCTCCGGCCTGCGCCCAGGTCGACGCCGACGCCGGCAACTGCGCCACCGACAGCCTGGTCGGCAGCGTGATTCTGGACGTCGGATCCGGCGACGACAGCTTCCGGCTGACCGGCTCGATCAACAACACCGTCGCCCCGAGCAATCGCCCGGCGAAGTTCACGGTCACCGCTGCGGTAGTGGTCGGCCCGTTCGACCTCGGCAAAGTGATTGTGCCGGTAGACGTCAATCTCAACCCGAACGACTACAGCCTTGAGGCGACGACCGGCGACATGCCGCAACGCTTTGAAGGGGTGCCGGTACGGATTCGCCAGATGCAGATAGTGCTGCGCGGGATCGCCGACCAGGGCACACTCGCGACGGCCGACGACGTTCCCTTCATGAGCAACCCGCGCAGTTGCGGCCCGGCTGCGGTGCGTGCCGAGATCACCTCGCCGGCGGCGAGCACGGTTACCCGCAGGGCGACGCTGCCCCAGCCGATCACCGGCTGTGAGACGCTCGCACTCGACAACAGCATCGACGTCGCCAACACCCCGACCGACGCGCAACAGCCGACCGCGCTTACGGTCCAGATCAACCAGTCGACCGCGCCGACGCAGTCAACGCTGAAGACCTTCTCCCTAGCGCTGCCCGGCTTCCGGCTCAACGCCCCGGCCGCCGACGGTCTTGTCGCCTGTACCGCGGCTCAGCTCGACGCGCAGTCGTGCCCGGCCAGCTCCGAGGTCGGCGACGCCTGGATCGACACGTCGCTGCTGCCGCTGGACTCGCCCGGCGGGCACTCGCTGGAAGGCCACGTCTACCTCGAAACCCCGGGCACCGCGGCGAACGGATCCGACCGCTACAAGTTGGCGATCCAGCTCGCCGGCAAGACCGTGATCACGCTGCGCGGCGTCGCAGTCGTCAATGAGACGACCGGCGACATCACGACGACCTTCGACAACCTGCCCGACATTCCATTCGAACGTTTTCACGTCGAACTGCAGGGCGCGACCAATCCTCTGTTGATCAACCCGGAGACCTGTGGATCCGCGAACGTCAGTTCTTCGATGACGCCGTGGTCGGGAGCGATAGCCAACGAGACTGACTCGCTGAACGTCACAAACTGCACTGCTAAGGGCTTCGCGCCGACCACCACCTTCAACCTCGACACCTACGTCTCGGGCGCCCACCCGAACGCGACCTTCACGATCAACCGTCCCGACAACAACCAGGACCTCAAGGGCGTGACGATGTCGTTGCCACCGGGGTTCGTCGGATCGGCTGCGAGTGTGCCGATGTGCTCGTTGGCCAACGCTGCCGCGGGCAACTGTTCTTCCGCCAGCAAGGTCGGCTCGGTTCAGGTCAAGCTCGGCACCGCCGGCCAGGCTCTGACCCTGCCGGGCACGGTCTATCTGACCGAAGGCGTCAACGGCGAGATCGCCGGAATGTCGGTGAAGGTCCCGGCAGTCGCCGGCCCGTACAACCTCGGTGACTACGTCACGCAGGGCCGTGTCGTCTTGCGACCGGCCGACCACGGCATCGACGTGATATTCAGCGACATCCCGCGCATGTTTAAGGGCGTGCCGACGCAGATCAACCAGTTGCGGATCGACATCGACGGCCGCGCCGGCCGCTCACCGAACGGAACACCGTTTCTCTACAACGCGTCGACCTGCGGACCGATGACGGTTGTCGCGGCGATGACCTCCCACGGGGCGGGCAACGCCACGAGCACAATTCCGTACCAGGCCACCGACTGCCCGGTGCGCGCCTTTAACCCGTCGATCTCATTCACCGCCAGCGGCGGCGACGCCAACAATGCTCCGGACTGGAACATCAGGGTGGCGCTCGCCGCGGGCGACTCGGTGATGAAGTCGATCACGGTTCTGCTGCCGTCGATCGTCACCGTCAACGTGCTCGGTCTTGGCGAAGTCTGCGAGCAGGCCCAGGCCGCGTCTTGGAGCTGTCCGGTTTCGAGTCGCATCGGCACCGTCACGATCAAGACGCCGCTGCTGCCGACGCCGGTGACCGGCACGGTCTACGTGGCGCGCGGCTCGATCTCGTCGCTACCGGATCTGCTGATCATGGTCGGCGCGCCGATCAATCTGCAGATCCGTGGCGCCAACAAGTTTGTCAACAACGTCAACCTCCGGTCGTCGTTCGACAACCTCCCAGATCTGCTGTGGAGCGAGTTGAACATGAACATCGCCGGCGGGCCGAAGGGGATCCTCGGCGTGCGCGCCAACGGCCTCTGCGGCGATGCCTCGGTCAACTACGCCAGTCACAGCGGCCAGTCCGCAGCCGGACTGGTCAAGGTCAATGGCGTGTTCGCGTGTGAGCGCAGCAGCGCCGTCTGCGATGCGCCGAACGTGGCGATCGCGACCAAGGGCGTCAAGAAGAAGGGCAACAAGAAGCAACAAACCTCGGTCGCGTTTGCGACGGCGGTCAACTGTCCGGGGATCAAGTCCTTCAGTGTGCAGATGCCCAAGGGAACGAAGCTCAACAAGAAGCTTTTGAAGTACAAGAAGAAGGACAAGAAGCTGAAGAAGAACCTGAAGAACGTCAGTGGCAGGGCGGGTACCAAGGCCCTCCGCGTGACCGACTTCGCGATCTCTGGCCGCACCGGCCTCAAGATCAAGACGACGCTGCCGGCCGGCACACGCTCGCTGAGCTTCAAGTCGATCAAGAGTTCGGTGCTGTTGCCCTACAAGACCTTCTGCGGCGCGATCAAGGGCACGGGCAAGAAGAAAAAGAAGGCGCTAAAGAAGTGCCGGGCCAAGAAGGTCGCCTTCACCTTCGTGCTGACCCGCGACGACGGCTCAGTGTTGCGTTACGTGCACAAGATCAAAGCCGGCGACCGCAAGCTCAAGTAGTCCGTCGCGCGGCGTTGAACTCTGAGGCCGCCTCGCGCAGGCCGTCGCCGCTGTGATGCGGGAGCATCGCGGCGCGAGCGTGAAACAGAAATCGCGTCGCGCTATGCCGACGGGTGACCGCCGCCGCGAGCGCCCGTTCGAGGTAAGTCAGGCTGACCAACGCGCGCGTGATCAACGCGGCGGCACGGCCGTGGTGTTTGCGCATGTAGAGATCGCGTCCGCGGTGGAACTCGACGATCCGGCGCCGTGCCGAGGCACCGTGCGAGAGGCCTTCACGGTGGTAGGCGTGTGCGGCGGGCACGTAGAGGCTGTGCCAGCCGGCGTCGGCGAGGCGCTTGGCGAAATCGACTTCGTCTCCGTAAACGAAGAAGTCCCGGTCAAGAAAATCGACTGCGCGCGCTGCTTCGGTCCTGACCATCAACGCGGCAGACTGCACCCAGTCGACTCGAGCCGTCGCGTTGCCCCTGCTCTGGACGGTGAAGCGCCGATGCATCCAAAAGACCCCTGCGAGCGCCGTCGCGACGCTGGTGAAACGCCAGGCGCAGGGTTGCGCCTTGCCCTCGGCGTCGAGTAGCTGAGCCCCGGCCGCTCCTGCCTGTGCGTCGCCGTCGAGCGCCGCGATCAAACGCGCGGTCGCTTCGGGCAGCAGCTCGGAATCCTCGTTGAGCAACAGCGCGTAACGACCTTTAGCCTCCGCCAGCAGACGCGAATCGTTGCTCGCCTTGCCCTCCCGTTGCGTCAGCTCGATAAGTCGAACCCCCTCGCGCCGAGCGTGCGCGGCAGATCCATCGTCGGAACAGTTGTCGAGCACTAGGACTTCATGCTCCAGCGACGCCGGAGTCGTCTGCTCGATCGCGTCGAGGCAGCGAGCGAGCAGTTCGCCGCCGTTCGTGTTGACGATGCAGAACGAGAGATCCACGCGCGCGAGCGTACCCGGGCGGCTGTCGCGAGGTCGGCGTGGCCGAGGACCCCCGGCTAGCTCACGGCGGAATCGATCGCCCGCGTGTAGACCTCGAGCGTGCGCGTGGCGACCCGATCCCAGGAGAGCTCACCCACCGCCGCAGCCGCAGCTGCCCTCGCGAGGTCTTCACGGGCTTGAGGACTGGTCAGTAGCTGATCGAGCCTGGCTGCCAACGCTGTCTCGTCTTCCGCGGGGACAGTCGCGATCGCTGCGAAGCGATCTTCGATCTCACCGAAACCGCCGACGCGCGTCGCGACGATCGGCTTGCCAAACGCCAACGCCGTGAACAGCACGCCGGATTGGTCGATCTCCCGGTATGGCAGCGCGACGATGTCGGCTCGACGAAAGTACGCACCAAGCTCGGAGTCTCCGACGAAGCGTGGCACGAACTTCACGCGCTCACCGAGACCAAGCTCAGTCGCGAGTTGTTTGAGTGGCTCGACGGGCATTCGTGGCATGCCGACGATCCAAAGCTCGGCATCGGCCTTCAACTCGGAGAACGCGCGGATGATCAGGTCGATGCCTTTGTAGGGCCGCCAGAGGCCGAAGCAGAGCACGACCGGACGTTCGACTTCGGCGAGTTCCGCTGGCAACGGCTTCGCGTCGCTGACCTCTGTCAGATAGTCGAACACACCATGGGGAACGACCTCAACCTTCGCCGGATCAACGTCAAGCCGCTCCACCAGCACGCCCTTGCCGTGTTCGCTGTGGACGACCACCGCATCGACGGACGAGTACGTGGCGCGTAGCGCCCCAAGTTGACCCGGCCGCGGCTCGCGCGGGATCACATCGTGCGCGGTCAGGACCACTGGCCCGGGCGGCAGCAGATGCCGATCGACTCGCTGAATCGGCAGCCACTGGAAGTGCGTCACGTCGGGTTGCGTCCCGAAGCGCAGGCGCAACATGTCGAGCGGGTGCTGTGCGACGCGCACTGGCAGCGGGCCGGGCAGGCGGTAGAAATCTTCCGACAGCCGGTACCCATCCGGTTGCGGTACCTCACCGTGTCGGAACCGCGACGCAACCAGCTCGACATCGTTGCCGCGATGCGCCAGCGCCGCGCACAAGGCGTGATCGTACGGCCGCGTGTACGACGCCGGGTCGATGACTCGAATGCGCATCCGGCTGATTATCGCCGTTGCCACGGGCCTCTCAAGATCAGGCAATTTATCTCGCCCTCCCGTCGGTCCGCGATAATCCCGCGCGCATGCGCAGCTTGCTCGAAATCTTCTTCTGGATCGCCGTCGGCCTGCTGGTCTACGGGCAGTTCGTCTATCCGTTGCTGGTCGGCTTGCTGGCTTGGACCAAGCAGCCGGTCGCGATCGGGGCCGAGGCGCCGACACAGGGTGGCGACGCCGATCTTCCCGGCGTTTCGCTGATTGTCGCCGCTTACGCCGAAGGGCCGGTGATCGCAGACAAGGTTGCCAACACGCTCGCGCTCGACTACCCGCGCGCGAAGCTCCAACTGATCGTCGCCTGTGACGGCTCACCCGACGACACGGCCGAGCTCGCTCGCGGCGCCGGGGCGGATCTCGTATTGGAGCTGCCACGCGGCGGAAAGATGCGGGCGCAGAACGAGGCCGTCACCGAGGCGACCGGCGAGTTGCTCGCGTTCTCGGATGCCAACACCTTTTGGGAGCCCGGCGCTCTGCGTGCCTTAGTTGCCGCGTCGAGTGATCCGCAGGTCGGATACGTCTGCGGCCGCGTCAACTTCGTCAACGACGCCGGTACCAATCAAGAGGGCCTCTACTGGCGTTACGAGATGTGGCTGCGCGAGCGCGAATCGCGGATTCGAGCGATAACGGCGGGCAACGGTGCGATCTACGCCGTCAAGCGGGCGCTCTACAACAAGCTCGCGCCGAGCACCGGGCACGATTTGACACTGCCGTTTCGCACCGTCAAGGCCGGACAGCGGGCGATCTACGAGCCCGGCGCCCGCGCCAGCGAGCAGATGGTCCCGAGCGTCGACGGCGAGTTTCAGCGCAAGCGCCGGATGATGACCTTCGCCTGGCCGATCATTCTGCGTGGCGGCATGCTTTCTCCGCGCGGATACGGGCTGACCTACAGCTGGATGATCTTTTCGCACCGCCTCCTGCGCTACATAGCCCCCCTGCTGCACCTCGTAGCGCTGGTCGCCAGCGCGCTGCTCGCCTTCGATTCGACGCTCTACCTGGCGCTGCTGGTTGCCCAACTGGTCCTGCTCGTCGCCGCGGCCCTCGCCCCGACACTGCCCGTCCGCCCGCTCCTGGTCGCGCGTTACTACGTGCTGACGACCGCGTCGATCGGCCTCGGCCTGTGGGACTATCTGCGCCGCGGCACCCCCGCCGGCTGGACGCCGCCCGAGGGCACACGTTGAAACGCCTATTCGACATCGGCGTCAGCGCGCTCGCGCTGCTGATCGCCAGCCCGGTTCTGATCGCCAGCGCATTGCTGATCGCGATCGAATCACCGGGTTCGCCGATCTACCGCCAGCGGCGCGTCGGCAAGGACGGCGTCGAGTTCGATCTCTTCAAGCTGCGCACGATGGTCAAAAACGCCGAGAACCTCGGAGCCGGACTCGCCGTCGACGAAGACGACCAGCGGATTCTTCGCGTAGGCCGAGTTCTGCGCCGCTTTTCGCTCGACGAACTGCCGAACCTCTGTAACGTGCTGCGCGGGCAGATGAGCATCGTCGGCCCGCGCCCAACCGTTCGCAGTCAGGTCGACAAGTACGACGACCGGCAGCGCGGCCGTCTCGACGTCAAGCCGGGGATCACCGGCTGGGCTCAGGTGAACGGTCGCGCGTCGTTGCCGTGGAGCGAGCGCATCGAACTCGACCTCTGGTACGTCGAGCACCGCAACGCCATCGTCGACGCGCGCATTCTCTGGCGGACTCTGAAGCTGCTGGCGACCGGCGACGGGCTCTATCGCGGCGAGACCGGCGGCTGGCGCTAGCGCTTGGCGCCGCTCGGACCCGTCGGCCCGTTGGCGAGCTTCGGCGAGTACAGCCAGTTCGAGCGCACAGCTCGACGGTTTGAATCGCCCGCGTACATCCCTCGCAGATAGACACGCTCAGCCGGTGCCAGCTGGGTCTCCCAGACACCGTTGACGTTCGTTCGTGTCTCGGCGAGCTTTACCCAACCCGCTGATGTGTGGTTCTGAATCTCGACCAGTTCGCCGGCCACTGCACGTCCGCCGCTACGCAGCCTGCCGGATATCGCGACGGTCTGGCTTCCATCTGGCAGCCCGACCCGCTTGAGTCTCAACGACATGCGTGTGGCGGCTCGCGATCCGGGGGTCAAGTACGACTGGAAGCTCGGCAGCTTGGGGTAGACGCCGTTGCCCGGGCACGTAGTCGAGCCGAGGTCACGATGCCCAGAGACCGGTCGTGCGAACACCAGACGTCCATTCTTGTAACGGTTCTGCGCGCCGCCGGTCGAGTTCAGCGCGACTCGTTCGCTACGTGACACGCCGGCCAGTGCCAGCTTCCACTTGACCGCTGCTTGCACGGCACTTAAGGCAGCCTGAGGCGCGCGAGCCGAGGTGAATGTGCCGAGCAGGGCGATGCCTGAAGTCTGTCCGTTAAATCCCTGTGAGTGAGCACCGACGACAGCGCGGTCAGCGCCACCAGCGCGACCCTCGTAGACATTGCCGAAGCGATCGACGAGCAGGTTGTACCCGACATCGTTCCATTTGTTTGAGTTTCGATGGAAGCGACAGATGCCGAGCACGACACTGGCCGCCTCCGCCCGCGAATAGGCGTTTGTGCTGACGGTGTGATGAACGACGGTGCCGAGCACCTCGCCATACGACGGCTTCACACGAGGCTTGCAGTAGGTGTCTGCGCCCCATTGAGTGCGCGTGATGATCGGTGGCGCAATGGGTGTATCCGCACCGCGACCGGTCTCCTGGGACGCCGGTTGCGAAGGGGCGACCGGGGCGACCGGAGGCGTCCCGCCGGTTCCGGACACACGCGCCAGCCGACCAGATGGACTGCCTGACGAATCACGCTGCGCGACCTTCACGAAGTGAGCCTTGAGGCCGACGAACCCGCGACCGCCGACCGCCACCTGCAGGCGGGTGGCGCGGCCGGTCCACACCGGCACTGATACGCCAGAGTCTGCGCCTTCGCGCAGCGGTCCGGTTGAATCAGGCCGTTCGCTCTGCGCCGCGGCGACCTCCACCCAGGCACTCCAGCGCACGCCATCAAAAGACCGCACACGGAGCGCTGGTTCACCGCTGCCGCGCCATCTAAATCCGACCATGTGAAACGTCGCGCGTGATCGCAGTGTGACAACGCGATGGTGAGCCGATGCTGCACGTGCACTCCCATGCCGGTGCCCACCCGCGTTTGCAGGCGCTGCGTCGCCAGCTGTGGCGCCGATCGCGATCTGGCGTTCGAAGTCCCGCGTTTGCGGGGTGGCGGCACCGGCTGCGGCGGCCGTGCCGAGGAAGAACGCCGCCGCTACGGCAGCACAAACTGGCGGTGCTGTGAATGAAAGTCGCACCATCCAACAAACACTTCAAAGTGTCGGCCGATGCGCCTGCACGGTGCATGTTGCGTTGCCCGACAATGACCGCCCAAAAAGAAACCGGCCCGAAGATCGGAGCCGGCGTTGAAATCAACCGCGAGACCCAGCCCGGCGGGCTACGGGACGTTCTCGGGAGCCTGGTCCAAGCGGTTGAGGTGGAAGAGGCGCAATGCCTTGAGTGTCTCGTCGTTGTACTCGCTGCAGACCATCGACTTGTTCCAAGCGGTGGCGGCGACGGTGTAAGGCATATCCGTGTCGTTCGGTGTGATCGTCAAGTGGTAAGTCTCATCGTCGTAGAGCTTCTTGATCGAACCGATCTGCTCATCGGTGACCTTGTCCTTGTCCCACTGAAAGATCACGCGGCCGTGTTCTAGGGAGTGCACGAGGTTGGCGGCCTTCGGTGCCTCGTCGTTCTTGTAGGCGTTGTCGTCGGCCGGGATCGGGTCGTGATCTCCTGATGTCGGCGGGTTGGCGGTGTACTTGAAGGTGGTCCCGTCGGGGTCCTTGTGCTCGCGGCCTTCGTCGGGGTCGGTGCGCAGCTCGCACTTAGCGGCCTTAGCCGCGTTCTCGAGTTCGAGCTCGTCGCCCTCGTCGATTGCGAGCACGGCGGCGGGCACGCTGCCAGCAGGCCAACCGCCCGAGGCGACGCCCTGCTTCGGCTTCATCGAATCTTCTCCGCCAGAAAGCGCGACAACGCCACCGACGACTCCGGCGATGACCAGCGCGACGACGCCAGCGACGGCTGCGATCTTGCGCGCCTTCGCCTGGTTGTCCTTACGGCTTTGAGCAGCTGCCTCTTGTTCGAGGCGCGCTTGCCGAAGGCGTTCTTTTTCTTCTTTGCGACTTGCCAATGTGATCCCCGCGGGCAATACTAAACGCGCGTCAGACGTTTCTCTGCGGATCGGTCATTAAAACACCGTTAAGCGGTCGAACTCTGCGGCTTGCTCGCTGGCTTGGCGGTCGACTTCGTGGCGGGGCGGGAGGCGGTCTCGCGACGCGGCTTCGCCGCGCGTTTTACCGCTGCCGCGCCGCCGGTCTTAACCGCGCGTGGCTTCCAGCACTGGTCGACGAACTCGACGATCTCCTTGGTCAGTCGCCTCGGCATCAGTCGTAGCTCGACGATTGAGCGCGCTTCGACGAAGCGGGCGTTGGGCATGTCCTCGGCGAGCTGAACGGCGTCGGAGAACGGGTGTACCGGGTCGAACTTGTGGCCGATCACCAGCGCCGGCACCTCGATGTCCATTCGCTCGATCCGCGGCGGCGCGAGCCGTCCGAAGTAGAGGCCCTGCAGTACGTCGGAGGTCGCTTTCGGGTCGCGCTTGAGCACATCGAGGATTAGATTCGCCGAGTACGGCATCGACCAGCGCGGGACGGCGCGTATCAGCTTTGAACCGATTCGCGCGACCGGCTCGGCGTACTTGGCGGCGAGCATAATCGGTGTGAAAATCGCCGAGCCGCCGATGATCGCGGCCTCCAACGCCGGCATGTCGACGATCAGGCCGCGTACGCGCTCGGGATAGTGAACGCTGGCCTCGAGACCGATGTTCGCCCCAAGTGAAGTGCCGCCGATCACGGCCTCGGGAATCTCGAGCTTGTCGAGCAGCGTGTGCAGGGCTGCCGCGTAGCGCTGCATGTCGAAATGCCCGACCGGTCCGTCAGAGGCGCCGTGGCCGACCATGTCGATCGTGATCACGAAGTTGCCGTGGGTCGCCAGTTCGCGCGCGAGCGGCGCGTGCATCTCCTGGTTGAAGAGCAGGCTGTGTACCAAGACGACGGCGCGCTTACCGCTGCCGTAGGTCTTGTATGAGATCTTGTGCCCGTCGAAACGGAAATGCTCGGCGTCCATGGTTCCTCGTCTCTCCACCGCTGGTCGTCTCTCCACCGCTGGTCGTCTCTCCAGCCGGGATCCGTTAGCGGGATCGGATGTCTTACGATCGCCGGCTCGCCACCGGGGCGAGCTTACGCACCAGTCTAGGACCGAAACCAGCCGGATAGCGCGGTTTGACGCGCAATAATTTGGTATCTGAACGATTGCTCAAACTGTCCGTCGACGCGGTCTAATGAGCTGCTCTGCCATCGAACACCACCTTTGTCGAATCTCGCCGAGTGAATCGCCGATTTACCAGCGCCGATCTACCAGCTGAGTCCCCGGCGCACGCCCGGCGGCGTCAACGGACTCTCCGGCAGGCCAGGGACTGGGTCGGGAGCGTGGTACTCGACCGGCGAAGCGTCGTTGGGTGAGTCGGGAAAGAACACGCT
>JBASTN010000113.1:0-8738 GCA_049274915.1 Solirubrobacterales bacterium
GCCCGAATCTAATGCGAATCTCGCGTCCATTCCTGACCACTCCGGTGAGCGAGATTGGTAATGGCTTTCTTTTGACCTGTCCCTGCGCACTGCCCGGTGTGACATCTCACGATTCCGTTGGTAGTACGGTAGCTTGATACCAAGCCACTAATCCGGTATGATACGGATATCAATCGAAAGGGATCGAATGTCCGACGTGAAGACAATGAGCCTTCGGCTTCCTGCCGAACAGGCCAAAGAGCTGGAAGCGGTCGCCGCAGTAGACAACATTCCGGTGTCCGAAGTCGTTCGCGATGCGATCGACGCCCTAATCGAATCTCGGCGCAAAGACAAGGCGTTCAAGGCAAGGCTTCGTCGTTCCATTAAGGAGAACAACGACATCCTTGAACGACTTGCGCGTTAACGCGTGGGGTTCGAGTATCTCGATCTCGGCGATTACCTCCTGATCGCCGAGGCAATCCTCGACGTGCCCGCCGAAGAGCTGGCTCGCCTCGATCGGATCGGTCTTGCGAGTTCGGCTTTGGCGGCGCCACAGGCCGGGTGGGGTAAGGATGACGTTTATCCCGATTTTGCGATGCAGGCGGCAATCTTGTGTCACCGGCTCACCAAGAACCATCCATTGCCAGACGGGAATAAGCGGGCGGCATTCCTTGCGCTGATTGAATTTGTAGAGCGAAACGGCGGGAGTTGGAACCGGTCGGACGACGATCCGGATGAGACCGACGCGGTGATCCGCGGGGTTGCTGACGACACCGTCGACATCAACGAACTACGCGCATGGATCGAGCGTCGTTTCAAGCTTCCCGAGTAAGTCGGTAGCAACTCGGTCTCAAGTGCTGGTCAAGTCGGTAGCAATCGGTAGCGAAAACGAGCTGCTTTGCGCTTAGTGACACGCTTTCACACCCCGTGGCGGTACTACTTCTAACGCAGCACGCGCTGTTCAAGCACACGCTTCTGCGATCGCCCTGATGTGCCTTACGTCGGTGCCGCAGCAACCGCCGAGCACATTGATTGCGGGAAAGCGTTCGCGAAGTGCGGCATATTGGGCACCAAGCTCGGCGGGGTTACCGAAGTCCAGCACCTCAGATTCGTCGAGTTCAGCGTGGCTCATGCGCGAGGCGTTTGCACGTAAACCGTGGATTCGGTCCGTTTCCTCCGACGCTGCGTCGAAAATGCCGTCGAAGTGCTCGGGGTGGGCGCAGTTGATCATGTAATAGGCAGGGGCAGCGTTGGTCAACTTGTCGACAGCGGCGACGGCGTCAAGTAACGGCACTCCTTCGGGTAGGGAGCCGTCGGTCTCGACCGTGAACGAGATCACGCTCGGTATGGCGGCTGCGGCCGCGGCTTTGGCGATGCCGGCGGCCTCCGACACGTTGGTCATCGTGACTGCGGTGACCATATCCGCGTCGGCATCGCGAAAGACTTCGACCTGTGTCCGGTGAAATTCTGTAGCTTCGTCGACCGACATCAGACTCGCAGTCTCGTATCCGTCGCCACGAGGCCCAATGCAACCACTTACGACGATCGGCTCGGCCGAGTGTTCGGCGCGCAGTTCTTTCATCAGCTCGATTGCGCGGATATTCGCATCGGCTAAGGCATCGGCCGTATAGCCGAGGGAATTGCCCCAGTCAGCGCTCGACCGCCATGTCGGCGACTCAAGGATGAAGCCGGTTCCGTGCTGTCTTGCGAGGTCCATGAACGGCCGGTAGTAATCGCGCAACGTCGCGAGACCCGCTTCGTCACGCAGCAGTACAAACGACGCAAACTCCGGCAGATCGATGCCGTGATTAAAGATCAGGTCGGTTTCGAGGCCGCCGTCTGCCAGGAACAGTCCTCCGTCGAGTTGTGGCAATGCTTCGAAGCGTGCTTGCATGTTCGGAATCTACACCGGCGGCGTCCGGTCATTCGCCGGCATGTCGCGAAGCACCCATATCCCTGAAGCGGCGGTAAGTCCGGCAACGATCGCGATTGCGCTGGAGTAGCCGAGCGCGTCGGCAACGCCACCTGCAATGAGTGCGCCGAGCACGTAGCCCATGTCGCGCCAGAAGCGATACACGCCGATGATCGGTGTGCGTGCGATCGGCGTCACCGCGTCTGATACCGCCGCGATCAGCGTCGGATAGACAAGCGCGGTACCGAGACCGAGCAGCGCGGCGGAGACCGCAGCGATCGCGACTGTTCCGCCGCTTAGAGCGAGCAGCCCGAGAGCGGCGGCTTGGACGAGCATCCCGCCGACGATCAAGGGTTTGCGTCCGGCCACGTCGGACCAATGGCCGGCCGGTATTTGTGCGACGCTCCACACGGCCGGATAGATCGCAGCGACGAGCCCGATCTGTCTGACTGAGGCGCCGTGGGCGGCAAGCATGAGTGGTACCAACCCCCACGAGAGGCCGTCATTGAGGTTGTTGACGAGTCCAGCCTGTGAACACGAGCGCAGCGCGGGTTCGCGGTAAGTCGCACGCGCGAACGCGTCTCTCAGCGACGGCGGGGCGCCCTCGGCACCAGCATGGTCTCGGGCCTGTTCGAACGCGACGTGGTCGGCCGTATCGCGCACGAGCAATAGCGACGCGAAGAACGCAGTTACTGCAATCGCGGTTCCTGCGACTACCAGGACATCGCGGGCGGCAAATTCGGAAGCCAGTAAGCCACTGACCCCGGCGGCAATGGCTACGCCGCCATAGCCAGCCGACTCGTTGAGTCCAAGCGCCAGGCCGCGTTGACGCGGGCCAACGAGATCGATTTTCATCGCGACGGTCATCGACCATGCCAGCCCTTGGTTGACCCCGAGCAGGAGGTTCGCGGCGACGATCCAGCCCCAGCTGGGTGCGACAGCGATCAGCAATGGGACTGGCAGCGCGATCGCCCATCCGGCGATCAGCAGCCTGCGGCGACCGACGCGCTGTGCAAAGGCGCCGGCGCCGAGATTGGTGATTGCCTTCGCGAACCCGAAAGCAACGATGAACGAGAGCACTGCGGTGCTTGAGCCCAGGCCGAATTCCTGACGACCCAAGAGCGGCAGCGTCGAGCGCTCCAGACCAACCATCGCGCCGACGAACGCATTGATCGTGACCAGGAGTGTGAACTGCGCGGCGTTCTCACGCAGGCCGAGGCGCACGGGGCCAGTGGTCACGGAATCGCGACGAGTGGTTGGCCACTGCGGTTTGCGGCCACGATCGCGGCCTGCTGCTCGGGCGCCGGAGGGATTTCCGTAGTCAGCGCCGCGACGAATGCTTCCTCGCTGGCGTGCTGCATTGCAGCGTTGTGACGACGCTCGAAGCCAATCGTTGACACCGGATTGGCCGACAGCCCACGTCCGCATACCGATCCGGAATAGTGCGATGGATAGAGCACCAGGTGATCGGGTAGCGAGAGCAGTCGCTCGGTTAGGGAGTGGTAAAGAGTGCGGGCCATTTGCTCAACATTGTTCTCACCGCTCGCATGAAGGTCCGGCCGGCCGGCATCGCCGATCAGCAGCGAGTCGCCAGTCAGCACGAGCCACGGTTCGTCACTCCGCACGTGGTCAGTTACGACATAGCAATGGTGTACTAGCGCATGGCCCGGGGTGGAGACGGCCGTAATCTCGACATTGCCGAGTGTCACAACCTCGGCGTCGCTCAGCGCGTGATGCTCAAACTCAACGCCTGCGTTTTCAGGGAGATAGGCAGTGGCGCCGGTGCGCCAGATGAGTGCGGGCAACCCAGAGACGTGGTCAGCCTGTACGTGCGTCTCAAGTACGGCGACGACCGTCGCTCCCTGACGCTTTGCAAGCGCGATGTATTCGTCCACCAGATCAACGTGCGGATCCACGACAGCGAACTCACCCGTGGTCTTGCAGCCGAGCACATAGGAGGCGCAGGCCGTGTCGTCATTCAGCAGCTGGCGGAAGTACATGTGCTCTCCAGAATTTTGTGTATAGTGACTCAAGTACCGTATCAAGAATCCAATTGAATAACAGGATATGAGCTCAAGAGGCCACAAACACGCGCTTTTCGACGCAATCGCAGTGATGGGGAAGGCGTTCGCCAGCCCGCGCCGACTAGAGATGCTCGACCTACTCGCGCAAGCACCGAGGACCGTCGATGAGCTAGCGCGAGCGAGCGAGCAGTCGTCGGCAAACGCTTCGCAGCATCTGCAAGCGCTGCACGCAGCGGGAATGGTGAACCGCACGCGCGAGGGGACGAGCGTTCGCTATGCGCTCGCGGGCGATGAGGTGCTCGGACTGTGGCTTGCATTGCGTGATGCTTCGAGTGCGCGTCTTGCAGAGGTCAAACGTGCGGCGCACGACTACCTCGGCGACGATGTAGATGCGATCAACCGCGAAGAACTGATTTCACGATTGCGCAACGGCGACGTTGTGCTGATCGATGTTCGGCCGGTGGCGGAATACGAAGCTGGTCACATCGACGGTGCCCTCTCGATTCCATTCGACGAGCTCGAAGCTCGCCTGGCCGAGCTGCCGGCGGACCGCGAAGTGGTCGCGTACTGCCGCGGACCATTCTGTGCCTACGCGCACGAGGCCGTTCGTCGCATTCAGGCAGCGGGGCGGCCCGCGCTGCGCCTTGAGGACGGATGGCCCGAATGGGAGCTCGCCAGCAAACCCGCAAAACGGAACAAAGCCGCGTGAGTGAGGAGGCAAAAGATATGTACATGAAGCCCTCCGCTTGGATGCGCGAGAACCTGACAACACAGGGGTACCGCCTAAGCGACGCCCAGCGCCGTGAACTTGCCCTCGGATTGCGATTCTCGACCGGGCTTTGCCTCGGCCTAGTCATCTTGGCCCTCGTTCTCCAATCTGCGGTCATGGTGTTCGAAATGACCGGCATCGGTCTCGTGGCGGGCTTCGCCGCGCGCCACCCGTTCGACCACGTCTGGAATCGCGGCGTGCGCCACATCTTCGGCGGTCCAGTTTTACCCGCCAACCCCTCGCGCCGGCGAAACGCGTTCAAAGTCGGAACCGCTTGGCTCGCGATCGTTGGGGTTCTCTTTGTCGCGGGAGCATCGACGGCTGCGCTCGTGCTCGGCGGGATGCTCGTCGCTGCCTGCGCGACCGTAACCGCGACCAATCTCTGTCTGCCATCCGAGGCGTTCGCCTGGTTGGAGCGTCGCCGTGCACCAATAAATCCGATTGATATCTGAGGAGACCCTTGCAATGACTACCAACACCCGCCAGCTCGACACGACCGAACTCGAACAACGCGTCCAGAGGATGTACGAGGAAGTCGCGCTCGAGCCCGACCGCGAGTTTCACTTCGAGACGGGCCGTCCGCTGGCTGAGCGCCTGGGTTATCCATCCGCTGACCTCGATCAAATTCCGGCCGCCGCGATCGATTCGTTCGCCGGCGTCGGTTACTTCCTCGACCTTGCGGCGATCACTTCCAGCGAGACGGTGCTCGACCTTGGCAGCGGCTCGGGCACCGACAGCTTCTTGGCCGCGCTCGCGACCGGGCATGACGGACGTGTGATCGGGGTCGACATGACCGCCGCGCAACTCGCGAAGGCCCGAAGCCTCGCGACGCAGTTCGACTTCGCGCAGACGGAGTTCTTCGAGTCATATATCGAAGAGCCTCCGGTTGACGATGCGAGCATCGACTGCGTGATATCCAACGGTGTAGTCAACCTCGCTCCCGACAAGCCGGTGGTGTTTGCCGCCGCCGCGCGGGCGCTGCGTCCCGGCGGGCGACTCGCCCTGGCAGACATCGTCACGGCCGACCAACTGCCGGAAGGCGTCACTTGCGATGCATCGCTGTGGGCGGCCTGCATCGGCGGCGCTATGCAACGCGATGACTACCGCGCAGCGATCGAAACCGCCGGTTTCACGATCGAAACCTGGCGCGAGAACACCGAATACCACTTTGTCTCCGATCAGGCCGACAACGCCACCCAGAAGTACGGCGTCACCAGCATCTCATTGCTCGCCCGACGCGGTTGAACACCAATAACCACCAAGATCGATCAAAGGAGCATCACTTGAGCAGCAAAGTCGTCATCAATCTCGCCACCGGACTCGAAGACTCAGAGCGCGTAACGATCGCGTTCCTTGTCGGCGGTGCTGCTGCGGCGAAGGGCAAGGAGGTCGCGATGTTTCTTACAAAGGAAGCCGTACACCTTGGACTCCCGGGCCGCGCAGAAGGGGTCGCGTGCGACGGATGCCCGCCGCTGGAACGGCTGTTTGAGCAATTCGCCGAGGCGGGTGGCGAACTGCTTGTCTGTCCCATTTGCTTTACCGCGCGCAAACTCGACGAGGATCAGCTTGTGGCCAACGCCAAGCTCGCAGGGGCGACGCCACTGTGGGATTGGATCGGTGACGAACCGGCAACGGTCTTCAGTTACTGAGAGGAATCTTTCTGCCTCCGAAGCGACTCGGTAGCAACGCGGTCTCGAAACGGCTCAACCCGGTACAGCGGGTCGCACCGCAGGCGCTCAAACCGCACTACAGAGCGCTCTTTGACCCCGTGGCGGTATCTCTGTAATATGCCCGCAGGCCGCTGGCAAGCCAAACCCGCGTCTGAAGACCGTCGCTGCCAGCAGGCACGACTCCCGACCGAAACGGAGCACAGCATGGCCGACATGGTGCCTGTGGTGTGCCGGGTCTTGGACCAGATTGAAACCCGCGATTGGGACGCACTCGCGCCCTTGCTTTCTCCAGACGTCCACTGGACGAATGCGATTGAGGAACATTTTCACGGACGCAACGAAGTGATCGAGATGTCGTCGAGCGATCCACCTCCGGCACCGCCGGCCCACCACGAATATCAAAATGGGATGATTATCCGTTGGATCGACTGCCCAGGATGATTCAGGGGAAACCAAGTTTTTCCCCAGTTCGTCGGACTCATGCCGCTAGCGTCAACTCGCTGCAACGATGCAATTCAACGTGACCAGCCGAGCCACGAGTCGGTCGATTGCGGGCTCAGCTCTCAAGGGCGGGCTCGAAAAGTGTCGCGACCGCTGTACTACGAGACCCCCGTGTAGATCGGAGGTTTCGGCTTTCCTGGGGACGGCTGAACCGGCGGCGAGCGGCGCGTCGCATGCAATCCAAGTTCTTGGTATGCTCGCGCGAAATCGTGACGCGTCTCCCATGAACAGGCGCCTCGGCGGGGACCCGAAGCTTCGGCTGCGCCGGGTCGATCCCCAACCCACCATTTCCGAAGGGCCTTGCTCAGTGCCCCAAACCCGCGACAGTGTGGATCGCAGTCAATACACCGGCAGCGCGGACTTGGTACTGGCCGGAGGTGGAGTCAAAGGCATCGGCCTGATTGGCGCGCTCGAGGTGCTTGAGGATCGCGGCTACCGCGACTTCCGCCGCGTTGCTGGCACCTCCGTCGGCGCAATCGTGGGCGCGCTCGTCGCCGCGGGATTCTCGGCGTCGGCGATCGCCGACGAGCTGATGGCGTTCGATTTTCTGAAGCTTCGTGACACCGCATTTCCGGACCAGATTCCGGTTTTCGGTCGCCCGGCGGGATTGCTCGTGGAGAACGGCATTTACGAGGGCGAGGCTGTACGCACGTGGCTCGCAGAGCTGCTCAGAAGTAAGGGCGTGGAAACTTTCGGTGACCTGAAAGCAACGGCCGCACGGGGCGGCGCCTCGGCGCCGCCGGGCGAGTACCCGCTCGTCGTCTTCGCGACTGACATCACGCTTGGCAGGCTCGTGCGACTGCCCGACGATTTCCAGACGGTCTACGGCCTTGATCCGGACGCGCAGTCGGTCGCGAACTCCGTGCGCGCGTCGATGTCGATTCCGTATTTCTTTGAGCCCGTGCAGATCAACCGCTCACGGCTCGTCGACGGCGCGGTGCTCTCCAATTATGCGATCGACGCCTTCGACAAAGATGATCCGGCAACCGCACGCTGGCCGACGTTCGGCATGACACTGATGGCTTTTGACAAAGGCCCCTTGACGCTCGGGAGGGATCTTGCGCGCAGCATCTTTCCCGCGCTGCGCTTCGTACCGTCGCAGCTGACGAGCTTTCACGAGGATCTGATCGGCACGGTCATCGCCGGGCAGGACCGCCACACGATCGATCGCCGGGGCGTCAAGCAGCGCACCATCGAGATCGACGCGAACGAGGTTGGAATCGTCGAGTTCGATCTCTCCGAGGACGACAAGCGAGCGCTGATCAAAAAGGGGCGCGCGGCTGCGACGACGTTCATGGATGCATGGGATGGCCACGATGGTCGAGCCCATGCCGGCAAATTTCCGGTTCCCGCAATGCCGCCCGCCGCGGTCGGAGTGGGCGTATGAGGGTTCCGATGCCGACGGTCGGCGGCGTTGCCGCGGCGATCGACGCGCTGCCGATCCCGGGCCGCGGCGACCGGGTTCGAAAAGAGGAGCCGCGCTACGACGCGATCGTGATCGGCTCGGGCTTCGGCGGCGGGGCGTCGGCGTGCCGGTTGGCCGAGGACGGCTGGGACGTGGCCGTGCTCGAGCGCGGCCGGCGATTCGGCCGCACTGACTTCACCGAGGACATCGAGCAGGCGCCGATGTTGCTCTGGCATCACGATGCAAACCCGGGCGGGCTCTATGACATCCGCCTTTTCGAGAGCGGAAGCGTGCTCTGCGCGGCCGGCGTAGGCGGCGGGTCGCTGCTTTACGCCAACGTGCAACTGCGAGCCAAAGCGGAGGTCTTCGAGCAGCACTGGCCGGCGGACATCAACCTCGATGTGCTCGAGCCGTATTACAAGCGCTCGGAAGAGGCGCTCGACCCGCAGCTCACGCCCGACCCGAAGCTCGACAAGGT
>JBASTN010000114.1:0-21481 GCA_049274915.1 Solirubrobacterales bacterium
GCCGGGGCCTGCTGCGGATCGCGCGGACCACCGTTGCCGTAACCATCGTGGCCGCCATGACGCCCAGGGCCGCGACGGGTCGTCGGCTGAGCCGAGTCGGTGCCGGGCTGAGCCGAATCGGTACCGGGCTGAACAGCAGCGGGAGGCTGGCTGCGCTTGCTGCTGCGATGCTTGCCAGAGCCTGCGACGACGGTCGCCGGGATTACCAGCAAAAGGCAGAAAACAAAAGCTGTCGCGATCCTGAGCCGATGACTCGCGATCATCGTTTACCCCCTGCTGCCACGTGCGGAGTGGGCTAGCAAGTCGTTTCTATTGATAAATACACCCAACCGAGCGGGCTTAAACCGTCCAATTGGTTCGCGCCGTACTCGGGATATCGACCTTAAAGCTGAAACCTTTAGCGTCTCACCCTAATTTTTGTAAACATTTGTTACTGGCGAGTTTCGCCGTCCGAGAGGTATATCCGGTATGACCCTAGTTAAGACCGAAGATCGCGGCGCAGTCCGCCATATCGTTCTCAACCGACCCGAGAAGCGCAACGCGTTCGATTTCGACCTCGTGCTGGCGACAGGGGCCGCCCTGCGTGCGGCAGCTGACGATCCTGCGGTGCGCTGCGTGGTGCTGCGTGGCGACGGTCCAGTCTTCTCGGCGGGCATGGATATCAAACAGCTCGCGTCGCTTTCGAGCTCGCCGGAGCGGCTGCGCGAGTTCCGCCGGGACTGCATCCTCGCTTGGAATCTCGCCGAGGAGATGACCAAGCCGACGATCGCCCAGATTCACGGTTGCTGCTTCGGCGGCGCGCTCGAGCTGGCACTGGCCTGCGATCTCCGGGTTATCGCCGACGACGCTCGCCTGAGTATCCCCGAAGTTCGCCTCGGGCTCGTGCCCGATGTCGGCGGATCGTCGCGACTGCCCGCGGTGGTGGGAATCGGCCGTGCCAAGGATCTGGTGCTGACCGGCCGCGAGTTCGGCGCCGCCGAGGCGTTCGAGTTCGGACTCGCCAACCGAGTCGCGCCCGCGGCCGAACTCGACGCGACGACCGACGAGCTGGTGGGCGAACTGATGAAGGGATTCCCAGTGCCGGTCGGACTGGCGAAACGACTGCTCGACGCAGCGGCCAAGCCCGCACTGGCACTGACACTGGAACAAGAGGTCACGGCACAAGAAGTCGCCGTCGCATCACTGAGCGCAGCGATGCGCGATGCAGCCGCCGAAGACTGACAAGTAACCCCGATCGCTGTTTGGCCATCCGGACTCAGCGCGCGCGACAGGGTTGTACAGACGTACAGCCAGAGCTAGGCGGACCATCCATACGATGGGACCCATCAACCTGACGTCTCAACTCAGCTCAGCAACTTCGGGTCTGGGCGGCTATCGGCCGGCCGAGGGTTACTTCGACGAGGCATTCGACGCGAGTGGCGCCGTGCGCACACACTACGCCGATCTCGCCGAACTGATCGGGGCCCTCGACCCCGCCGCGCTCGCGCGCGCCGCACAAGAACACGTCGACTCAGACGGCGTCTCGTTCACCACCAAGTCCGGCACATTGCCGTTTGTCGTCGATCCGATGCCACGAGTGATCAGCGCCGCCGAGTGGAATCCGCTCGGTGCCGGCGTCGCGCAACGAGTAGCCGCACTCAACCGCTTCGTGCAGGACGTCTACGGCGACCGTGAGATCGTCAAGGCCGGGATCGTTCCGTGGTCGGCGATTGAGTCGGCCGAGTACTTCGAGCCGGACCTCGTCGGAACGTCTCCGCCCGCCGGCATCTTCACTCATCTGGCCGGACTCGATCTCGTGCGTGACGCCGACGGCAGGCTGCGGGTGCTCGAAGACAATGTTCGATCTCCATCGGGCTTGACCTTCTCATTGGCCGCCCGTCGAATGAGCGAGTCGATCCTGCCGTTCGCTGGTGACTTCGACAAGCTCGCCGTCGACGACGTAAGCGTCTTCGGAGCTATGTCTGACGTGCTGCACGCCGCCGCCCCGACCGACAACGGTGAGCCGGCAATCGCGCTAGTAAGCGACGGCCCTAAAAGCGCCGCCTGGTACGAGCATCGGCAAGTAGCCAAGGCGCTCGACATTTATCTCTTCTCGATCGAGCAACTCGAGAGCCACGGCGGCTCGATTTACGGACGCGACTCCGACGGTTTGCTTAAGCCGATTGATGTGATCTACCGCCGCACCGATCTCGACATGCTGCGATCGCCGCGCGGCGCACTTACGCATTTCGGCGAGCTTTTGCTCGACCCGATTCGCAATGGTGCGGTTGCCAGCGTCAACGCGTTTGGATCGGGAATCGCAGACGACAAGCTGATTCACGCGTATGTTGAGGAGATGATCGGTTTTTATCTCGACGAAGAACCATTGCTCCGATCGGTCAAGACGTACGACCCGTCCGACGCGCAGACGCTCGCGATGATCGAGGAACGCGCTGGCGAGTTGGTAATCAAGCCGCGGGGCGGTCTCGGCGGCAGCGACGTGACGATCGGACCGAAATCCTCGCGAGAGGAGATCGACACTGCACTGGCGCGAGTGCAGGCCGAACCGAACTTGTGGGTCGCGCAGGAAACAGTCGCCTTGTCAACGCATCCGACGGTGGCCGAAAACTGTTGGCAGCCTCGTCACATCGATCTGCGGCCGTATGCGATTCATCTCGCCGACGGCGCGCAGACTCTGCCGGCATGTCTCACACGTGTCGCGCTTTCGAAGGGCGGGCTGATCGTTAACAGTTCGCGCAATGGAGGAGCAAAGGACACATGGATCACGGCAGGATGAGAGCAATCAGTGCACCGATCATTGGCGTATCAAGTTCGGAGATCCGCATCCCCGAACATCTCAAGCAGATCCCGAAGGGCGAGCCGCCCCATCGCGAGATCTGCCTCGGTCTCCCCTACCTCAACGCAGTCGTCCAAGTCGACGCAGTTCCGCTGATCATCGCCCCGCTTCAGCAGGACATCATCGAGCGTGTGCTCGACACCGTGGACGGCATCTGCCTGAGTGGAGGGCCGGATCTCGATCCCAAGACTTATGGCCAGCCGCCACACGCGATGCTCGGTCCAACCGAGTACGCGACCGACAGCTTTGAGATCGCGCTGGCCAAGGCCGCCGACGCGCGCGGCATGCCAATCCTCGCTATTTGCCGTGGCGCGCAGGTGATCAACGTGGCTCGCGGCGGCACGTTGTTTCAGCACATTCCCGACTCGTTCGGCGCGGCGATCGAACACCGCCAGAAAGAGCTCGGCCACACCGCCACGCACGAGGTGACTGTCTCGCCGGAATCACTGCTGTCGGCGACGCTCGGCAATGCCGGAAGCGCCTGGGTCAACTCCTTTCATCACCAGTCGGTCGAGAAGCTCGGGACGAACCTGCGCGCGACGGCTGAATCCGCTGACGGAATCATCGAGGGCATCGAGGCCGTCGACCGCGACTTCGTGCTAGGTGTGCAGTGGCACGCCGAAAGCCTCACCGACACCCCACTACATGAAGCGCTATTCCGCGGACTCGCAGATGCCGCTCTGCGCTATCGCGAGCAAACAGATACGAGGAGCGTGAGAGCCGTATGAGCATCTCCACCGAGTCAGAGGACGTCATGACCGCAGACACCGGCGAGACAGCAAGCGCCGTTTCACTGCCCGGATGGTCCCAATGGCACGGTGGCGATCATCCCGCGTGGACGATCGGAATCGAAGAAGAGGTGATGCTGCTCAACACCCAAGACCTCACGCTTGCCCAAAGCATCGATTACGTGCTGCGCACCGTTTCACCCGATCTCGCCGAGCGGTTGACCGCCGAAACGCACGGCTCTGCTGTGGAGCTGGCGACCGGGATCAACTCACTGGTCTCTGACGCGATCACCGATCTCAAAGATGTTCGGACGCGATTGAAGCGTGAGCTAGAACCGCTCGCGCTGAAAGTCGCCTGCTCGGGAACCCACCCGCAGGCCGTTTGGTACCAGACGGTGATTTCAAGCGGCGAGCGGTACCAGTCACTCTACGGCTCGATGCGCGAGCTGGCCCGACGCGAACCAACCTTCGCGTTGCACGTGCATGTCGGTGTGGCCGATCCCGAAGACGGGATCCGTTTGTACAACCGGATGCGCGCGCACGTACCACTGCTGCTGGCACTGTCAGCGAACTCTCCGTATTGGCAGGGCCGCGACACCGGTCTCGCCTCTGCGCGCACTCCTCTCTTTCAAGCCTTCCCCCGCGTTGGTATCCCGCTGAAGTTCGGCGACTACTCCGAGTACGTAGAGACTGTTGACCTGCTGATTCGCAGCGGCTGCTTCCCGGAGCCCACATACCTGTGGTGGGACGTTCGCCCACAACCGCGCTTCGGCACGATCGAGATTCGGACGATGGACGCTCAGATCGAATCCGAGTCGACCGCCGCGCTGGTTGCACTGGTTCAAAGCGTCGCCAAGCTTGAGGTTGAAGAGGGATACGTCAGCGAACGCCAGATCGTCGTGCAAGAGGCTCTCAACGAAAACCGCTTCCTGGGAGCTCGCGACGGTTACGACGCTGAGCTGATCGACGCCGACACGTCAACACGCGTCCCGATCTCCGAACAGTTGCCGAAGCTGATCAACGCCGCACGCCCCCACGCGCAAGACCTCGGCTGCGAAGCCGAGCTTGACCTACTCGTCGATCCGAACTTCCGCACCGGTGCACAGTCCCAACGCGAGCAGGTCCGCGCCGGAGCGAGCCTGACCGAGCTAGTCGGCGCGATGGCGCAGCGATTCGCCTGATTCGATCTGGTTAGTTGACGTCGTTGCTGGCGTCGAACCACTGCAGTAGTTCTTCGGTCACAAGCTCAGGCTGCTCGTCGACGATGAAGTGTCCGCAGTTCTCGACGATCCTGACACTGAGATCGTCTGCTCTCCTTGAGTGGTCGGCTTCGACCACGCTGCGCAGGACGACCGGATCGTCGGCGCCAAAGAGCAGCCTGGTCGGAACCGTCAGGCGACCCGACACGTACCTGCCAAGCGCAACCGCCGGAACTTCGCGGAAGAAGAACGTGCGGTAGAGATGCATCGTCGCGGTCGAGCGACTTGGATGCTCGCCGGGCCGGGGCTTAGGAGCTTCACTCCAACCGGACCCACGCAGGTCGGGCACGATCACCCGATATCGCTCGGCCAGCGCTGGGATGACCTTGCGCCACATCCACCAGTGCTGCGGCCATCCGTGAAGCAACATGACCGGTTCTCCGGAGCCGGCTTCGGCTACATGGAGGCGCACACCGTTGGCGGTTACCAGGCGGTGGGTTACGCCGGGGATGTCGCGGAGGTCTGAAAACGATTCGGTCGTACTCATTGGCGGTCGAGACTAATCAGTTTGAGTCGGTCGGACGTGATCAATTACGACTTCACTCTCGAACGGTGCTGATTCGCTCGGCGAAGGCTGCTTCCGCGAGATCGGCGTCCCATGTAGTCAAGAGGAAATGCACTGAATCGCGATTGACCTGCACCGCGCTGGCGAGGTGAATCGCGTCGTACCCGCGAAGGGCGTGTCGCTCTGACATTTCGCCCGCCGCATCCACCAGCGCCTGATCTGGATTAATCACATGCACCCGTGACCACAGCAACTCAAACCTCCGCTTGGCATCGGTGAACTGTTCGGCGGAGATTCTGTCTAACCGGCGCGCCGAAGCGAGCGCGGCCCGCGTCTCGGCGTAAGTCATCAAGTTCGATACGCGTACCACGCAACCACGCCAGAACTCACGCGCGAGTTCAGACCCCCGTTCGTCAATCAACAACTTGACGATCGCCGACGTATCGAAATAGCCCGTCAGCGTCGCTGCTCTGCGATCAGATCTGAGACGGATCCAGTCGGCACGATCGGTTCTTCGTAGAGCCAAGAGTCGTCGCCGTCAATCGGGTCTCGTACCAACCCACGGCGACGAAACTCCGCGAGCGGGTCGGCTGACTGGGCCGGCACAAGCTTGGCTGTGCGACGACCGTGCAGGGTGATGAAAATTTCCTCGCCAGCGGCGACTCGCTTGATCACTTCGCTGGTGCGGTTGTGAAGTTCGCGCACCCCGACATCAACCGGTTGCGTTGCTTTTGTTTGTAGCGTCATCTGCTCATTATAAGCGCTACAACAGATCAGTACACGGACTCGAAGCTAAAGCTATGGAGACGGCGGGAATTGAACCCGCGTCCGCGATCGCGTGGAGTAGAGCGTCTACGAGCGTGTCCGGCGTTCTGAGTCTCGTCTCGCGATAGCCATGCCGGCCGGGTCACGTGAGACCAGTCTCTGTGAAAGTCCCCAAGGAACCAGAGACGCATTCCTTGGGCAAGCCCGTTAGCTGATACCGGTGCTCCGCCCCACGGGCCGAGGGAGGGCCGATAGCTCATCTAATTACTTAGACGAGCGCGTACTCGTGAGAGTCCGCATTTATGGTTTTGCCGGGTGTTTTACGAGGCCTCCCAGCAACCTCGGCTCGCAACTCCACCCACGAAACCGACCACGTCGAAACCTGTCGTCCCCTTGGATGGGTGCTTATTTAGTTGTCCACCCAGTCTAGGGGCAAGTCGCTGCTCGTCAAATCGAAGTTACGCATTACTACCAAGGCTTTGAACCGCATCTTGCAGAGGGTTTAAGTGTTCTTTCAATACAGCGTGCACCCGCTTGATAACTGACTTTGGAGGCATTTATACAGGTCCTCCTGTCGTCGGAATGTCTAGCTATGGTGCATGAGAACGTGAGTTTTTCACGAATCTGCCGATAGTGGAACTTACGCATAGAAACGTTCGTGGAAGTACCGGGGAGTACACACGGGCGCTGAACGGAGGAACACCAGAATGATTCATCCAGGGGCAACTCTCGCGAGAGGGTTCAACATGGCTAGCACCAGTCGTTTTCGACTGGCAATGCTCGTAGCCACCATCGCAGCATTTGCTGCATTCATACCGGCAACCGCCAGCGCGAACGTCAGTTCGACACTGGACCAAGTATTTGCCGACCCGACACCCGGTGCACACAGCGTGTACACCAACGTCCAAACCTTTACCCCCAGTGAGACTGCGCCGCACGATGACGACGACGATCTGCGTAAGTGGATCCTCGACGGCCCGGCCGGTATGTACGGCAACCCGAACGCAGTTCCGTTTGCGTCGCGTTGCACGCTCGCGCAGTTCAACACTCACATTGACCCGGGCTCAGACGGCGCGCCGCCGTTCTTCAACGCCTGTCCGAACGAAAGCATCGTCGGTATTGCCGGCGTCGTAATGCGACAAGACAGCGACGACGCGGAGATCGACCTAAACGGCGCGGCGCCGAACCTCGGTGCGTTTGCCGCAATCAACCCGTCGTTCGCGTCGGCAATTCCTGCCGGCATGGACAACGCTTCGCCGGGAACGATCTACCTGCTGCAGACCACCCCAGAGGTACCCGTCACGCTGGCAAGTCTGTTCCATCTCAACGCCAGCCGTACGCAGAGCGTTCTCGCTCCGGTCACCAGCGGCGCGGACGGAGACTTCCGTATCCGCGTGATCCCGACCGAGGACACGCCGCACCAGGCTCCGGACCTCGACGGCCCCGGACCGGGCGCAGCGATTCCGGCATACGTCTACAAGATCATGCAGCGTCTCCACGGCGCGGCGGGCAACGGAGTCAACTGGCTCACGAACCCGACCCGCTGCGGAACCTGGACCGGCTACTCGTACGCAACCGAGTACGACCTGGCCGGCAACACAAACGCCGACTCACAGCCCGATCCCGATGAGGGACCGGTGTACAAGAAGTCCGCACCGAGCGATGTCGCTGTTGGCTGCCCGAGCACACTGCCGTTCGGTCCGACCGTGTCGACAGACCTGTCGACCACGAAGCGTGACTCGAACCCGGCGCTGACGGTGACGATCACCAACGGCTCTGATGGTGTCGACCTGCCGAAGACGGTTGTGAACACGCTCCCCGCGTCGGTCACGACCGACCTTCAGGGGATCACGAACCTGTGCACGATCGCACAGCGTGACGCTAATGCTTGCCCCGCGGCAAGCAAGGTAGGAACGGTGTCGATCGAGACGCCGATGATCACGGCCGGTCTGGCGGGCGATGTCTACATCACCACCAGCGCAGGCAGCGACGCGATCCCGGACCTCGCGGTCTTTGTGACCGGAGCGATCAGCTTCCGTCTCGACGCGACGACGGCCTTCGTCGGTGCACGCAACAACCAGATCCAGACGACGTTCGACAACCTCCCACAGGTTCCGTTCACCAAGTTCACACTGACGATCGCCGGTGGCACCGACACGCTGCTGACGGTCTCGAAGTGTCCGGACGACAGTGGAGTGCCGGAAGACGGCCCGATCAGCTACAGCCTCACCGGCTGGAGCGGTCAGGCTGTCGCATCGGCAGTCTCACCAGTGTTCGAGGACTGCTTCGGAGTAGAGCCGCTACGCAGGCTCAGCCGCTGTGTGTCTAAGACGCTGAAGGTCTCGCCGATTTACGAATCGCGCGCCGGCCTGATGAAGTCTGAGCTGTGGGTCAAGAACCGCAAGACTAAGCGCTACAAGAAGATCAAGACGGTGAAGACGGGCACGTTCCGCTTCAACGTCAAGCTGTCTTCGAAGAAGTACAAGCGTGGGACGTACCGCTACAAGGTCCGCGCCGTCTACAAGGCGACGCCGGCCAACCCGTCACCGGTCGTACTACAGCGCTACTCAAAGTTCAAGAAGTGCTAGTCAGCCCCCTCGGCTAACGCCCTGGAATGTCAACCGGGTCCGCGCAAGCGGGCCCGGTTTTCTTTTGCGCCAACGCTTTTACCGCCGACCATTCTGGGGTTTCGAAATCGGTATTTTTGGGCACATTTACTCTTGGAGCTACACGACTTGGGGGTGTCATCTGCTGCTCCGATCATCTAGGAGGAATGGATATTGTCTCGCGCCCATCAGGCCGAAGTTGCCCCCGTAACCCCGCATAGAACGCGCGTCCGTGCGACCGCTCTGGCCTTCGTGCTTACGGGGTTCATGATCTGCATCGGAGCGCTCAGCGGCAGCGCCCTTGCTGACGTGGAGCTAGCCCCCTACGGGTCCGGATCCGACCTCCGACCGGGCGGCCACGCCGATCTAATTGTCGGAGTGAACTTCACGTACGACAACCCGAACGAGGACGTACGCCGCGTCGTCGTCGACTTCCCGGCCGGCGGCGTTGGCAATCCGAACGCGGTTCCCTACGGGGACCGATGCACGACCGAACAATTCGAGACAGCGGTTTGCCCACCAGCAAGTCAGATCGGCGTTGTTTCACTCGACGCGGTAGCTGGGGGAACGATCCCCCTCACGCTCGAGGGCACGATCTCGATCATTCAGACCGATCCCGAAGTCCCGACAGTTGTCGGCGCTTACATCGTGCCTCCGATCGGTGATCCGGTCCGCTCGTACGCAACTTTTTACCCCGTCACCACCGGTCCCGACGGAGACTTCCGGGTCCGTTCGGTGACGTCCGACTTTCCCCGTGAAGCAGGCGGGATGCCTATTCAGATCAACCGGTATGAACAGAAGATTTTTGGTGTTACTCCAGGCGGATCCACATTCATTACCAACCCAACACGATGCGACGTCTGGATGTCCTACGGGTACGCGGAGGCTTGGGACAGCAACACCAATGCCGACGCCGACCCGCTGATGACGGGTGCCAACCAGTTCAGAAAGTCTGCGCCCGTCCCGACACAGCCAACTTGCGATGCGCCGCCGTTTAACGTCAAGGTCACGGCAAGCCTTTCTCGCGGCAAGCGCAACTCGAGCCCAGACCTCCTGACAACAGTCGAGATCCCCGGCGTCTACGGCCCGGGCATCAGCCCGGCAATCCCGAAGCGCATCGTCGCGACGATGCCGGGGTCGATCAACGTCGACGTGCAACAGATCGGTCGCCTCTGTCCGCTGGCGGCGCTGGCTGCCGACTCGTGCCCGGGCAACAGCAAGGTTGGAACCGTCTTTGTCGAAACGCCGATCATCAAAGCTGGACTGACCGGCGAAGCATTCCTTACCGCCCCCGTCACGCCCGGCGTGCTTCCAGACCTCACGTTGAAAGTCCGTGGCGCCGTGAACTTCACCGTCACGGGATCAAACAAGTACGTCAATCGCAATCGTCTCCAGACGACGTTCGACAATCTGCCGCAGGCTGGGTTCAGCAAGTTCGTTCTGAAGATCGACGGCGGCCGCACTGGCCTGCTGAAGACGCCGAAATGCCCGACCGGCATCAAAAAGACCGACGACGCACCGATGACGTTCGACCTCGGCAGCTACATGGGACAGGCGATGCGCCAGAGTTCGGATTTGAAGTTTGATCCCTGTCCCGGAATGCGCATCGCGCGGCTGAAGAAGTGCGTCAGTAAGACGCTGAGGATCTCGCCGAAGTACCGCGATCGCAAGAAGATTCGCTACGTCCGCTTCTACATCAACGGCAAGCGTAAGGCGACAGTCAAACGCTCCCCGTTTCGTTTTAAGACGAGTGTCGCCGGGTACAAAAAGGGACGTCACAAGACTCTCGTGCGGGCCGTCTACACGAATAAGAAAGTCGCCAAAGCCAAACCTTCCTTTAAGCGCTGCGGCTAGCGCTTAACCAGCGTCCCGCTTCCTGGGCTTCCCCTAGGCACGCGGGCACGATGGACCGGCCGGTCTCCGGTCCTAATGACCGCACTCGCCTCCTGTCGGAGCGGGTGCGGTCTTCTTTTTGGGTGCGCTTTCTCTGGCGCGATCGAGTTTCGGTGTCAGCGGCCGCGGCGGTAGTCGGCGCCGGCGCGGTCCATCTCGCGCTTCATCTCGCGTTCTTTGATCGTCTGACGTTTGTCACCGATGTCCTTGCCTCGGCCGAGCGCAATCTCGACCTTGGCGCGGCCGTTGTGAAAGTAGATCCTTGTCGGGATCAAAGAGAAGCCCTTTTCGTTGAGCTTGCCGACCAAGCGGTCGATCTCGACTCGGTGCAGCAGCAGCTTGCGCGGTCGTTCGGGCTCGTGCTGCTCGTTGCCCGCGTGCTTGTAAGGGGCGATGTGCAGGTTCCGTAGCCAGATCTCGCCGTTCTCGATGCTGGCGTAGGCGTCTTTCATCTGGGTGCCGCCATCGCGCATCGATTTGACCTCGGTACCGGTCAAGGCCATACCCGCCTCGACTTGGTCGCTCAGCGTGTAGCGGAAGCGCGCATCGCGGTTAGTCGCGATGTCGCCCTCGTCGGCTCGCTTCTTGCCTTTCTTCTTTGACATCAGGTGCTTACGGGTAGCAGATCAACCCGTGCGCGAGCGGTGTCGACACTGAGCACTGCGACCTCGATCGACTGCCCGAGCGTGATCGTGTAACCGGATTCTTCGTCGGTCAGGCCGGTCTGATGTTCGTTGACATTCCAGAAACCGCCGCGATGTTCCTTGATCTCACGCAGCGGCAGGAAACCTTCGAAGGCAAAGTCCGGACCGAAGGCGACGAACAGTCCGCCGCCGACCATCCCGCGCACCTCACCGGCAAAGATCGGGCCACTGGCGGCGGCCTCGCGCAGATCGGTGCGGTCGGGTCGAGTTGACGGTCGGCGATTAGCCGGACGCTTAGGGCCGCCGGGTCGCTGCGGCTGCGGACCTTCGGGTGGCGCCCATCCCTGGTCGCGCAAAATCCGATCGAGCAGAAACGCGCGGCAGATGTCATCCGCCTTGCGCTCGATCTTCATCGAGTCGCGCTCGCGGCCGCTGGTCCACTCTGCGACCTCCTGCAGATCGCGGGCCTCCGGTGCGGCGTCGTCGACGCCGAGGCCGGCCAGCAGTGCGCGGTGAACTACGAGATCGGGATAGCGGCGAATCGGCGAGGTGAAGTGCGTGTAGTAGGCACTTCGCAGCCCGGAGTGTCCGAGGTTCTTCGGCGAGTAAACGGCCTGCTTTAGCGATCGCAGCACGAGACTGTTGAGCGCGCCCGATCCGGTGCCCACCCGGCGGATGTGCTCAGCGACGGCAGCGCTGATCTCACCGACCAGGTCCTCGGCTTGCTGTGGCGTGAAGTGTTCCGGCATCGGCGGCGTCGGGACGTTGAGCGACTCGAGTTGTTCGACCAGTGCGGCGACTCGCTCGGGATCCGGCTTCTCGTGCACGCGGTACAGCGCCGGGAAATGATGCTTTTCGAGGTATTCAGCCACCTGCTCGTTGGCAGCGATCATCAGGTGCTCGATCACCTTGTGCGATTCGGTTTGGATGTCGGCGTGGACTTCGGCCGCGTCGCCGGTTTTGTCGAACTCAAAGACCGGCTCGCTGGATTCGACCTCGAGGGCCTTGCGGCGAGCGCGGGCCGCCTCAAGTGCGGCGGCCACCTCGCGCGCGAGAACCAGCGGTTGTGCCCAGGGCTCCCCTGCTTCGATCTCGCCGGCAAAGATTTGATCGACCTGTCCGTAGGTCAAGCGTTCGTCCGAGCGAATCAGCGAGCGATAGAACGCCGCGCTGACCGCCTTCTCACCGGCGAACACGATCTCGGCAGTGACTGCGCGACGCGGCTCGCCGGGCACCAGCGAGCAAGCACCGTTAGAAAGCGCCTCCGGCAGCATCGGTTCGACCGCGCCCGGCACGTAGACGCTGGTCGCGCGACGGTAGGCCTCGGTGTCCACCGGATCGCCGGGCCGCACAAACGATGAGACGTCGGCGATGTGGACCCACACGCGGATCTTGTCGCCCTCGCGCTCCGCAGAAACCGCGTCATCGAAGTCCTTCGCGCCCTCTGGGTCCATCGTGAATGTCGCGAGGTCCGTGAGATCTTTTCGGCTGTGCGGATCCGGCCCCTCGGCGGCCTCGGCGGCATAGCGCTCAACCTTCGCGTCGAAACGCCGGTCGAGCCCGCGCTCGATCATCAGGGCTTCGAGAACGTCACGGGTGACCTCGGGGCTGCCGATCCGGCGGATGATCTGCACGACCGGTTCGGTCACTTGGCGCCCGTGGCGTTTGTTACGCGAGATGCCTGCCGGCTCGACGATCACGAGCTCGCCGGGCCGCAACTCACGGCCACCACTGCGCTTACGGTCCTGCTTCAGCTGGATCGAGCTGCCGCGCTCGAACAAGGGCCTCGCTGCCAACGCACGGCCTTTGGGCACCAGGACGGCCGCCAGCGGCCCGTGAAAGGCTCCCAGCGGTCCGATGGCGGCAGAACGTTGACCGCGCGGAGCGGCGTTCACGGCCGGCTCACTTCTTGAACTCGGCCAGCGCCTGGTAGGCGGCGTCGAGCACTTCATCGCGGCGGGTCTTGTCGTCGTCCTCGACTTTCAGGTCGGGTGCCAGTCCGGACTTGGTGATCGGGTGATTGCCCGGCAGGACGTATTGGCCGACCGTTAGCGAAACCGCGCCTCCGTTCTTAAGTTCGGTGACCTCCTGGAAGACGCCCTTGCCGTAGGTCCGCGTGCCAATCACCAGTGCACGATCGCGGTACTTGAGCGAGCCGGCCGTGATCTCGGATGCGCTGGCTGACGACTTATCGACGACAACGACAAGCGGGTCGGCGGTCAGCGTCGTGCCCTTGACTGCGTTGTAGTTCTGACGCGGGCGCGCACGGCCATCGGTCGAAACGATCAGCCCCTTCGGCACGAACAGGCTGGTGACCGCTACCGCCTGATCGAGGCGTCCTCCGCCATTGCCGCGCAGGTCGAGGACGTAGCTGTCGGCGCCATGCTTCTCGAGCTTGACAATCTGCGCTGCTACGGCGGCGCCGGAGTTCTCGGTGAACGACGTCAATTCGATCACGCCGACCTTGCGCCCCTCGCGACGAACGAGCTCTCCGGTCGCAACCGGCAAGTCAATCTGGCGGCGCTCGAGCGTCAGCTCGCGGGGCCTGCCGTACTTCTTCGTGCCCTCGATCGGCGACTGCACGGTGACCTTCACTTTCGTGCCATCCGGACCCTTGATCTTCGCCACGGCCGTGTCGGCAGACTCCCCGGCGATCGACTTGCCGTTGACCTCGGTGATCAGATCGTCGGGCCTGATCCCCGCCTCGTCGGCCGGTGACTTCTCGTAAACCACCGCGACTTCAAGGCCACGTTTATTCGGATTCACCGCAGTACCAATACCGCCGTAGCGACCGCTGATCGCTTGAGCAAACTGCTTATTCTGTTCTCGGTCGAAGTAATGCGAGTAAGGATCCTTCAACGACTCGACCATGCCCTTGATCGAACCGTTTGTCAGTTTGGTCTCGTCGACCCGCCTGTAGAACTCATTGTTGATCAACTCTTCGACCTGCTCGGTCGAGATCTCGGTCTTGTCCGGCGAGACGATGTCTTTGAGCCCGCCGACCACCGGTGTGTTCGGGTTCGAGCCGATGTAGACGCCCGCGATCAACGCCGTAAAGAGCAGTAGGCCGCGAAGGACAACCCTTGAGAATCGTCGCGGCTCGCGGCGTTGCGGGATCGTCTGAAAGATCTGCGGCATCAGCGATCAGGCTAGATGGCGCGAGGTCGGCAGTCGGCGATTGCCGCGCTCACACGCGCAGGAAGCGACGCAGCGTGAGCCCCGAGCCGACCGCCGAGATGCTCGTCGCGGCGATCAACAGAATGGTCGCCAGCGGGACGAAGTTGATCGTCTCGGTGGCGGCAAACAACGCGAAGCTGTCAGACAACGGGTCGAGGATCGTCTGCTTTGCGACGAGCAACAGCAGGATGGCGACAACTCCCCCTGCGGCACCCACGAACACCCCCTCGATCACGAACGGCCAGCGGATGAACCAACTGGTCGCGCCGACCATCCGCATCACCTCGACCTCACGGCGGCGCGCATAGATCGAGAGACGAATCGTGTTGCCGACGAGCAGCGTCGAGGTCAGAACGAGCAGGATCGCGAGACCCCACATCGCGATCTTCACACCACCGGTGATCGAAAGGATCTTGTCGGTCTCGTCCTCGCGATTCTGAACATCGTTGACGGCCGAGCTGACATAAGTCGTCTTTTCGCCACTGGTGGTCTGCACCGAATCAACGATCGCCGATACCTGATCGGGGTCGCGCGGAATGACCTGATACGAAGCGGGCAGCGGGTTCTTGCCGAGCGTCTCGGTCGCGTCGGCCAGTGCGCCTTTGAGGCTGTCCTTGGCGTCGTCCTTGGACACGAACTTCACGGTCTTGACGTCTGGATTCGACTCGAGCTTCGTGCGGAGGCTGCTGACCTCGGCCTGGGTCGTGTACTTCTTCGGCTCCTTGTCGATCTGTGCCTGCGTTCCGACGTCCTTAAGGAAGACTTCGACCAGCAGACGACTGCGGATCTCATTTGCGGCACCCGTCGTGGCGTCGGTCACCGGGATGAAGACACCGAGCACGATCGTCGTGATCATCACTGTCATTAGCGCCGCGATACTTGGCGCCGAGTTGCGCTTAAGCGTGCGGATCGCCTCGCTGATGAAAAAACGCACGTTCATCCCCTAGACACCAGCCCCGTCGGTCGCGTGTGCCTGGATGTCAGGTTCACCGCTCGCGTCGATCGCGCTGAAGTCACTGGTGTAGCCGGCCGCTCGCTCATCACGAATGATGTGACCGTCGCGAAGTTCAATCACGCGCCGCTGCATGCGATCGACCATGTTTTTATCGTGCGTGGCGACGAGAACGGTGGTTCCCGTACGGTTGATCCGGTAGATCAACTGCATGATGCCCAGCGAAGTCTCGGGGTCGAGGTTTCCGGTCGGCTCGTCACAGATCAACAACGGTGGGTGGTTGACGAACGCCCGCGCGATCGACACGCGCTGTTGCTCACCGCCCGAGAGCTGGTCGGGATAGCTGTGCAGCTTGGTGCTCAGTCCGACGAGGCGCAGGATGTGCGGAACTTTCTCGCGGATCTCGGCGCGCTTGGCGCCGGTCACGAGCAGCGCATAGGCCACGTTGTCGTAGACCGTGCGGTTAGTCAAAAGCTTGAAGTCCTGGAACACCGCACCGATATTGCGGCGCAGGTACGGCACGCGTTCGGGCTTCAGCCGAGTGATGTCGCGACCGGCGATGTAGATCGAACCACTGGTCGCCTCGAACTCCTTCATCAAAAGGCGGATGAAGGTCGACTTGCCGCAGCCGGTAGGCCCGACGAGAAAGACGAACTCGCCGCGCGCGATCTGCGTGCTGGCACCCTCCAGGCCGACCGTTCCATCGTCGTAAACCTTGGTGACGTCAACCGCGTCGATGACCGGCGACCCGTATCCATGAACTTGATCCTGCATCAGGTTGTCCTGCATTAGAACGGCTTTCTTCAGGCTAGTGGCGTCTCCTGCCGCACGCGCCGGGCGGGCGCGTTAGCTGGCAGGAGCGCCGATGGCGTGAAAGCCCCCGTCGACGTGGATGATCTCGCCGCTGATGCCACGGGCTAGATCGGAAAGCAAGAAGCAGACGGTGTTGGCGACTGGCTGCGGATCTTCGATATCCCAGCCAAGCGGGGCCTGGCGTGGCCACATCTCGGCCAGATCCTTAAATCCGGGGATGCCCTTCGCGGCCATCGTGCGCAGCGGTCCGGCCGAGACGAGGTTGGAACGCACGCCATGCGGCCCGAGGTCGCGCGCTAGATACCGGTTGACCGATTCGAGGGCGGCCTTTGCCACCCCCATCCAGTCGTAGATCGGCCAGGCGACCGTGGCATCGAAATCGAGGCCGACGATCGCTGATTCGGCAGGAGGGCCGTCGCCGCCACTCGAACGATCACGCTCGAGCAAAGGCAACAACGCCCCGGCCACGGCCTTGTAGGAAAACGCGCTCGTTCGAAACGCCACTTCGGTGCTCTCACGCGGTGCGGTCATGAACTTGCCACCCAGCGCATCTTCGGGCGCGAATGCGATCGCGTGCAGCACGCCATCAAGCCCGCCGAGCGACGATTTGACGGCATCCGCCAAGCCCTCAAGGTGATCGTCATCATTGACGTCGAGTTCGACGACTTCGACCGGCTTTTCCAGTCGATTGGCCGTTCGCTCGGTCAACGAGCGCATGCGACCGAAACTCGAAAGCACAACCTCGGCCCCCTCGGCCTGTGCCTTCGCGGCAACGTGGAATGCAAGACTTTGCGGCGTTAAAACGCCGGTGATCAGCAGTCGCTTGTCATCGAGCAAACCCATCAATCAGGCGCGGCGGCGGCGCGACTCAGTTCTGACTGAAGACGAGGCACGCGTTGTGCCCGCCGAAGCCGAAGGAGTTCGACAGCACCGTGTTGATCTCCATCTCGCGCACTCCGTCGCCGATGTAGTCGAGATCGCACTCCGGATCTGGCTGGTCGAGGTTGACCGTCGGGTGCGCTTTGTTGTCCTTGATCGACATCACACAGATCACGGCCTCGACAGAGCCGGCCGCGCCCATCATGTGACCAACCAGCGACTTCGTTGAGGATGCGGGAGGCGGCGAGTCAAAGACCTGCTTGATCGCCTTAGTCTCGGCGAGATCGTTGTAGGGAGTGCTGGTGCCGTGCGCGTTGATGTAATCGATATCCGAAGGGTCGACACCGGCCTCGGCAAGTGCCTTCTTCATCGCTGAGATCGCGCCACGTCCACTCGGCTCGGGCTGTACAAGGTGATACGCGTCATTCGACGCGCCGTAACCGGTGAGCATGCAGTAAACACGGGCGCCGCGAGCTGCGGCGTGCTCGGCAGATTCGAGAATCAACATCCCCGACCCCTCGCCCATTACAAACCCGTCGCGTCGCGAGTCGAACGGGCAACTCATGCCCTTCGACGTCATCGCGCCCATCGCTCGAAACGCCGAGGTGGCGAGCGGCCGGTTGGCGGTCTCGGTGCTGCCCGCCACGACGAGGTCGGCGTAACCGTGCTCGATCATGCGTTTCGCCTCACCGAGCGCGTGGTTGCCCGACGCGCAGGCGCTGACCACACAGTGGCCGGGCCCCCAGATGCCGAAGTCTTTCGTTACCGCTGCGATCGCGGCGTTGGGCATCAGCATCGGCACCGACGTGGCCGGGACCATCCGCTCACCCTTCGTGCGCAGAATCTCCATGCCGTCGTCGATCGTCTCGAAACCGCCGATGCCGGTGCCAACAACGGCACCGCAGCGTTCGCGGTCGAGCTCGTTGAAGTCGAGGCCGGCGTCTGCGACAGCTTCACGCGCCGCAACGAGGCCGTAACGCGCGAACTTGTCGAGCCGGCGTGACTCCTTGATCGTCAGCTGTTCGCTGGGGTCCGGTCCGATCGCCACATCGCCAGGTGGCAGCGGCTCGCCGTTGCACGCGCGGTCCCACAGCGCCTGGGCACCGATCCCGCCAGGCGAGATCGCGCCGATTCCGGTGATTACGACTTCAGTCATCTGTGTACCTGATCAAAGCAAGCTGACCGAAAAGGTCAGCCGTTCTTGACGACCGCGTTGATCGCGTCGCCCATCGTCGACAGGTCTTCGAGGTCCTCGTCCGGAACACGGATGCCGAGATCGTCTTCGATTGCCTGCATGATCTCGACTACGTCGAGTGAGTCCATGTCGAGGTCTTCAAGCGTTGCCTCGGCCGTGACGGCCTCGGGGTCGACGCCGAACTTCGGAACGATCTCCTTGATCTTGTTCAGGACTTCTTCCTGCGTGGCTGCCATTGCTGCCTCTTTCTTGACCTAGTTGGGCCGTGGTTCTCGTTGGGCCGTTACGAACAAAATGCGGGGTGTGGTCCCTATGCGGTCATCCCGCCATCGACCGGCAGGACCGTACCGGTGATGTATGCCGCGTCATCTGACGTGAGAAAGCTAACCGCTGCCGCTACTTCTTCTGGCGTACCGGCGCGACCGAGCGGTACAGACTCGGCGATCTTCTCGACCAAACCCTCTGTCATTGCGGTTTCGACGGGTCCGGGCGCGACAACGTTGACGGTGATTTTCTTGCGCGCGTACTCCTTGGCGAGCGTTTTAGCCATGCCGATCAACCCGGCCTTCGAGGCGCCATAGGCGACCTGCCCGGGGTTGCCGTGGATGCCGCTGACCGAGGAAATCATCACGATACGCCCGTGTCGCGCGCTGACCATCGGTCGCAGCGCGGCGCGCGAACAGTTAAACGCTCCGGTCAAATTGGCGTCGATCGTCGCGTTCCACTGTTCGTCGGTCAGGCGCAAGGCGAGGCCATCATGTCGGACGCCGGCATTGTTGACGAGTACCCCAACCGTGCCGAGCTGATCGGCAACCTGATCAAAGGCGGCACTGACAGCTGCCACGTCGCGAACATCGGCCCGAACCGAAATACAACGCGCGCCCTCGGCCTCGATGAGCCTGACGGTTTCGGCTGCGCCGTCGGCGTCGTTCGAGTACGTGATCGCGACGTCGTGGCCGTCGCGCGCCAGCCGCAGCGCGATTGCTCGGCCGATTCCGCGTGAGGCACCGGTGACCATCGCGACGCGACGCGCGACGCCCGTGTCGGTCACGGCGCCAGCCCTTCGAGTTCGCAGGTGATCGAGGAGTAAGCAAATCCGCCGCCGAACCCACTCATCACGATCAGGCCACCGTCGGCAAAGCGACCCGCGTCGTACTCGCGGCGCAGCGCAAACGGGACCGACGCAGCCGATGTGTTGCCGACATCGGCGATCTGCACCGAAACCTGATCGTCACGCAAGTCAAGTTTTTCGCCGAGCGCCTCGACGATTCGGATGTTCGCCTGGTGCGCGACCAGCATCGTCATGTCGTCGAGCGTTTTGCCGATCGCTGCCAGCGCCTCGATCGTTACTTCGCTCATCCGCGAGACTGCATTCGAATAGGTCTCGCGCCCGCGCATCCGAATCACATTGCCGTCGTCGCGTTCGGAATGCAGGATCCGGTACTGGTGATCGAAGCCACCGATCAACGGGCCGATTCCGCCTTGCTCGACGCCGCCGACGACGACCGCGCCGGCGGCGTCGCCAAATAGCGGCGCGCTCTTTGGATCGTCCCACGGGGTAACGCGCGAGAGCGCATCTGCGCCGACGACCAGGGCAAGCTTGGAGCGACCAGTCTCGACGGCAGCTGCGGCCTGGCCGAGTGCAGTGACGAATCCAGTGCAGGCTGCGCTGAGGTCGTAAACGACTGCGCGCTCCGGCACACCGATCGCGTCGGCAAGTGCCACGGCCTGCGCAGGGAAAACGTTGTCGGGCGTGATCGTCGCGACGATGACGGTGTCGATTTCTTCGGCGTTGCGACCAGCTACCTCGAGCGCATCGCGCGATGAAGGGGCAACCAGGTCGAGCAGGGCTTCTCCGGCGTCGAGGTCGAGGACGCGACGCTCACGGACCCCCGTGCGGTCGACGATCCAGTCTTCGGTTAGTCCGAGCCGCTCAGCGACTTCGGCGCTCGTCACAACCTTGGAGGCACGTGCGGCGCCGAATCCGAGAATTCCAGCCGGGCGGGTCTCGCGGCGCCATGAGGTGGATGCTGCTGGCTGCGTCTCGATCGCGCTCATGATGGGTTGCGGCCTGCCGAGGCAAGGTTACCGATCTTGATCGCGGTCGCGTCTGGCAGCGTGCGCTTGACCAACCCCGTCAGCACGCCGGCCGGTTCGAACTCGACGAACTCGCGCACGCCGAGGTCCCACATGTGTAAAAGCGATTCACGGAAGCGGACCGGCGCCAGCATCTCGGTCGGAAGTTCGGATCGCGGGTCGGAGTACGGACGCGCGGTGCCATTGGCGATCACCAGCGACGCGTCGCCGAACTCGACTTCGGCCAATGCCTCGGCGAGCCGACCCGAAGCCTCGGTTATTAACGGCGAGTGGAACCCACCGCTAACGGGCAGGCGCTTGAGTCGCAGGCGTCGTTGATTGCCCTCGTCATCCGTGATCGTCGGCTCCGATGCCTCGAGCGCTTCGATCCCATCGTTAGTTCCGCTGAGCACGATCTGCCCCGGCGCGTTGTCGTTCGCGACAGTCAGTTCGAACTTCTCGGCCAGCTCGTTCGCCGCCTCGATCGTCGTGCCCAGCAGCGCGACCATTCCGCCCGGGTGCTGCTCGGCGGCGTCGGCCATCACGCGACCGCGCAGCGTCACGATCTGTTCTGCGGCCTGCGCGTCAACCGCACCCGCCGCAACGAGAGCCGCATATGAACCGAGTGAGTGACCGGCGAAGAGATCGCACTGCACCTCGGCGGCGGCAAAGCTCTCGACCGACATCTTGAAGACGGCAGGCTGCTGTCCGGCGGTGTCGACTGGCATGTCTGCCGTCTGACTGCCCTGCCCGGGAAAGAGTCCTGCCCTCACCTGTTGACCCCCGCATTCACGAGGACGAAGATTACTTCGCTGAGGGATTACTTCGCTGAGGGAGGCTTGCGCCGCGCCGACGCTTTACGTGCAGGCTTCTTGGCGGCGGTCTTGCCAGCGGCGGGCCTTGATGCGGGTTTTGCAGCTTCGAGACTCGCCAGCCGCCGCTCAAGGCGATCGAGCTCGTCCTCTAGCTCCTCAAGGCGATGGAAAATCGTCCTCACACGCAGCGTCAAGCTCTCGAACTGTGAACCAGTCGGCAGTCCGATCGCCGAAAACGCCGATTGTTGGGTGCGCACGACGCGCTCGCCAGCATCGACCAGGCGGGTCAGCGCGTCGCCGAGCAGCCTGCTGCTGGTGATGTCATCGACGATTCCGCC
>JBASTN010000115.1:0-18517 GCA_049274915.1 Solirubrobacterales bacterium
ATTCGCCTCGGGCTTCCTTCCCACCCCGCCTCGCGGCGACGCAGTTGCCTCTGACTTGTGGTTGGAGACATCATCCTCCACAGGGGACTTTCACCCCCGAGCGTCTGGTCATGCCCGGCGTACCAAACGAAAGCGACCGCTCTCGCGGTCGCTTTCCATCCCCAGCATCCTCCCCCATGGCGGTGCTGAGAGCTTTTATGGGCCCTACGCCGCCGCCGCCATCGCGGTGACCTTGGCGGCCACCTGCTTGGTCGAAACGACGTGCTTGCCCATCCCCAGCTCCTTCGGCTCAAACCCTAAGGCGAGTCCGACGAGCTGAGGGAAGTGTAGTACCGGAATGCCCAAATCTCTATCTACGAACTTCGCAGCCTCAGGCTGTTGAAGGTCGAGGTTGAGGTGGCACAGCGGGCACGGCGTGACGAGCGCGTCGGCACCCGCGTCAATCGCGTCACCGAGGTGACGGCCAGCCTGAGTAAGTGAGGTCTTCTTATTCATCGTGATCACCGGAAAACCGCAGCACTTGTGGCTGCCACTGTAGGGAACCGGCGTAGCGCCGACTGTGCTGATGACCTGCTCGAGGTACTGATCGCGGAGTGGGAACTCCTTGTAACCGAGGCGGTCGGTCGGGCGAATGATGTAACAGCCGTAGAACGGCGCGATCCGCAGTCCGTCGAGACGACGCTTAACCAGCGACTGCAGTTTGTCGAGTCCGATGTCCTCGACGAGCACCCAGAGAAAGTTCTTGTTGGTCACGCCCTTCTCGTAGCGCAAGCTCTCGGGCGCGAGGTTCTCGTTGATCACGTCGCGATACTCGCTGGATGCGTCGAGACGTTCCTGACATTCGCTCTGTGCGCCCTGGCAGGTCGAGCAGATGTTCATCATCATCTCGGCGTCGGTGGCCTGAGCCATCGCAAACGTGCGGGCGTTGAGTGTGTCGGCAAGTTCTTGGTTGTGCTCGGCGATAACGCCAGCACCGCAGCAGTTGGCACGGTCGAGCTCTTGCAGCTCAAGACCGACCTTCGGGGCAACCAGATCCATGGCGCCGTGCAGTTCAGGCGTGAACCCACGCGAAACACATCCGGGCCAGTACGCGACCTTCATCAGCTGCCTTCTTCCGAACTCGTTGATTGTTCAGACGGCGCGTCGGCCGCAACTCCGGCGGGAACGGGCTCGTCGTCGATCATCTCGGCTTCGTCGCCGACGATGTAGAGGTTGAGTTCGATCCGCTCCTCGCGGGCGTGGATCTTCTCGTAAATGTCCTTGACCTTCTGTTGGTCGGGAAGCTTGTGGTGGTGCAAAACCTTCGGAATCGTGACCTTGCCGGACGCCAGACCGCGCAGCGCGGTCGGCAGCGAGCTGATCAGATTCTTTTGTGCGTCCGGGGTGGCCTTGCCGAGGATGCCCTCGCCGTAGCTGTCGGGCAGCAACTTGGCCTCGTGCAGCGTGCCCCACTTCTCGATGATCGAGACGAAAGCTTTTTCGTGGCGGTAGCCGTTGTTGACATCGTTGATCGCGTAGTCGCCGGTCGCGCGGCGACGCAGACGCATGATCTGATTCATCGGCGCGACGCCCTTTGGGCAGACCTCGACGCACTTGAAGCAGTGCGTGCAGTCGTAGATGCCACTCGGGTCGTTGGCGAGGTCGACGAGGCGCTCGCGGGTCGCAGCGTCGCGCGGGTCGCCGACGAAGCGGTACGCCTTGGCCGATGCGGCCGGTCCGACGAAATCCGGGTCGGCCTCCATTGAAAGACAGTCCGAGACACAGACACCACAGTGGATGCAAGCCATCGATTGGGTGACGTCGACCATCGACTCGTGCGGCACGATGTACTCGCGCTCCGGCGGCGCTCCGGCCGGGATCAACCACGGCACGACACGCTGGACTTTCTTCCAGTGCGTGGCGTCCATGTCGACGATCAGGTCTTTGATCACGGGCATGTTGCCCATCGGCTCGATGTCGATCGTCACGCCGTCTTCGGTGGTGCCGACGGCGTCACGTAGAAGCGTGTTGCAGGCGAGCGCCGGATTGCCGTTGATGCGCACGCCGCACGATCCACAGATCGCCGCCTGGCAGGAACAACGAATGCCGATCGAACCGTCGGCCGCGGCACGCGCCTGGAGAATCGCGTCGAGCACTGGGCGGTGCCCTTCCATCTCGACTTCGAATTTCTCCCAGTAGGCCGGCTCTCCGGATTCGGGTGAAAAACGGCGGATGTTGAGCGTGTAGTTCGGCATCTTGCAATCAGTTAAAGCAGTTAGCTAAGAAACTAGTACGTCAAAGCCGCACGGGGCTAGTACGTGCGCTCCTGTGGCTCCCATTGCGTCATCGTCACCGGGCTGTAATCGATCGAGGGCTTCTCGTCTTTGAGCTTGATGTTGATGTGCTTGATCCACTCTTCGTCGTTGCGCGCGGGGTAGTCGGTGCGGAACTGCGCTCCGCGGCTTTCCTTGCGCTCGATCGCACCGAGCACGATCGTCTCTGCGATGTCGACCATGTAACCCAGCTCGATCGCACCGAGTACGTCCTGGTTGAAGATCTTGCCGTGGTCGTCGACGTAGGCGCTCTTGGCGTCTTCCTTGAGGCGCCCGATCACTTCAAGCGCGCTCTTGAGACCAGCCTCGTCGCGGTAGACGGCGACCTTGTCGTTCATCGCGTCGCCGAGCTCTTTCTTGACCTCGCTGACGCGGCGGCCGTCCTTCGAACGGTTCTGAATGCCGTCAATCAGCTCGCGGACCTTGTCGACCTCTTCGATCGGGACGCGCGGAGTGTTCATGCTCTTGGCGACCGCAGCGGCGTGCGTGCCGGAGCGCTTGCCGAAAATCAGTGTGTCGAGCAGCGAGTTGGCACCGAGGCGGTTGCCGCCGTGGACCGAGACGCAGGCGACCTCACCGGCGGCGTAGAGACCGGGAATGTCGGTCTGACCGTCGACATCGGTCTTGACGCCACCCATGATGTAGTGCTGACCCGGCTTGATCGGGATCGGCTCCTTGGTGATGTCGATGCCCGCGAAGTCGCGGCCGACCATGACGATCTCGCGCAACGCCTCATGGATGCGCTTCTTCGGGACGACGGTGACGTCGAGGTGAACCGAGCCATCGGGGAAACCGCGGCCTTCGTTGATCTCGGTCTGCTCGGCGCGCGAAACGACATCACGCGACGCAAGTTCCATCTTGTTCGGCGCGTACTTCTCCATGAAGCGCTCGCCGAGCGCGTTGTAAAGGTGCGCCCCCTCGCCGCGGGCTCCTTCGGTGATCAGCAGCCCGTTGCCCAGCAGCGTGGTCGGGTGGTACTGGATCATCTCCATGTCCATCAGCGCGGCGCCGGCGCGGTAGGCCATCGCCATACCGTCGGCGGTGCAGACCAAGGCGTTCGTGGTCGGCTGATAAATCTGGCCAGAGCCGCCGGTCGCAAGGATCACCGTCTTGGCACTGAAGACCTCGAGCGCACCGTCGCGGATATTGCGCATGATCGCGCCGGTGCAGCGGCCGTCGTCACCGATTGCCAGGCCGACGGTGAACCACTCTTCGTAGCGGTCGATCTGGTCGCTGTACTTGAGCATCTGCTCATAAAGAACGTGCAGGATCGCCTGGCCGGTGATGTCGGCTACGTAGTACGTGCGTGCAGCCGAGGCGCCACCGAAGGCGCGTGTGCCGAGTTCGCCCTTGTCGTTGCGGTGAAAGGTGACGCCGAGATGCTCAAGGTGCAGAATCTCCTCGGGAGCTTCACTGCACATGATCTCGATCGCGTCCTGGTCGCCGAGGTAATCAGAACCTTTGACGGTGTCGAATGCGTGCGATTCCCAGGAGTCGTCGGGGTTAAGTGCAGCATTGATGCCACCTTGCGCAGCGTTGCTGTGTGAGCGCACCGGGTGGATCTTGCTGACGATGCCAACAGTCACCCCCTGCTCTGCAGCGGCGAGTGCGGCGCGTTGACCGGCGAGGCCGGCCCCGATAACTAGGACGTCATGCTCTGGCAAGGCGGCGCAAGCCTAGTACACGTTTCCTACCCGGGCTTGGCACTGCGGTCGGGCCGTCGCGAGGTTTGAAATCGACCTGTGCCAGAAATACACCCCCGTGGCACCCCGGCTGGCTAACCAGTCCGCTCAAATCCCAGTCCGCTCAAATCGAAGGGGTTCCGGCCTGGAGCTATGACGGACGAGCAGTTGGCATACCGTCCATACGGCAGAATGCCGCTGGCTCACTCGCTGGCGGGTGCCGTAGTGCGCGTGGCACGCGCGATCGCATCGCGCAACCCACGCTGAACCTGTTCGATCGTGATCACTCCGCGCATGACGCCCTGATCGTCGATCGCGACGAGCGCGCCGTAGTCGCGCATTCCTTCATTGGCGAGCACGGCGGTCAGCGGCGTATCGACCGGAACCGAGCGAGCACGGCCAGAGTCTGGGGCCACGAGTTCGCCGATGAAACGGCTCGTCCGGTCGCCCTCGTCGACCAGATCGACCGCGTGCTGCTCGACCAGACCGACAAATCGTCCTGCGGTATCGACCACGGGAAACCACGGCCACTTGTATCGCCAGAAGAACTCATCGAGCGCCCGATCGACGGAGATCTGATCGCCGATCGCCACCGGCTGACGGTCCATCACGTCCTCGACGGTCAGCGAGCTCGCCTCGCCAAGCAAGTTGCGTTCGATTCGGGCTCCGCGCGCTGACTGCGCGAGCGACCAGCCCATGAAGATGAAGATCACGCCGGAGATCGGGACCCGCGAAATCAACAGCACACCGACAAAGATCAACAGGTAGCCGAACGCGCCACCAAGCGTCGCCGCGAAGGTGGTCGCGCGCTCGCGGGAACCCGTCAGGCGCCAGGCAGTCGCGCGGGCGATCCGGCCGCCGTCGAGTGGGTAAGCAGGGATCAAGTTGAAAACCAGGAGGAACGCATTGACCAGCCCAAGCCAGACCACGCTGGCCAGCAGCGCGTCGTCGCCGGCTTCGGACTGGAACGTGACCAGATGGCTCGCCTGATCGGCGTTGATGGCAAACGCCGCCCCTAAACAGACAGCCGACACAAGAAATGTGACCAGCGGTCCTGCCGCGGCAACCCGGAACTCGACGCCGGGAGTCTTTGGATCACGATCCATCTTTGCCAGCCCACCGAGTAGCCAGAGTTCGATGCCAAGGATCCCGATTCCGTTGCGCCGTGCGACGATCGCGTGGCCGAACTCATGCAGGATGATTGACCCGAAGAAGAGGAACGAAACTCCGACCGCCCAGATATAGGCCTGTGCCTGTTCGCCGTCACCAAGCATCGATTCGTAGTCGCCCGATAGAACGACCACCACGTACGCCAGCGCGAGCAGCCACGACCAGTTCGCGGTGACATTGATGCCAGCGACGCGAAACAACGGCATTCCCTGTGAACCACCGAACATGGCATTCATATTGTCAGGCTAACCTCGCTGGGTTGGCAGCGGATGGCCCGATCGGACAGGCGTTCGAACCCGAATTCCAGATATAAGCGAGGAAACGACGTGGCGTACGAAGTGACTTTTATCCCCGGTGACGGCACCGGACCCGAGATCTCAGAGGCGACCCGCCGTGTCCTCGAAGCGACCGGGGTCGAGTTTGACTGGGACTGGCAAGACGCCGGTATCGACGTCTACGAGGCCGAGGGCACGCCGCTGCCCGACCGCGTGATCGAATCGATCAAGCGCACAAAGGTTGCGATCAAGGGGCCGATCACGACCCCGGTCGGCTCCGGATTCCGCTCGGTCAACGTCGCGCTGCGCAAAGAGCTAGACCTCTACAGCTGCCAGCGTCCGAGCAAGGCCTACGAAGGCGTCAAGACCCGCTTCCCTGAGAGCGACTTGGTGATCATCCGTGAAAATCACGAAGACCTCTACGCCGGAATCGAGTTCGAGATGGGTTCGCCGGAGGCACTCGAGCTGATCGACGAGCTTGAGAAGCTGTCGGGCACCCGTATCCGCGAGGACGCCGGTATCTCAATCAAGCCGATCTCCGTTTTCGGCACCGAGCGGATCGTCCGCTCCGGCTTTGAGTACGCCAAAAAGCACGGCCGCAAAAAGGTCACGCTGGCGCACAAGGCCAACATCATGAAGTTCAGCGACGGCTTGTTTCTGCGCGAGGGCACTCGCATCGCCGAGACCGAGTACCCCGAGATCGAGTTCGAAGAGCGGATCATCGACAACCTCTGTAACCAGTTGGTGATGCGCCCAGAGGAGTACGACCTGATCATTCTGCCGAACCTCTACGGCGACATCGTTTCCGACCTCGCCGCCGGCATGATCGGTGGACTCGGCGTGGCGCCGGGAGCGAACATCGGCGACGAGTTCGCCGTCTTCGAGGCGGTCCACGGTTCTGCTCCGAAGTATGCGGGCAAGAACAAGATCAACCCGACCGCTCTGATGCTTTCGGGAGTGATGATGCTGCACTACCTCGACGAAGACGACGCCGCCGACCGACTTGAGAACGCAATCGCTGACGTGATCCGCGAGGGCAAAGACGTCACCTACGACCTCAAGCCGCACCGTGACGACCCGACCGCGGTCGGGACCAGCGAGTACGCCGACGCGATCATCGCGAAGCTGTAGGCCTAGGGCCGGAGCCGCTGGTTTTATGAAGTTTCCAGCAGACGGGAAGGTCGCGTTGATCACCGGCGCGGCTGGAGGCATCGGCCTCGGCACCGCTCGGGCGTTGTATAAACGCGGCGCATCGATCGTGATGACCGACCTCGACGCGGAGCTAACTCAAGCCGCGGCCGACACGATCGCGATGCCCGGCTCTGTCGGCTCAGAGCGGCTACTTGTGCTGGCGGCAGACGTGACCGACCCGAACGCGCTCGACAACGCGGTCGCGGCCGGCGTCAAGCAGTTCGGCGGAATCGACATCGTGATTGCCAATGCCGGAATATCGGCACCGCTGGCCACGGTCCGCGCCAGCCGCACCGAGGATTTTCAACGGGTGATCGATGTCGACTTGATCGGCGTCTGGAACACGGTGAAGGCCGGACTCGATCAGGTGATCGAACGGCAAGGTCACGTCGTCGTGGTCGCATCGATCTACGCGTTCTTTAACGGTGTCGGCCAGTCGCCCTACGCGGTCGCCAAGGCCGGGGTCGAACAGCTCGGGAGGGCCATGCGCGCGGAACTGATTCCACATGGCGCATCCGCCGGTGTCGCATACTTCGGCTTTATCGACACTGCGATGGTGCGCGGTGCCCTGACCGACCCACTCGCAGACGAGATCATCAAGCACACACCGCCGGGACTACAGAAGCAGCTCAGCCAGGACGAGGCCGGTGAGGCGATCGCGCGTGGAGTCGAAAGGCGCGCAATCAAGACCTTGGTTCCGAAGCGCTGGAACCTGCTCAAGTTCTCACGCGGCTGGATGGGACCGCTGGACGACTTCGTGATTCGTAACGATGGCCGTCTGAAGAAGCTGATCCTGCGGATCGACGTGCCCGTTGCCGAACGCATGGAGTCCGAGGCGGAGGAAGCCCCGCCGGGTGAGGCCGAATCACGCAAAGCCGTGCGGGACGAGGTCACGTCGGGCGATTAGAGGTGCCCGGCTCCGCGGGGCCGCTACTTTTTGCATCTGGAACGCGAACGGCTGCGCATCTCGGCGCGCCGCGCACGGGTCACGACCCGCTCGACGCGATCCCCCATTCACTCAGACGTATCCCACTCGCGGGCGCGTGCTCGCGCCATAGAGACTTAAGGAGTCCCTTTCCCCATGAGCAGAAAGAAGATCACCGTCGTAGGTGCCGGCAACGTAGGCGCAACGTGTGCCCAGCGTCTCGCCGAGCGTGACTACGCAGACGTAGTACTTGTGGACATCGTTGACGGAATTCCGCAGGGCAAGGCACTCGACCTCAACCAGGCCGGACCCGTCGTCGGATACGAGGCCACGCTGACCGGCACGACCGGCTACGAAGAGACCTCCGGCTCCGACATCGTCGTCATCACGTCTGGATTCCCGCGTCAGCCCGGCATGAGCCGTGACGACCTGCTCGCAAAGAACAAAGAGATCGTCGGCGGCGTCGCCAAAGAAGTCGCCGAGCGCTCACCAGACGCGATCGTGATCGTCGTGACCAATCCGCTTGACGCGATGTGCCACGTCGTCTACGACGTCACCGGATTCCCGCGTCAGCGCGTGGTCGGTATGGCCGGCGTGCTCGACTCTGCCCGTTTCCGCACCTTCCTCGCCTGGGAGCTCGGCGTCTCGACCCGCGACGTCACTGGCTTCGTGCTCGGCGGCCACGGCGACACAATGGTCCCGGTCGTCTCGTACACCAACGTTTCAGGCATCCCGGTCTCGCAGAAGATCAGCGCCGGTCGCCTCGAGGAGATCGTTCAGCGCACCCGCGACGGCGGTGCCGAGATCGTCAAGTTCTTGCAGAAGGGCAGCGCCTACTACGCCCCGAGCGCCGCGACGGTCGAGATGGTTGACGCGATCATCCACGACCAGAAGCGCGTAATCCCGTGCGCCGCACTCTGTGAGGGCGAGTACGGCATGGACGGCCTGTTCGTCGGCGTCCCGGTCAAGCTCGGCGCCGGCGGAGTTGAAGAGATCATCGAGATCGACCTCTCCGACGACGAGACGGCTGCATTGAAGAACTCCGCCGAGGCCGTTACTGAGCTGGTCGAGGCGTTGGCGCGGGTCTAGACCCCGCCCTCCGCGCGCGCGGCCCCCACATTCAAAGCCCCTCCGGCCTGCCGCCGCGAGGGGCTTTCCTTTGCCGGCCGTTCACCCTGTGCCCCTAGGAGCACGCGCCGAGGCCTGCCGCCGCGGCGCCTACGCACCCCCGCCATCGAGTAACGAAGACTGCGATTTGTGACGACATCGCGACGTCTCACCAACGAGATCGCGAAAAGAAATCTGTGCGATTTGCGAGGTCCCCCGGGAGCGGCGGCGGATGCTGCGCTAGGTTGAAAACCCGATGCAGACGAGCCGATCCTCAGCGCCAAAAACGACCCGAAACGCGGGTTCGGCGACGGCTCCCGCAGCGACTCCCGTAGCCCCCCGGTCCGCCCGCCGCGCCGCGAATCCGGCAGCCGCTTCCACTGCCAAGCCCGCCGCGCCGCGCGCTAGGCGTCCGCGTAAATCCAAGCCGGCCTGCGCCGATTGTTACTTCGCCCGCAACATGCTCTGCGCTCTAGATCAGAGCGAGGCCTGTCCGACCTTTCGGCATCACGAACAGGGTCTCAAGCCGCCGCAGCAACTGACGCTCGTGTTCCGCCAGGAGCGCACACGGGCGGCCTGGGTGTTCGAGCAGCGCAGCTAGCGCCGACTGGCATCGCGGCGGAGCCCGTGTCTCACCTCTTCATGGAACCCACGTCTCGCACCTCACCGCGACGGGGTCTGACTCGCCAACGTGCAACAAAGGCCGCTACCGTCCAGTAACGCAACTGCCGCTGCAGCCGTTGATCGGCGCGGCTGTCATCGGCGAAGATTGAGTCATGCGGGTCACCGTCCTAGGAAAATCACCGGCTTGGCAGGACGCCGGTGGCGCCTGTTCCGGTTACCTGGTCGAAGACTCATCCACCTGTATCGCACTCGAGTGCGGCAACGGAGTGTTCGCGAAGCTGCGCCGAGTGCGCGACTACACCCTGACCGACGCCATCGTGATCAGTCACATGCACGCCGATCACTTCTTCGACCTGATCCCGTACGCCTTTGCACTCGCCTACGCGCCGCGCCAGCAGCCGGTGCCCGTCGCTCGTTGGGCCGGGGTCGCGGAACCGTCACGGCCACCGCTCTACCTACCGCCCAACGGACTCGAGGTCGTTAACGACGTCGCCGCGGCAATCGGTGCCGGCGACTTGATCGAGCGAGCATTCGATGTTCACGAGTATGACCCGGTGGAAGGCCTAACGATTGGTGCCCTGAAGCTGCGCTTCCAGCCGGTCCCGCACTACATCGACACATGGGCTATCGAGTTCACTGACGGCGATGGCAAACGCTTCGTCTTCGGCGCCGACTGCCGTCCCAACGATGAGATCGTCGAGTTCGCACGCGACGCGGATCTGCTGATTCTCGAAGCAACGTTGCCTCGTCCCGAGCGCACCGGACTACGTGGACACCTAACCGCTCAGGAGGCCGGAGAGCACGCCAACCGCGCCAACGCACAGCGGCTGGTGCTGACCCACATGTCCGACGAGCTCGATCAGCTGTGGGCTAAGACGGAGGCCGAAGATGCCTTCGGCGGTCCAGTGGCGGTCGCCGGCGAAGGGTCTGTATTCGTTCTCTAACCATCCCCGGTCGGCACATTGACAGTCGGCCTCGCCGCGGTCAATCGGTCTGACGCGATGCGGCATTGTGTAGGTTTGTGACCGATGCGCGACGACGAACTATTTGCGAATTTCGAAAGAATGCGCCGCCAGCTCGATGAACTGTTCGGCCACACCTGGGAGCGCGTTGGAGTCTCAAACAGCAAGCGCCGCGGATTCCAGCCGAAAGTCGATGTCTATTACACCGGCGATCCACCGCGTGCGGTCGTCACCGCAGATCTGTCGGGGATTGAGATCGACGATGTCGCACTCGAGGTGCAGGGTCGTCGCCTGGTGATCGGCGGCGAGCGCAAAGGCTGCGAAGACCAAAACCTGCTGTACCAACAGATCGAGATCGAGCACGGCCTCTTCCGTCGCGTGATCGAGCTCGGTGCGGATGTCGTGCCCGACGCCGCCAAAGCGACATACGAGGACGGCATGCTGCGGATTGAGCTGCCGCTCGCCGAGCCCGAGAAGATCACTTTGACGCCGATCAAGAAGACGCAGCGAAAGGTCGAAGACTGATGGCCGACGACGACCGGGTCATCGAGATCACCTCGTCTGGCGAGCCACAGCAAGTTGAGTTCGGCAACTCGTTCCTGCCGGATGTCCTCCCGGTCCTGCCGCTGCGCGAGACCGTCACCTTCCCCGACACGTTGACACCCCTGGCGATCGGGCAGGAGCGTTCGATCGAACTGGTCAACGACGTCCTGGCGGGCAACCGCATGATCGCGATGGTCGCCAGCCGCGACCCCGAGAACGAAAACCCCGGCCCAGACCAACTGTTCGACGTCGGCGTGGTTGGCACGATCGCGCGGATGATGAAGATGCCCGACGAGACACTGCGCGTGCTCGTCCAGGGGTCGCAGCGCATCAGGCTGACCGACTACGTACGAACGACGCCCTACCTAGTCGCGCGAATCGTCGAACAGCCCGACGTGATCGAGCAGTCGACCGAACTCGAGGCGCTGGTTCGCAGCGTGCAGGCCTCGTTCAACCAGATCGTCGAGAACGTCCCCTACCTGCCTGAAGAACTGATGGTCGCGGTCGCCAATGTCGACGATCCCAGCGCCTTGGTCCACGTAATCGCCAGTTCGCTGCGGCTGAAGACCGACGAGAAGCAGGAGCTGCTCGAAGAAACCGACGTCTCGCGACGGCTACGTCGACTCGCCCAGTTTCTCGCCCGCGAGGCGGACGTAATCGCGATGGGCACGAAGATCCAGACCCAGGTCCAGGAAGAAGTTGACCGTTCGCAACGCGAGTTCTTTCTGCGCCAGCAGCTCAAGGCGATCCAAGACGAACTCGGCGAATCCGACCCCGACGCCGCCGAGGCACAAGAACTCCGCCAGCAGATCGAAGCGGCCGACCTACCCGAAGAGGTCCTCAAGGCAGTGACGCGCGAACTTGAACGTCTCGAGCGGCTTCCCGCTGCGGCGGCCGAGTACGGGGTGATCCGCACGTACCTCGAATGGATCCTCTCGCTCCCGTGGAGCGAGTCGACCGAGGACAACCTCGACCTCAGACATGCCCGAAAAGTCCTTGATGAAGACCATTACGACATCGAGACCGTCAAAGACCGGCTGATCGAGTTCCTCGCCGTCCGCAAACTCAAACCCGACGCGCGAGGGACGATCCTTTGCCTAGTCGGTCCGCCGGGCGTCGGCAAAACCTCCCTTGGTCGCAGCGTCGCTCGCGCGATGGGTCGCAACTTCGAACGCATCAGCGTCGGCGGCGTGTGCGACGAGGCCGAGATCCGCGGCCACCGTCGTACCTACGTCGGAGCGATGCCAGGCACGTTCATCCGCGCGATGCGCGACGCGGGCTCAAACAACCCGGTACTGATGATCGACGAGATCGACAAGATGGGCTCAGACTTCCGTGGTGACCCGTCCAGCGCGATGCTCGAAGTGCTCGACCCCGAGCAGAACGCGACCTTCCGCGACCACTACCTCGATCTGCCGTTCGATCTCAGCAACGTCACCTTCATCGCAACCGCGAACATGATGGACCCGATTCCCGGTCCACTGCGCGACCGTATGGAAGTGATCCAGCTTTCGGGCTACACCGAACAGGACAAGCTGCAGATCGCCAAGCGTTACCTCGTACCGCGCCAGACCGAGCGCAACGGTCTGAGCGCCAGCAAGATCGCCTTCGCCGACGACGCGCTGGTCGAAATCATCAGCGGTTACACCCGCGAGGCCGGCGTGCGAAACCTCGAACGCCAGATCGGCGCGGTCTGTCGCAAGGTCGCACGCGAGTTCGCGGAGGGCACGCGCAAGAGCAAGCGAACGATCCGCGCCGCCCAGATTCCGGAGCTGCTCGGCAGCCGTAAGGTTCGCCAGGATGCTCGTCGCCGTGCGCACGAGCCGGGAGTCGCGACCGGCCTGGCTTGGACCCCAGTGGGCGGCGACGTGCTGTTCATCGAGGCGACCGCCTACCCGGGCACGGGAGCGCTGACGATCACCGGCCAGCTCGGCGACGTAATGCGCGAGTCGGCGCAGGCCGCGCTGAGCTACGTCAAGGGTCACGCCGACCAACTCGGCGCGAGCGTGCCTGCCGACTGGTTCGCCAAGCACGACATCCATATTCACGTGCCCGCGGGCGCGGTACCAAAGGACGGCCCGAGCGCCGGTATCACGATGGCGACCGCGCTGGCGTCGCTGATCACCGGTCGCTGCGTGCGCCACGACGTTGCGATGACCGGTGAGATGACCCTGACCGGCCAGGTTCTGCCGATCGGCGGACTCAAAGAGAAGTCGCTCGCCGCCCAGCAGGCCGAGATGAAGATCGTGATCGCACCAAAAGACAACGAGATCGACGTCGAGGAGATCCCCAAGGCGCTGCTGAAGCGGATCAAGTTCCGCTTTGTCGAATCGATCGACGAAGTTCTGAAAATCGCGCTTGAGCCCACCCCGAAAGCAGCCCGCGGAGCTCAAACGACGAAAAAGCCGGTAACGAAATCGGCCACGAAACCAACTTCGAAACGATCGCCCAACGGCCGTTCGGCTAAACCCGGGGCGGGGAAGCGCGCATGACCCGCGGCGTCAGCGGGTACAGGCTTACTGGCGCGGTAGTGATTTTCTGTATTCTGAGGGCAATCGACAAGGAGTAGGAAGCCATGGCAGTTACTGATTCAGCAAGCAAGATCAACCACAAACTTTTTGAGGCGGGTCAGAATGCCAAGGGCAACCCGTACATCCAACGGCTGATCGAGGACAAAGAGCTGCGCGACAACGCCGTCACCGCGCTCAAGTCAGCGCGCAAGGCTTTCGATCGTGCAAGCTCAAAAGGCTGGGACACGAACGACCTCGCCAAGGACAAGAAGCTTCGCCGTGAGCTCGAAGACGCGATCAAGGGTGTCAAGCAAGCCCGCGAATCGCTGATCGAACCGCCGAAGAAGCGTGGTTTCGCGAAGAAGCTGATCGTACTCGGCGTGATCGCGGCGGTCGGTGCAATCGCCACCAACGAAGGTCTCCGCAAGAAGGTGCTCGACACGCTGTTCGGTGCCGAGGAAGAGTTTCAGTACAGCTCGACAACCAGCACCAACGGCTCCGCGTAGCCACCGCGTTCTCAACTCCGCATTGAGTAAATAGGGGGATACCGGTGTCCGGCCGCGCCGAAGACTCGACCGCAACCGGCTCGCACCGGGTGGATCTGTTGATCCCCGAGCGGCGAATCGTCTTCGAAGTTGGTCTCGGCACGCTTACGGAACGGTCAGCAGTTGACTCTCCTACCGGCTTTCACGCGTATAAAGCGATCCAAAACCGGGGTGATTACGCCGCGATGCTCGTGATACCAAATTCCTGCTTGATTCAGGCGGCGAAGAGGTACATAGTGGATCCGGGAGTTGCAATGCAAGGAGCGCCATACACATCCGCGATCGAGGGCATGGGGGTCAATCCATTTCACGTGCAAGACGTGATCCTCACGCACATGCACTTCGATCATGTCGGTGCGCTGGTCGAGTTCCCGGGTCGCCGCGTATGGGTGCACCAGAAGGAGCTTGAAGCTCCATACGCCGACATCCAAAAGGGTCTACTTGAGCTGTGTGATGTCGAAGTTCTCGACGGCGACGAAGGGGAAATTGAACCGGGGCTTCGCTGGATGCTTACGCCTGGTCACGCCGACGGTCTGATCACTCTGCTGGTCGACACCGACGACGGCCTGGTCGCGATTCCGAGCGACTGCGTAGGACCGCTGCCCGAGTACTTTGAATCGATGACCCTGCCGGACGAATTTCCGGAACGTGAAACGCTACTGGCTCAGTGGCAGAAAATCCGCGATCTGCAGCCTGAAAGCGTGATCCCGGGACATTACCCTCCGTTCAGACTGGCCGATCAGCCAATATAACTGCCTACACCTAGCAAACTGGACCAACTTTTGACTACACCCGACACACAGGCCATCTCGCCGCTGGACGACAAGGCGAGCCAAGACCTCAAGAACGATAAGGCTTCTCGCATCGTCGAGGCGATGCGCAAGTGCGTAGCCAACTACGGAGCAACCGGCGCGACCTTCGATCACGTCGCCCGTGAAGCCGGTGTCAGCCGCGGGCTGCTGCACTACTACTTCGGCTCGAAGGAGCGTCTGCTGATCGAAGTCGTGCGGCGCGAAACCGACCGTCTGATCGACATCATCAAGGCCAGCGCCGACGCTGCCGGGAGCGCCGAAGAGCTCGTAAACGTCCTGCTCGCCAACCTTCAAGACATCCTTGAGTTTGAGCCGGAGCTATTCCTACTCGCGTTCGAAATCATCGGAGAGGCGCGTCGCCACCCCGAGATCGGCACCGAAGTCGCCGAGTACAACCGTCGGACCCGCGGTCAGCTCGCCGAAGTTCTCGAAGAGCTCGAAGGCCGCGGCGCTTTCAAGATGCGCCACTCACCCTTGGGCACGGCATCGGCTCTGTTGGCGATGACCAACGGCCTCGCGCTTGAGATGTTCGAGGACCCGAAGGGCGACCACGACGAGACTATCGCCGCAGATATCGACGCCGCGCTATTCCTGCTGGGCGCGAAGTCAAACCACGACGACTCGCCAGCCTCCGCTTAGCCGGGCGGCAGCCCGTTCAACCCAGCTTCGGGGTTTTCCAGTCCGCCGCAAGGCGCTTCGTCAGTTCGCCGGCAACGTCGCCGATCGGTAGACGAGTTTGTTCGAGCGTGTCGCGGTCGCGCAGCGTGACGCTGTCGTTCTCAAGTGATTCGTGGTCGATCGTGATTCCCCACGGGGTGCCGATCTCGTCCTGACGGCGATAGCGCTTACCGATCGACCCGCCGGTGTCGTACTCGGCCTGCATCAACGGACGCAGCTCTTCATAGAGCGCCCGCGCCTTCTCAGGCATGCCGTCCTTGTTGAACAACGGCAAGACCGCAACTTTTACCGGTGCCAAGCGCGGATGCAGGCGCAGCAAAACTCGCTCTCGGTCCTCGACGTTCTCTTCGTCGTAAGAGTCGACCATAAAAGCGAGCGTTCCGCGATCGGCGCCCGCTGACGGCTCGATCACATGCGGAACGTATTTCTCGTTCGTCTGCGGATCCATGTACTCAAGTTTCTCGCCGGAGAATTTGGCGTGTTGAGTGAGATCGAAATCGCCGCGGTTGGCAATGCCCTCTAGCTCGCTCCAGCCCATCGGGAAGAGATACTCGACGTCGCTGGTGGCGGAGCTGTAGTGCGACAGCTCGTCGCCCTCGTGCTTGCGTAGCTGCAGATGGTCGGGTCGGATACCGAGGTCGACGTACCACTGCATGCGGGCGTCCATCCAGTCCTTGTGTGCCTGCTGGGCCATCGCCGGCGGGACGAAGTACTCGATCTCCATCTGCTCGAACTCACGCGTGCGAAAGATGAAGTTGCCGGGCGTGATTTCGTTGCGAAATGACTTGCCGATCTGCGCGATTCCCATCGGCAGCTTCTTGCGCGCAAACTGCATGACGTTCTTGAAGTTGACGAAAATGCCCTGGGCGGTCTCTGGTCGCAGGTAGATCGTGCTGCCCTCGTCCTTGACCGGGCCCATGTTTGTTTCAAACATCAGATTGAACTGGCGCGGCTCAGACAGTTCACCGCCACAGACCGGGCAGACGACGTTGTCGGTCGGCTTGCCGTCGGCTTCGAGCGCCTCGACCAGGTGGTCGTAGCGGAAGCGTCGCTTGCAGTCGCCCATGCATTGCACCAGCGGGTCGCTGAAGCCTTCGAGGTGGCCGCTGGCCTCCCACGTCTTGGGGTGCATCAGGATCGCTGCGTCGAGCAACACGACGTCATCGCGTTCCTGGACGACGGCACGACGCCACTCGTCCTTGACATTGTTCTTGAGCAGGACTCCGTAATGGCCGTAGTCGTACGTGCTGGCAAGCCCGCCGTAGATCTCCGACGACTGGAAGATGAAACCGCGGCGCTTGCACAACGCGACGATCTTCTCCATTGTCACGGCCTCGGCTGTCACGGCCTCGGCTGTCACAGCCTCGGCTGTCACGGCCTCGGGTGTCACGGCCTCGGCTGCGTTGGAAGTCTGGTCAGATTCAGTAGTCATGCCCCGTAAAACCCCTTTGAAAAGCCTGTCAAACCGCATCGCTAACGGTCAAATCAAGCCGTAAAGCTATCCTAAGCGTGAATGCCGATCTACGAATACAAGCGCCCGGATGGCACAACGTTCGAGATCATCCAGAAGTTCTCCGATGATCCCCTGACCAAAGATCCCGAGACTGGTGTCCCGGTCGAGCGCGTCTACACCGCGCCTGCGATCCATTTCAAGGGATCCGGATTCCACAACACCGACTACGGCAGCAAGCGGCGGCCGAAGGCCGGCACCGACTCAGATTCGGGTTCTAGCAGCGGGTCGTCGTCGAGCGGGGAGAGCAATGCCAGTGACTCCGGCTCAAAGTCAAGCTCGACGGACTCTTCTACCTCAAGTCCCGCCAATACCTCAGGTCCCGCCAAGAGCAGCTCCGACAGCAGCTCGTCCGGCAGCGCCAAGTAGCCATAAACTGACGGCGCCGCGCCTCGAGCGTTTGAATTCACCCGACGCGGGGCATATCCGCACCATGACAATTGGTGCTTCCATATTCCTCATAGCGGTCGGTGCGATCCTCAAGTTCGCCGTGACCACCTCAGTTGCCGGCATCGAGATCCAGACGGTGGGCGTGATCCTTATGATCGCGGGCATCATCGGACTGTTGATCGGCTTGTTCCTAATGGCCAACGCTCGCCGCGAAGGCGTCGTGACTCAGACTCGTGTCTACGACGAGACTCAGCCGCCGCCTCCGCCGCAACCGCCGGCCGCCTACTAAACCCTTGCCTCGCGAGAGGCGCTAGTCGCGAAGGAACCGCCGCACCGCGTTCGCGCGTTCGGTTTCCGTCACGATCAGACTTCCGCCAGGACCCGCGCCGCTCGGAGTGAGCACGCGGGTTTCGGCGTTGTCGGCCGTTGAAACGCCGGCCAAGAAGCCCATCAATGTGAACGAGCTCATGTCGGTGATTATCGCCTTCGGTGCCGCCCACGCGATCCACGGAAGTCGTACGAACGCGATCGGACTGAAGGCCTTTGACTTCATCGCCGAGATCACGGCTTGCTGGCGACGAGCCCGGTCGCGATCATCTTCAGATAACACGCAGGCGTTCTTACGGACGCGCGCGTAGCGCAGCGCCTGCTCGCCGTTGAGGTGGTGTTCGCCGCGTCTCAACTTGAACGTCTTGCCGCCAAATGTGCTGCGGATACAGCGCTCCTTCACCTCGATGTTGATCCCACCCAGCGCGTCGATCAATCCGGGGAACCGTTCGAAGTCGACGATCACGACGTGGTTGATTTCGAGTCCGTTGCCGAGGTAGTTCTCGACCGTTTGGACCGTTAGCGGCGTACCGCCGAGCGCGTAGGCAGCATTGATCTTCTGGGCCTGGTAGCCGGGGATCTCGGCGTAACTGTCACGCAGGATCGAGAGTCGTTGCGAGGCTCCGCCGCCAGCACGCAACAACACCATCGAGTCAGAGCGTCCGGCCGCGTCGGCACCCGGCTCCTTAGATCCTGGTGGTCGCTTGTCGAGCCCGAGCACCAAAACCGTTCCAGGACTGGTGACGAAGTTGCCGCCGCCACCGAGCTGGGCATTGGTCTCGTCGGAGATCTTTCCGGACTCGATCGTCGCCGAGATGATGAACAAGACCCCCGAGATCAAGATCCACGAGAACGCCCAGATGACGAACCACTTGGCCAGACGCAGCCACGGCAGTCGGGGCAGTCCGCCTGAGCGCCGGCGCGGGGCTTTGGCCGACCGCGGTGGTCGTGGGG